>NZ_JBHSWW010000022.1:0-21995 GCF_042661865.1 Halorubrum tibetense
CGCGGACACGACGTGGGGGTTGTCGACGACCGGCGTCGCCGGGCCGGGCGGCGGCACCGACGAGAAACCGGTCGGGCTCGTCTTCGTCGGTGTCGCGTACGCCGCGCCGTGGGAAACTGGAGACTCCTTCTCGCGAAGCGTTCGGGCCGTGTTGGACGGCGATCGCGACGCGATCAAAGCCGCCAGCGCGGAGCGCGCGCTCGCGGCGTTGGCCCGGACGATCCGGGAGATTCGATCCGACACCGCCGGCGTCGACGACGGGAGTCAACCGATGTAAGCGTTCCCGACGGCGGCAACGAGGAGCGCGGCGACGACGATCCACGCGATCGGCTCCGCTACCAACAGGGAGAACGGGCGTAGCACCGACTCGTCGAAGCCGAACAGGGCACCGGCGGCAATCGCCGCCGCGAGTACGACGGCGGCGACGACGCCCGAGACGCCGAGCAGCGCCGTGTCCGAAGGGTCCATGGCTCCCCTGCGTGGTCGTCGACCATATACCTATTCCCGAGGAGAGCGGCCGCGGACGACGCCGCATCAGCCGTCATCGACGATCGGTGACGCGCGGATCCCGCTAGCGTTATCGACGTATCACGCCTCGTCGTCGGCGGCGGACTCGTCGATGTGATCTCCGAGATCGGTGAACTCCTCGATCACGAACAGCTCGAACGGCTCCGCGAGCTCGTCGGCCCCGAGAACGACGACCGCGTGTTCCTCCTCGGGATCCGTGATCTCCCCGATCAGCTCCGCGCTCCGCTCGCCGTCGATCCCGTCACCGTCGAGCGTGACCGCGAAGACGTGTTCGCCCGGCGTCTCGAAGCGGTCGCCGAACACCGCCTGTGAGTCGTCGTCGCCCGTGTCCGCCTCCTCGTCGGCCGGTTCGAGGGAGAACTCCTCGTCGAGGAGCGTCTCATCGTCCGGTCCAGTCACGGTGATCGTTCCGGTAAGGACTCGGTCCGTCTCGTTCAGGAGGTTCACGTCGTCGAGGACGAACTCCGCGATCAGGTTACCGATCGTCTCGGCACAGCCGGCGAGTCCGGCGGTCATCGTGACCGCGCCGATACCGAGGAACCGTCGGCGGTCCGCCGTCGGAACCGCCCGGATGCGACCCGACACTCCGCCGTCGGAGGCGTCCGTGCTGCTGTCTCCCGCGTCCGTGTCGCTATCAAATCGATCCGTGTCGCTGTCGCTGTCGAACCGCGTATCGTTCGTGGAGGGCATGGAAGGTACCGATATGGCGTTACCTGTTGTATTATTTGAACGTTCGGATCGGTTTGCCGAGAGTCCGTCACGTCGCCGCGCCAACCGACCGCCGCGACGGACCCGCTCGCCGCTCCGGAACCTCGCGACACATCGTCCTCGAAAGCGTGAAGCGTATACTTATAAGCTGAGCCGGCGCAGGGGAGCCCATGTCGCTCGGTACACGATCCGGTCGCCCCGGCTTCTTCGAGCGGGCGAAAACCGGCTGGACACTCACGAAGGACAGCGCGAGCGTGATCCGGGACTACCCGAAACTACTCGTATTCCCGCTGCTTGCGGGGGTCGCGAGCGCGGCTTTCTTCGTCGTCTTCTTCTTCCCGCTGCTGATCGCCAACCTGATCGGCAGCGGCGTCGAGTACGTCGCGCTGTTCGTCGTCTACTTCGCGACGACGTTCCTCAGTACGTACGCGGCGGCCGGGTTAGTCCACGCGACCAACGAGGCGTTTCACGGCCGCGAGCCGAACGTCGTCGGCAGCCTCAAAGCCGTGAGCAGCCGGCTAGGGCCGATCGTCGTCTGGTCGCTCATCTCGGCGACCGTCAGCGTCGTCCTCAAGGCGATGGAGGACTCCGACAACCCGATCGCCGGGATCCTCCGGTCGATATTCGCGATCGGCTGGGCGATCATGACGTTCTTCATCGTCCCCGTCATCGTGTTCGAGGACGTCTCCGTCACGTCGATGTTCTCGAAGAGCGCCGGGGCGTTTCGCGACACGTGGGGCGAGACGATCGGTGCCGGGTTCGGGATCACGCTGGTCGTCACCGTCGTCGGGATCGTGTTGGCGCTCGGAGCGCTCGCGGTGTCGATCCCCGTCGCCGCGGTGTTCCCGGGGCCCGGGATCCTGCTCACGGTCCTCCTACTCGCCGGCGTGATCGCGTTCACCTACCTCCTCAGCCAGACGATCTGGGGGGTGGCGAAGACCGCCTTATACGTGTACGCCGTCGAAGGCCGACGGCCGGACCAGTTCGACAACTTCGATTTCGAGACGCTGGGCGGCCGGACGGAAGGGCGGGCTTCGCCCGGCAACGCCGGCAGCCGGGACACGCTCGGTCCGTAGGCGGCGTCCGCGGGCTGCCCGTAACCGGCGTTCTCAGGCGACTCGATTCCGAAGCCCGACATCCCCGTCGTCGCTGTCCCCGTCGTCATCACCCTCCACGCTCGCTAACCGCTCCACGTTCTCCACGAGCACGTCCGCCACGCGTTCGAAGTACGCCGGGGTGTGTCCCGCGTTGTGCGGCGTGATCGTCACGTTTCCGAGTCCCCACAGCGGGTGGTCCTCCGGAAGCGGTTCGGGGTCGGTCACGTCGAGTGCTGCCCCGCGGATCCGGTTGCTTCGGAGCGCGTGGACGAGCGCGTCAGTGTCGACGACGGCTCCGCGAGCGATGTTGACCAGCACCGCGTCCGGCCGCATCGTCCGGAGCAGCTCCGCGTCGACGAGCCCCCGAGTCGTGTCCGTGAGCGGGCACGCCAACACGACGTACGCCGCGTCGATGACCGCCTCGTGGATCCGGTCAAAGCCGTACACCTCGTCGGTCGGCCCACCCTTCTCGGGGGAGTACCGGACGCCGACCGTCTCGACATCGAACCCCGACAGGCGGTCGACGACCGCCCCGCCGATAGCGCCGAGGCCGACGACCGCGACTGTGGAGCCGTACAGCTCCGTCGTCGGGTAGCTCCGCCACTCCCGGCGGGACTGCTGGCGATACGCACGGTGGAACTCGCGGGCGTGGCCGATCATCGCGCCGACGACGTACTCCGCGATGTTCGGACCGTGAACCCCCGAGGCGTTCGTGACGGCAACGCCGCGATCGGCGAGCGCGTCGAGCGGGAGATGGTTGGTCCCCGCGTAGACGCAGGCGAACAGCTCCAGGTTCTCGGCGGTGTCGAGCAGGTCCGCGTCGAGGCTGGGCCCGACCGCTATCCGGGCGGTTTCGAGGAGCGTTCGCTCCTCCGACGGCGTCCGTGCGAGCGCCACCTCGTGGTCGGGGAGTCGTTCCCTGAGGATGTCGGCCAGCTCGGGCGCGCCGACGCCGTGGATCGTCTGTCGGAGCACCGCGATATCGGGGTCGCTCATACTATCCGGTTCTCGCCGGTCGTGAAAAGGATCGGTGTCCCGGTGAGCGAGGACGCCCAGCGGGCTATTCCCGGGTGGCGTCGAACGCCTGCTGGAGGTCCGCCTTCATGTCATCGACGTGTTCGATCCCGACGGAGACCCGGATCAGTCCGTCCGTGAGCCCGGCGGCGACTCGTTCCTCGCGTGGGATAGCGGCATGAGTCATCGCGGCGGGCTGCTCGATCAGGCTCTCGACGCCGCCGAGCGACTCCGCCAGGGTGAACACGTCCGTCTCGCTCACGACCGTCGACGCCTCCTCCAGCGTCCCGTCGAACTCGAAGGAGAGCATCCCGCCGAAGTCGTCCATCTGTTCGGTGGCGAGTTCGTGGTCCGGATGGCTCTCCAGTCCCGGGTAGTAGACGCGCTCGACGTCCTCGTGGCGCTCCAGCCACTCGGCGAGCGCGGCCGCGTTCTCACAGTGTCTGTCCATTCGGACGGGAAGCGTCTTCGTGCCACGCAGGACGAGGAAGGCGTCGAACGGGCCGGGCGTCGCGCCGACCGAGTTCTGATAGAAGCCGAGCCGCTCGTCGAGGTCGGCGTCGTCGACGATCAGCGCGCCGCCGATCGTGTCTGAGTGGCCACCGAGATACTTCGTGAGCGATTGGCAGACGACGTCCGCCCCGTGTTCGAGCGGACGCTGGAGGTACGGCGTCGCGAACGTGTTGTCGACGGCACACAACGCGTCGTTCTCGTGGGCGATCCCGGCGAGCGCGCCGATGTCGTTCACGTTCATCAGCGGGTTCGTCGGGGTCTCAACCCACACGAGCTCCGTGTTCGGTCGCATCGCGTCGCGAACCGCGTCGTGGTCGGTCGTATCGACGAACGTCGTCTCCAGGTCGTACTGCTCGTACACCTGCGTGAGGATCCGGTGGGTGCCGCCGTACACGTCGTCGCCCGCGACGACGTGGTCGCCGGCGGAGAGCAGGTTGAGGACCGTGTTGATCGCGCCCATCCCGGAGGAGAAACAGCGGGCGTGGCTCCCGGATTCGAGATCGGCGAGGTTCGCTTCGAGGTCGCTCCGGGTGGGGTTCCCTGTGCGCGAGTACTCGTAGCCGCGGTGGTCGCCCGGACCGTCCTGTTCGTACGTCGAGTTGGCGTGGATCGGGGTCATCAACGCGCCCGTCTCCGGGTCCGGCTCCTGGCCCGCGTGGATCGCGCGGGTCTCGAACCGTCTGTCGGTGGGTTTGTCGTCGCTCATACCGGATCGTCGTCGGCCGACGCCCTGACTCTTGTCCTTCCGGGTGGCGATGACCGAAGAGCCTGGATCGGATCTGGCCGGGGCAGGTCGAGGGGGGTCGTATCGGAGCGAGCGAAGCGGACGGAGCGGATCGCCCGCTGACACCAAACGGATATATATCTCTCTGATCGGGAATAACAATTATTATAAAAGTATTAGGCGGCCCGCACCTTTCATCGGGTGAATGACTGGAGATAGTTCGAACGGTCCGTTCTCGCGACGTCGATTCCTCCTCGCTAACGGCGCGGCGGCGACGGTCGGGCTCGCCGGCTGCCTCGGCGGGGACGAAGGCGACGATGAAGATGGAACCGGCTCGGGCGACGGCGGTGAGGGCCGCTCGTGGGAGGTCGGCCACGACGAGTACCGGACGACGGTGACGGAGGACGACCTCCCGGAGGAGCTGTTCATCTACGCCGTCCAGACCGGCTGGTCCAACTGGGACGCCGTGATGGCGGCGTTCGAGGAGGAGTACGGCGTCCCGCTGCACGACGACCAGCGGACCTCCGGGGAGGCACTCTCGAACATCCGGGCAAACGCCGGCAACCAGGACTACTCCGCGTACAACGGCTTCTACCCGACAGGCCTCCAGGCGTGGGACGACGGGTTCACCACCGACTACAAGCCCGAGGGGTGGGACCGAGTGCCGGACGACTTCAAGACGGACGACGGACACGTCACCGCGACCCGGCAAATGACCATCGCGATCAACTACCGGAAGGATATCTACGAGGAGCGCGGGATCGACGAGCCGGAGACGTGGGAGGACCTCAAACAGCCGGAGATCGCCCAGGACCTCGCGATCAACGTCCCCGGCGCCGGCGCGGGGCTGAACGCGATGCTCTCGATCAACCACGCGTACGGCGGCGACTTGGATAACCTCGACCCGCTGTTCGACTACCTCGAAGAGATCGGTGAAAGCGGTGCCCGACACCAGCGCAACCTCGATCGACAGTTCACCGCCGGGGAAGTGTCGACGTACGCGGAGTTCGACTTCGGCGGACTGTCGACGAAGTACAACAGCGATGACATCCCCGAGGAGGACGTCGGCGTGGTGATCCCGCAAGCGCCCGGCGGCGGCGAGGGCGCGGTCGCGGCCCCGTACGGCTACGCGATGCTCGACGACGCCCCGAACCCGGAGGCGTGTAAGCTGTTCATGGACTTCGTGCTCTCGCTCGACGTCCAGCAGCTGTTCTTCGACGGGTTCGTCCGGCCGATCCGTGCCGACGAGCTGGACGCGCCCGACGAGTTCCCCCCGGACGAACAGTACGAGGCGGCGACGTTCGAGATCGACCAGGTCGAGCTGTTGGAGAAACAGCAGGACATCGTCTCGGAGATCATCGAGCGGAGCCCCCTCCCGGGCGTCGAGGCGTAACCCAGCGACGCCCTGATGTCGGACACCCGTTCGAACGCCGGCGACGGCACGCCGTCCGCGACCCGTCTCGGGTCGATAGTGGCCGCCGTACGCGCGTTCGTCTCCCCGCGAACCGAGGCGGACCGCGAGCGCCGTCGGATCGTGGTCATGTGTCTGCCGTATTTCGTGTTGGCGACGTTCGGGGCGTTCCTCCCGCTCGGCATGTTGGCCCGGATGAGCGTCTCGGAGAACCAGTTTCAAAACGAGGGGTTCAGCCTCGCGGCGTGGGAGACGCTGGCGACCGAGCCGGTGTACCGTGAGATCGCCTGGAACACCCTCTGGTTCGCGACGGCGACGACGCTGTTCAGCGTTGTCGTCGCCGTCGCGATCTCGCACGCGCTCGCGAAGTACCGCCTTCCGTTCCGCCGGTGGATCGTCGCGATGGTGTCGTTCCCCATCGCGCTGCCGGGGATCGTCGTCGGCTTTATGATCGTGGTGCTGTTCGGCCGAACCGGATTGCTCACCAACGCCGTCGCCTTCTTCACCGGCGAGAACCCGATCGACCTCGCGATCGCGCTTACCGTCGGCGGGCTCTTTCTGGGATATAGCTTCTCGCTGATCCCCCGAGCGACGATGGTGCTTCGAGGCACGTTCGCCGAGGTCAACGAGGACGCCGAGGAGGCGGCCCGGGCACTCGGCGCGAGCCCACTCCTGACGTTCAGGTACGTGACGCTCCCACAGGTCTGGCCGGGGATCGTCGCCGCGTTCGTCCTCACGTTCCGGACCGCGCTCGCCATCTTCGGGACGGTACTCGTGTTGCCCGCGCTCAACGTCGCGACACTGCGGATCAACCTGGAGATCCAGGATCTCGGGTTCAACCTCGCGACCGCCTCCGCCATCGGGCTGATATACTTCGTGTTCATCTTCGCGTTCACGTTCGGCGGCGTCAAAGTGATCGACAACGAGAGCCTCAAAATATGACCGGGGAGGATCGACGCACTGACCGCGGGGAAGATCGACGCGCCGACGGCGGTGAGGATCGACGTACCGACGGCGGCGAGACGGTGGTGACGGAACGAACCGACCGAGCCGATGGGTCCGCGGGGACCGGCCGGACTAGCCGGGAACGACGCGGCGGGCTCCACCGGTTCGACGTGAGCTCCGCGGTCGGTCGCCGGGCGGTGACGCTGGTGCTCGCGGCGACGCTCGCGTTCCTCATGCTCCCGATCCTCGTCACCGTCATCGCCTCCTTCGGGACGACGTGGGCCGGGGTGGTCCCCCGTGGCTACGTCAACTTCGACAACTGGCGGACGGTGCTCGGGCTCGCGGAGGGCGTCGGGGTCAGACAGGGCGTGATCCAGGGGCTCGCGTACAGCGCCGGGCTCGCGACCGCGGGCATGCTGATCAACATCGTGGTCGGCGTCCCGATCGCCTACTCGCTCGTCCGGTACGACTTCTTCGCCAAGGACTGGATCAACACGCTCGCGATCCTCCCGATCGTGCCCGGCGTCATCCTCGCTATCGCGTTCTTGCGGATGTACCCCGAACAGGGAGGCTCCACGTTCGGCCTGATCATTGGGTACGCGCTGTTGAAATCGCCGTTCATGGTGTTGACCGTCCAGAGCTCGCTCCAATCGATGAACCTCCAGCAGATAGAGGAGAGCGCCCGGTCGCTCGGCGCGTCGTGGCCGCGGACGTTCCTGACGGTGATCGTCCCGAACGCGAAAGACGGGATCGTCGCCGGCTCCATCATCACGTGGACGCTGGCGGCGGCGGAGTTCAACTTCACCTACATCGTCCACTCGGCGGGACCGCGGCCGTTCTCGCTGTTCCTCTTCGAGAACATCACGCGCTCACCGGTGTTACAGGGCGCGGCGGCGGTCTCCGTCTACTTCCTGATCGTCACGGCCGTGATCGTGCTCCTCCAGCGGGTGGGGAAGGCCGGCTTTACAACGGTGGAACGGTGATCCCCGTGACGAGCGCGACGCGCCACGACCCCCTCTCGAACGACCCCGCCGAACGCGACCACACGAAGCAACACTGAAACACGGACACTATGTCGGAAGTCACACTCGACTCGCTCACGAAACGCTACGACGAGGAGGTCGCCGTCGACGGGATCGACCTGACGGTCGAGGACGGCGAGGTACTCGGGGTGATCGGCCCCTCGGGCTGCGGGAAGACGACCACGCTCCGCACCATCGCCGGCTTCGAGACGCCGACCGAGGGACGGGTGCTGTTCGACGACGACGACGTCACCCACGTCCCGCCGGAGGACCGGAACGTCGGGCTCGTCTTCCAGTCGTACGCGCTGTTCAACAACATGAGCGTGCTCGGCAACGTCGCCTTCGGACTGAAGATGCAGGGCGTCGGCAAGGAGGAGCGCCGGGAGCGCGCACGGGAGCTCCTGTCGCTCGTCGGGATCGCCGAGCACGCCGAAAAGAATCCACAGCGACTCTCCGGGGGACAACAACAGCGGGTCGGACTGGCTCGCGCACTGGCCATCGAGCCCCGGATCCTGTTGCTCGACGAGCCGATGACGGGGCTCGACGCCAAGCTGAAAAAGCGCCTCGAAGCGGAGATCGGCTCCCTCCTCGACGAGCTCGACGTGACGACGCTGTACGTAACTCACGACCAGGAGGAGGCGATGGTGATGTGTGACCGGATCGCCGTGTTGAACGACGGACACATAGAGCAGATCGGGACGCCGGCGGAGATCTACGAGCGCCCGGCAAACGCGTTCGTCGCCGACTTCGTGGGGACGTCCAACGCGGTCTCCGCGACGGTGACCGACGGCCGGCTGGATCTGGGGTTCGCGACGTACGACGTCGACGACCTCCCGGATACCGCGACCGGGACGGCGATCCTCCGGCCCGGAGACTTCAGCGTCGGCGACGGCGGCATCGAGGGGACCGTTCGAGACCGGTTCTACCTGGGCGACCGCGTTCGGGCACGAGTGGAGCTGCCGAGTGGCGACCTCGTCACCGTCGCGCTCGATCCCGCGAACGAGAACGCGCGGACGGGCGACACGGTTTCGCTGGAGCTCGACCCGAGCGGCGTCCACGTGATCCGGTCCGCGGAGTGACGGCGAACGCGGTAGTCAAGACTGTCGCAGTCGACACGTCCGAGAGAAGTGCTCGGTCAGGGATTTGAACCCTGGTCGTCGGCTGTCTTCCGAACCGGAACGGAGCGGTCCCGCGTTCGTCGAAAGGCCAACATGATTGGCCGGACTACACCAACCGAGCGTAATCGGTCATTGCGACGCATCGGATTTAACTCTTCTCAACTCCCCGCCGTATGAGACTGAAAGACACGGGGAATCGAGGCGTTTCGGCTCCGGTCCGCCCTGCCAGACGGCCCGACCGCCGGCGAGTCAGGTCGGTGCCTCGGTTGAACAGTTAACGTGCGGGTTGATACGTCGTCACGTAATTATTACAGCTATGTCGAAGGTGATACGCGACGGCGTTTCGATCGATTATGCCGTCGACGGGGACCCCGGTGACCCGTCCGTCCTGCTGCTGGCAGGGCTCGGATACGGTCGCTGGATGTGGCGCTGGTTGACTGCGGCGCTCGCCGATGAGTACGAGGTCATCCGTCCCGACAACCGTGGTACCGGCGAGTCAGACGTTCCGGAGGGGCCGTACACGATCGACGAGTTGGCGGCCGATGCGGCCGCCGTCCTCGACGACCACGGTGTCGATCGCGTCCACGTCTGCGGGGCGTCGATGGGCGGAATGACCGCTCAATCGCTCGCGCTCGCCGACGATCGGGTCGCCTCGTTGACGCTGTTGTGCACCTCGCCGGGTGGCGAGGGCGCGGTCGAGACGCCCGCCGACGTACGAGAGCACATCTTCGATCCGCCGGAGGATGCGGATCCCCGTGAACGGATACGGTATCTGATGGAGCCGGCAGTGAGCGACGGGTTCTACGGGCGTGAGCCGGAACTCGTCGAGGAGATCGTCTCGTCCGTGATCCGTACCTCGTGGGTCGCTGTCTCGCCGACGGCTGCGACTGGCATACGTATCCACACGACCTCGACCACTCTCAACCTCGGGGTTCAGCCTCGAACCTCCGGCACCACCGGCGGACATCGACCAGTGAACGAGCGACGAACTTCCGGGTTCACTCGGAGTAATCGCCCGATCACCCGGACTCGCCGATGGCGTCGTCCTCGTGACTACCCGAACTTGCCGGTGATGTAGTCCTCGACCCGCTGGTTCTCCGGGTTCTCGAAGATCCGGTTGGTGTCGCCGAACTCGACGAGGCGACCGCCAGTGAGGAACACCGCCGTTTTATCCGATATCCGAGCCGCCTGCTGCATGTTGTGGGTGACGATGATCACGGTGTACGACTCGGCGAGCTCGTCGATCAGGTCCTCGACTTTCGCGGTCGCCACGGGGTCGAGCGCGCTCGCCGGCTCGTCCATCAGGATCACTTCCGGGTCCGGCGCGATGGCCCGGGCGATACAGAGCCGTTGTTGTTGTCCTCCCGACAGATCGAGCCCGGACTCGTCGAGCTGGTCTTTCACCTCGTCCCACAGTGCGGCCCCCCGCAGCGCCTCCTCGACGCGCTCGTCGATGTCGCCGTCGTACCCCTGAATCTTCAGGCCGTACGCGACGTTGTCGTAGATCGATTTCGGGAACGGGTTGGGCTTCTGAAACACCATGCCGATCCGCCGACGCAACGCGACGGGGTCGACGTCGCCGCCGTACACGTTCGTCCCGCGATACCGGAGCTCGCCGCCGATCCGGGCGGCGTCCACCATGTCGTTCATGCGGTTGATACACCGCAGGAACGTCGACTTCCCGCAGCCGGACGGACCGATGATCGCCGTCACCTTCCGTTCGGGGAGACGGACGTTCACCGGTTTGAGCGCCTCCACATCGCCGTAGTGGACGGTCAGGTCTTTCGCCTCGATGACGGTGTCTCGCTCCGGCGTCTCCTGGATCGACGGCGTCGTATCGTCGATAGTCTCACCGGGGGCAGTGTCATCGGTCGCGTCAGTCGGTTCGTCGGTGAGTGAGTGGCTGTCGCTCATGTTATCGTGTCTCGTACTTGTTACGGATGAGGATCGCCGCCGCGTTCATCAACAACAGGATCGCGAGCAGCACGACGATCCCGGCGGCGGCGACGTGTTGGAAGTCGGCCTCCGGCAGCCGTGCCCAGTCGAAGATCTGCATCGGCATCGCCGCGAACGGGCCGAACAGGTCCGGGACGGGGATGCCGGCGTACTGTTCGATCGGGGCGCGGAACATCGAGGTCGCCGCCCCGACCATGATCAGCGGCGCCGTCTCGCCGATCGCCCGCGACAGGGAGAGGATCGTTCCGGTCATGATCCCGGGCAACGCGGCTGGAAGCACGACGTCGCGGACGACCTCCCAATCCGTCGCGCCGACACCGTAGGCGGCCTGTCGCTGTGAGTCCGGAACCGCTCGGAGCGCCTCTTGTGCGGAGACGATGACGATCGGAAGGATGAGCAGCGTGAGCGTCAACGACCCGGCGAGAAGGCTCTCGCCGAACCCCGCGAACCGGACGAACACCGCCAACCCGAGCAGACCGTACACGATCGAGGGGACGCCCGCGAGGTTAGAGATATTCGCCTCGATAAAGCGCGTGAACCGGCTTTCGGTCGCGTACTCCTCCAGATAGATCGCGGCTCCGACGCCGAGTACGAGCGTGAAGACGGCCGTAAGCGCGATCAGCAGTATGGAGCCGACGAGTGCGGGGAAGATCCCGGCGCCGCGACCGCCCGGATAGTAGTTCTCGATGAACCGGGAGGGCGGATAGGTGAGGAAATCCAGCGTCACCCACCCCCACGCCTCGACGAGCACGTCCGTCAACAGGACGACGAGCGCGACGATACCCACGAGCGTCGAGGCCGCACACACCCCGACGAAAACGCGACCGATCCGTCGTTTCCGTTCGATGTCGTCACCGACGGTCGCGAACGGGTCGGCGTGCTCGCCACCGTCCGTCCGAGCCGTCGTCTCCTCGGCGTCACCCGACGACGTGTCGGCGTCGATATCGGCGTCGCCGTCGCGCGTTCCGGTCATCGGTACGCCTCCTGATACCGCCCCTTGATCCAGAGGCTCAACAGGTTCATCCCCAGCGTCATGACGAACAACAGCAGGCCGACCGCGAACAGGCTCTGGTAGCCGATCGAGCCGACCGACACGTCGCTGATACCGATCTGTACCATGTACGCCGTCATCGTCTGTGCGGGCTCGAGCGGGTTCAGCGTCACGTTGGGCTGCATCCCGACCGCGAGCGTCACCGCCATCGTCTCGCCGATCGCCCGCGAGATCGCGAGGATGTACGACGCCATGATCCCCGACAGCGAGGCGGGGAACACCACGTCGGTCGACACCTCGAACTTCGTCGCGCCCAGGCCGTACGCGGCGTTCCGGAGGTCGTCCGGGACCGCCGACATCGCGTCCTCGGACAGCGACGACACCATCGGGATGATCATCACCCCCACGACGATCGCCCCGGCGGCGACGTTGAACGTGCCAGTGTCGGGAAAGAACCGCTGGATGAGCGGCGTGATGAACGAGAGCGCGAAGAAGCCGTACACGATGGTGGGGATCCCTGCCAGCACTTCGAGGGTCGGCTTGACGACCTTCCGAACCCGGCGGTCCGCGTACTCGGAGAGGTACACCGCGGTCGCGGTGCCGACGGGGAGCGCGATGAGCGCGGAGCCGACGACGATGAGCATCGTCCCCCACACCAGCGGGAGGATCCCGTACGAGCGCGGCCGAATGATCGGCGACCACTCGGCGCCGAGGAGGAACTCCCGAACCGTCACCTGTGCGGCGAGCCCCGAGCGGAGCGAGTCCAGCGCTTCGCCGGGGTTCCCGGCGAGCAGTCCGCCGAGAACCCCGCCGAGCAGCTCGAAGAGGGTTTCCTCGCGGAAGAACCCGAGCGCGCCGTCCACCAGCACGAGGATTATCCCGAACGTCGTGAGCACCGTGAGCAGGGCACACGCGAAGAACACCCCCCGGACCGCGAGATTCTTTCCGGCCGGGATGTCCGAGCCGGCACGGGAGAGGTCGGCGTTTTCCCCCGACCCGCTCATCGGTCACCCTCGCCGGAGGCGGTCGGGGACTCGTTCGACTCGACCGATTCGATCGCCGCCTGTAGCCGTTCTCGGCTCTCCTCGACCGTCGCGTCCGGGACGGCGTAGAAGCCGACCTTCCGGGCGGCCCACTGGGTCCACGTGAGCGTCTCGCCCGGGTCGACGTCCTCGCGGTCGGCGTCCTCGTCGATCTCCTCGAAAAAGAACTCCGCGTACGCGCGGAACTCCGGTCGTCGGAGCTCCGGAACGGCGAGATACACGTACATCGGTCGGGAGAGCGGGGTGTACTCGCCGCTCTCGATGGTGTCTCGGGTGGGTACGACCCCGCCGTTGTCGTCGTCGACGGCGACGAGCTGGAGCTCTTCCTCGTTCTCGTAGAAGTAGCCTGCGCCGCCGAAGCCGAGCGCGTGCCGGTTCCCCCGAACGCCGCGGACGATGACGTTCGTGTCGGCGCTCGCGGAGTAGTCGGACCGGATGTTCCCGTACTCCCCGTTTATCGCCTGTGTGAAGTAGTCGAACGTGCCGGACGCTGAGTCGCGGCCGTACAGGTCGATCTCCTCGTCGCCGAACGGCTCGTCGGCCCACTCCGCACGCAGATCGCCCCACGTCTCGACGTCGGAACCGGACCGCCACAGCCGGTTGAGCTCGTCGACAGTCAGCGTATCACACCAGTGATTCTCCGGATGGACCCATATCGCGATCCCGTCGAGCGCGGCCTCGAGCTCCACGTAATCGATGCCGTTGGAGCCGCACAGCGCGACCTCGTCGTCGAGGATCGCGCGGCTGGCGTTCTGTACGTCGGTGTCTCCCGCGCAGAACCGCTGGAACCCCGCGCCAGTTCCGGACCCGCGGACCGGCACCCGGACGCGGTTGTTTCGCCACTGGAACTCCTCGGCGACGGCGGCACCGTGGGGCAGCAGGGTGTTACTCCCGTCGACGACGATCCGGCCCTCCAGTCCTCGACTGTCCTCTCCACGAACGAGACAGCCCGAGAGCCCGGCGGCGCTCGCGCCGACCGCGGCCAAATACGTCCGCCGATCGAGCCGCTGACCGCCCCCGTCGGCCGTGTCACGCTCCATCGATCAGTAGAGCGGTATGGGTGCCTAAATACGCTACTATAATAGGTATATATTACTATATAGAACTACCGTGGAGATACCGATCGAGGTGGATCAGGGGACGGAAAACGATATTAAACGCATAGAACGCGGGTTTTCACGTATGTCATGGTAGTCCGGCCAGTATATAGAGTACACAAGCTTAACAACGTCGGTGCCGTAGCCTCGGTATGGAAACGCGGAAGGTGCAGGTCACCGGCGGTTCGACGTACACGGTCTCGATTCCGAAGTCGTGGGCGACCGAGAACGATGTCGGTGCCGGCAGCGAGGTCGAGTTTCACCCCGACGGCGACTCGCTGTTTCTCACGCCGCGGACGGAGACCGGGCGGACGCGCGGGACGCTCGATGTCACGGACTTGACTGGCCAAGAGCTCACGCGGGCGGTAACGACGATGTACGTCAGCGGATTCGACGTCATCGAGCTGCAGGGATCGACGATCACGACCGAACAGCGTTCGACGGTCCGGGAGGCGGTACAGAGCCTCGTCGGCCTCGAAGTGCTCGAGGAGACGGAAGACCGGGTCGTGATCCGGGACCTCCTCGACTCCTCGGAGCTGTCGATCCACAACGCCGTCACCCGGATGCGGCTCATCTCGCTGTCGATGTTGGAGGACGCGCTCGCGGCCCTCGCGGCGCTCGACCACGACCGCGCCCGCGACGTGATCGGCCGCGACGACGACCTCGATCGGCTGTGGCTCGTCGTCTCGCGGATCTTCCGGGCGACGCTTCGCACCCCGAAGGCGGCCGAGGAGGTCGGACTGCCCCGCGAGGAGTGTTTCGACTACCACTCCAGCGCCCGACAGCTCGAACGGATCGGGGACCACGCGACGAAGATCGCGCATCTGACGCTCAACATCGAGGAGCCGCTTCCCGACGAGGTGCTCGACGCGATCGACGACCTCCACGAGGACGCGGTCGAGGTAGTCGACACCGCCATGGACGCCCTGTTCGCCGAGAACAACGAGACCGCCAGCCGTCTGGCGAACGACGCCCGCGCCGGCGTTCGGGAGATCGACGAGCGCGTCAGGGCGATCGACGAGCTGCTCCGCGACCTCGACCCGGCCCGCGCACAGCTGCTGGGGCTCGTCGTCGACTCGGTGCTCAGGTCGGCGGACTACGGGGGAAACATCGCCGAGACTGCCCTCCAGAAGGCCGCGCCGACGCCGCGATGACCGCCACCGCCGACGCGATTCGGATCCCATGACCGCCACATCCGTCCCCGTGCGCCGTCGGTGTCACCCGTGAGCGACCGTCGGCGAACGGCGACGCTCGTTGGTCTCGGCGTCCTCGCGGTCGCTCTCGTCGTCGCCGCGGGCGTCGGGGTGGTTTTCGCCGTCGGGCTCGGCCCCGACGAGGAGGCGGTGGCTGCGGTCGAGGGATCACCGGACGTGACGGTCGAACGGGTCGATGCCGGTTACCTCGTGTCGAGCGGGCCGATCACCGCGGAGACGACCGGTCTCGCCTACTATCCGGGGGGGAGGGTGAACGCCGAGAGCTACGTCCCCACCGCGGCGGCGATCGTGACAGGTGGGGACGGCGATCCGGGCCGCGATATCGCCGTCGTGATCGTGGAGATGCCGCTGAACCTCGCCGTGTTGGGGGCCGATCGTGCTGATGGTGCGGTCGCGTCGGTTCCCGCGATCGAGTCGTGGTACGTCGGCGGGCACTCGCTCGGCGGAGCGATGGCGTGTCGATACGCCGCCGACAACGCGGCGGAGCTGGAGGGACTGGTCCTCCACGCCGCCTACTGCGACCGCGACCTCTCGGGGACTGACCTGCGGGCGGTTTCCGTGCTCGGCACGGCCGACGGCGTGATCGACGCCGAGGCGGAGCGGGAGGGTCGCGCGCTCCTGCCGGCGGAGACGGAGATCGTCGAGCTTGACGGCGTCAACCACGCCGGGTTCGGCGCGTACGGCTCACAGCGCGGTGACAGCCCCGTGTCGACGGCTCCCGCCGAGATGCGGGTGATCGTCGGGAACGCCACCGGCGAGTGGCTCGTCGGCGACACCACGCGCGGGGACGGGTGACGTGTCTTTTTGGTCGTCGCTCCCCCAGTCCGGGGTATGCCCGATATCGAGTTAGGCGTCCCGCGGGGGGTCGTCGAGTCGTTGCCCGACGAGGACGGAACCGCGGAACAGGACATGCGGCGCGCTATCGCCGGGATCCAGTCGCGACTGAACGAGGAGATCGACGGGAGCGATCCGGCCGAGGCCGCTGCGGTCGTCGCTGACGCGGTCGAACGGATGGAGGCGCAGGCGAGCACCTATCACGAGTTCGTCCCCGAGCTGCGCGCGTGGGGGCAGTCGCCCATCTACGCGATCGCGTGGCGGAACCTCTACGTCGAGCTGATCGGCCAGCTGTACGAACACGAGTGGCTCGCCGACGAGCTCGACCGCGAGCGCAATTTCCGCTTGGTCGATGACGGGATCCGGCTCTCGGACCTGTAGCGGATCGGTTGGGGTTTCGGGCCTGTCTCGAGTCCGCCCGCGTCCCCGACCGGTCGCGAGCGCTTCCGGCGACGACCGTTTTTAAACCCTCACGTCCCCTGTACGGAGGTATGGAACTGGAGCTGCGGTTCTTCGCGACGTTTCGGGAGGCCGCCGGCGGAAAGACCGTCCACCGCGAGTTCCCCGACGAGTCAACGACCGGAGACGTGCTTCGAGAGCTGGAAGCGGAGTACGACGGGATGGCGGGCCGACTGATCGTCGACGGCGATCTGGCCCCGCAGATCAACGTCCTGAAGAACGGACGCGAGGTGTTACACCTCCAAGGCCTCGACACGCCGTTGGAGGACGGCGACCGCCTCTCGGTGTTCCCGCCTGTCGCGGGCGGAACCGCCGAGTCGGACTCGGACGATGGGTCGGGGGAATCCGCGGGGGGCGGTACACCACCGGCCGAAGACGGATGGGTCCGACGTGAGGTCGCGTACCGCGGTATCTCCCGACGGCTGGCGGCCCACTACCTCGTGAACCTCGGCGGCGAGCTCGTCGACGCGAACGACCCGGCGGAGGCGACCCGCGTGGACGGTGACGGGTGGCGAGCGGCCCTCCGCGCGGAGAAGGTAACCGCCGCGGCCGCGATAACGCTGACCGAGGTGTCCGTCTCGTTTGCGGGCGAGGAAGCCGTCCTCGACGACCTCCTGCCGAAGTTCAAACAGAAGGCCATGCGGGCGGGCGGCTAATGAGCGGTGAGGAAACTGATGGGACGGACGCGACGGACGGCCCCGCCGAGACGGACGCGACGGACGGCCCCGCCGAGACGGATACGGGTGACGGCCACCACCCGATCGACGGCACGGCACTGGTGAAGACGGCCGCGCTGGCCAGCGTCCCAGCCGACCGTCTGCCGGCGCTCCTCGCGCGGGTTCAGGCCGACCTCGAACCCCGGATCGACGAGTACCGGCGGGGATACGAGCGGATCACCGGCGACACCGACCGCGAGGCGTTCCTCGTCGAACCCGACCACTGGACGGGGATCGGCGAGCGTCTCGGGCTGTCGAACCGCGAGCGTGACGCCGCCGCTCGGGCGCACGAGACCGCCGTCGAACGCTGGGGGTCCGAGACGGGCCGTCGGGAGGAGTTCGAGACCGCCCTCGAGATCCGGTCGGCCGTGGTGATCGGGACGGGACCAGCGGACGAGTGACCGACCGCAACGAGGGATCTGCCGGAAACGACCCGTCGCCCGGATCCGACGGGCATTTACCCCCGCGATCGGACGATGAGCCATGCGACTCGCCCGCCTGTTGACCCCTGACGGCCCGGTTTCGGGACGCTACGAGGACGGCGTCGTCGTCACCGACGACGGCCGCTACGAGGTCGGCCGCGATGGCCGGCTCCTCCCGCCGTGTGACCCGAGCGCGCTGTACTGCGTCGGCCGGAACTACGCCGAGACACTCGATCAGATGGCGTACGAACGCCCCGAGGAGCCCGATTTCTTCATCAAGCCTCCCGCGAGTCTCATCGCACACGGCGACCCGATCCGCTACCCCGACTGGACCGAGGAGCTGACGTACGCGGGCGAGCTCGTCGCCGTGATCGACGAGCGATGCCGCGACCTCAACCCCGCGGACGTCCCCGACGTGGTCCGCGGATACACGGTGCTCAACGACGTGGACGCGCTCGATCAGGACGGGCGGACCGCGCGCAAGGCGTTCGACGGGTCCGCGCCGCTCGGCCCGTGGATCGAGACCGACGTGGATCCGACCGGCCTCGAGATGTCGACGACGGTTGGCGGGGAGCGACGCCAAGACGCGAACACGGAGCTGATGCTGTTCGACCCGTACGAGGTCGTCGCGTACCTCTCACGGCGATTCACCTTCGAACCCGGAGACTGCGTCGCGTTCGGGAGTCCCGCGAACCCCGGGCTGGTCGAGCCGGGCGAGACGGTGGATATCACGTACGAGGGAGTGGGAACGCTGTCGAACCCCGTGGTGGCCACGGGGGGTGACCGCCGGGGATAGGTGGGTATCCCTCACTCCGAGCGGCGCATCGGCTGGCGCTCGCCGTAGGTGAGCGTCCGCCAGAGCCACTCGACCGGCCCGAACCGGAAGGCACGGAGCCAGAGCACGGAGCAGACGACCTGTCCGACCCAGACCGCGACGACGAACCCCAGCGCTTCGACACGGCTCACGGTCCCGAACAGGCCGAGTCCGTGGCCGTAGAAGACGGTCGTCGCGACCACGGTCTGAAGCAGGTAGTTCGTGAACGCGGTTCGACCGACCGCCGCGAACGTGCGGGTTATCGCGCCGTCCGGCCGCCACCGGGTGTAGGAGACGATCACCCCGACGTAGCCGCCCGCGACGAGCAGCGCGCCCCAGTAGTTGAACTGCCGCCAGAACAGCGCGGCGTCCGCGGACCAGTCGTTGGCCTCGATGTACCAGACGCCCGCGAGGACGACGCCGACGCCGACGACGCCGCCGGCGATCAGGCCTCGGTAGACGCGGGTCGACCGCTCCCCGGTCAACACCCCCCACTTGTACAGCGCCATCCCGAGCAGGATCACGCCGCCGACCTGCCAGAACGACCCCCCGATGAAGCCGGTCGTCTGTCGCTCGAACGCCGCCGGCACCCGATGGTCGAGCTGGCCGAGCCACCCGCCCTGATACGCCGACACCTCGGCGGCAATGGCGGCCGCGGCGGGCGACCACTGGCCCGCGATCGCTTCGGCACCGCCGGCGAACCCGGCGAACACCTCAAGCGACGACGGGACGAGCAGCAACAGCAGCCCCGCAGTCGCCT
This sequence comes from Halorubrum tibetense, assembly GCF_042661865.1. Taxonomy (GTDB): domain Archaea; phylum Halobacteriota; class Halobacteria; order Halobacteriales; family Haloferacaceae; genus Halorubrum; species Halorubrum tibetense. The sequence continues at coordinate 19,387 of NZ_JBHSWW010000022.1, forward strand.
GTCCGGCCGGCGTCCAGTCGCGACAGAACACCAACACGAGCGCACAGAAGCCGTAGGCGACGAGGATGTCGCCGTACCACAGCAGATAGGCGTGACCCATCCCGATCGCGATCAGCCACGCGGTTCGACGATAATGAAGGGCCATCGCGGACTGTCCCTTCCGCTCCTTGCTCTCGATGAAGAGGACGATCCCCGCCCCGAACAGCGCCGAGAACAGGGTGATGAACTTCCCCTGGGCGAACACGTGGCCGACGAGCCAGGCGTAGTAGTTCGCGCCGGTGAAATCGCCGTATATCGTGGGGTTCAGAAGCGTCTGTTCGGGCATCGAGAACACGCGGACGTTGATGACGAGGATGCCGAGGACGGCGACACCGCGGAGGACGTCGAGGCTGACGATGCGTTCGGAGGGCGGCGTCGGACCGGAGGAATCGCTCACGGATGGTTCGATACACGGACCGCATCGAGGAATAGGTTCGTGATCCGGATCGACGACCCGTCAGCGCGACCGATCGGTCCCTCAGCGACCGAGGGCGACCGACCCGACGAAGTAGACGGCGAGCGCGACCGCGAGCGCCGCCGGGACGCCGACGAGGAGGTCCGCGCCGTCGAGCGTGAGGGCGACCGCGATCATCACGACTGCGCCGATCTCCAGCCCGAGCCCGAACACGCCACGTTGGGCGCTGTACGGGACACCGTCGGCCGCGTCCGAGAGCGATATCTCCCCGTCCGCCGCCTCCTGTGCGGCGGAGAGCCCGAGGAACCACGGGAGGAAGAGGGCGCTTCCGACCCCGGCGAACACCCCGCAGACCGCGCCGTACGCGAGGCTTTCGAGCGCGATCGCGCCGACCGCGGTGAACCCGACAAGCGAGGTCGCGCCCCCGCCGATCCCGATCAGCCGGAAGACCCGTTCGTTTGCGTGGGCGTCGTTCTCGTCGACTGCAGCACCGTCCGCGTCCGAGGCGGGTGTGGAGGACATTCGTTCGTGTTCGGTAAACTGGATACAAATAGATTCCCGTTCGGTAGCCGGAGCGGTCGCGCCGACGCGATCGGTTTTATATACCTCGTGTATGCGTCCGCGAGCTCTCGGAACACGGACGGAGCACGACGAGCGAGCGCTTATATACTCGGTGGGTGAGTGCCATGTCGCCTAAAAGCGGCGGACTGAGGATCGCTTATAAGGACGATCCGCTTGGGGCCATACAACGGAATCAACAGACGACCGGTGAGGAAAGAGGCGGGACCGCGGTGTGAGATCCGCACCGTTGTTGCAGCCGAAACCGAGCGTGCGCTCGCGGAATAGCGCGCTGTCTCGACCGTCGGCTGAGTATATAAGTGCCGTCGACGCGACCGGATTCAGTCCAGCCGGATCGCTCGGCCGTCCTCGGAGGAACGGTAGATCGCGTCGATGACGCGTTGAACGGAGAGTCCTTCCTCGACCGTGTTGATCGCGGGTGCCTCGCCGTCGGCGCACGCTTCGAGGAACACGCCGAGCTCGGTCGCGTGTGAGTCACCGTCGCGCGTCTCGACGGCCGCATCGGAGAGGTGGTGGCTGCCGCCGTTGCCCGCCTCGTGGATCGTGAGTTCGTCGGCCCCCCGGTCGAACGTCGCGCCGGCCTCCGTCCCACGGACCACGAACTCGTCGTTCGTCGGGCGGTTCGTCGCCCACGCGACCTCCAGCGAGACGGTGTTGCCGTCGGCGTCGCGGACGAACGCGGACGCGGAGTCGTCGACGTCGAACCCCTCGGGCCCGGTGTCCTCGCCCCACATGTTGACGTACGCGTAGTCGTCGCGGCCGCCGAACTCCGAGCGCGTCTCGCCGGACACCTCGACGACCTCCGGGTGATCGAGGAAGTAGAGCGCGAGGTCGATCGCGTGGACGCCGATGTCGATGAGCGCGCCGCCGCCGGCGACCTCCTTCGAGGTGAACCACGACCCCCGTCCGGGGATCCCGCGTCGGCGGACGTAGTTGGCCTCGACGTGAGTGACCTCCCCGAACCGACCCTCTGCCTGCTGGTGTTTGATCACCTGGACCGGCTCCGCGAACCGGTTGTTGAACCCGACCATACAGAACCCGTCGGCGTCGTCGGCCGCCGCGGCGATCCGTTCCGCGCTCTCCAGCGTGTGCGCCAGCGGCTTCTCGAGGAGGACGTCGAGGCCCGCGTCGAGCGCGGACGTGGCGTACTCCTCGTGGAAGCGGTTCGGCGTCGTGATCAGGACGGCGTCACAGACGTCGTAGAGTTCGGCTTCGTCCTCGTAGGCGTGAACGTCGAACTCGTCGTGGAACGCCCGTCGGGCGTCCGCGTCGATATCCATCCCACCGACGAGGTTCGCGTCCCGTTCGACGAGCCGCGTGGCGTGGTGGCGACCGATCCCGCCGAGCCCGACGATCCCGACGGCGACGTCGTTCGCGTGCGTCATGCTCTGAAACTCACAACGGTCGTTGTTAAGGCTCACGCTCCGTGAATCGAGATCCGGCCGGGCCACCGGGCGGGGTGGGGTGTCGGCTACCGCGTCATCCACTCGCTCGCTTGCGGTTCGGCCGGGTCGGTGACGACTTCGACCAACGCGGGACCGTCCCGACGCAGCGCCGATGCCACGGCGTCGCCGAC
>NZ_JBHSWW010000023.1:0-21079 GCF_042661865.1 Halorubrum tibetense
GGGGCGTTTCGCACCGAGCGAACAGGTGGGTTGCGAACCCTAATATCCCAACGCTCGGGAATCCTCGCCCTTTAGGGCGGGGAGGATGTCAACGGGATGCACCAGACGGAACTGCACCCCCCGGAGACCGAGACCCGTCATCGCGAAGGATTCGAGGCAGTTCAGAAAGGCCAGCAGCAACACGCAATTGCAGAAGTCGACGATACAGCAACGATCCTTCGTGCAGACGGATCGACAGTCCCCGTTGACGCAACATCGACGACGATTACACACGGTGGCACCGAGTACGTACTCGGCGTCTTTCAGGACGCAAGCGAGCGCATGGCGTATCTCGACCGGCTCGAACGCCAGGCGACCGCGATGGATCTGACGACGTCCGGTATCGCGCTCCTGAACGATGACGGTGAGTACACGTATCTCAACGACGCGCACGTCACGATGTTCGGGTACGAGGACCCCGATGAGCTACGCGGCGACACGTGGCGACAAGTGTACACGAACGACGTCATCGAGCGGATCGAAGCGGAAATACTTCCGATCGTCGAAAAGACGGGGTCGTGGGACGGTGAACTGGTCGGCGTCAAACGCGACGGGAGTTCTATCACGCAGCAAGTGTCGCTTGCGCGGCTTCCCGACGGCGGAATAGCCTGTGTGAATATCGATCTCACCGAGCGGGAACACCGGATTCGTCGACTCGAGGAGACGCGTTCGCTCGCTGAAGAGATGATGATGGCGAACGAGTACGAAGCGGTGATCGAGACCGCGATCGAGGGGGTGACGGAAATTATCGACCGACCGTTCTCCGGCTATTGGGCGTGTAAAACCGTTGAGACGGAGACGACTGCTGCTACCGCCTCCGAGCAGACGGTGACTGACGCGCTCGTTCCAGTTGCTGTCTCCAGCGCGGGGCAGTCGATCGTCGATGAGGTACCGGAATTCCGGCCGGGCGAGTCGCTCGCGTGGAAAGCGTTTGATACCAGCACGCCCGCATACTATCCGGATGTTGCCGCGGAGGCTCACGCCCACAACCGTAAGACGCCAATCGGTGCCGAATTCATCGTTCCCGTTGGAGATGACGGCGTGTTTATTGTGGGAGCGCCAGACACGGCTGGTTTCGACGAGAGCGAGCGCGAACTCGTCTTGATCATTACCCAATATCTCAGTACAGCGATACAGCTCGCCGCACAGAGACGGCAACTGCGCGAGGCGCGTGATCGAATCGAGGCCGAACGCGATCAGCTCGAACGAATCATCAACGCGGTCCCGCAGCTCATCTTTGCGAAGAACACCGACGGAGAGTTTCTGCTCGCGAACGAGGCGGTCGCGGAGGCGTACGGCACTACAGTGACGGACTTGATCGGCTCGACCGACGCCGACTTCACGGCCGACCCGGACGAGGTGGACGCGTTCACTGAAGACGATCAACGGGTGATCGAGACTGGCGACCCGCTGTATCGTGCCGAAGAGACACTTACCGACGCCACGGGTACGGAACGCGTATTGGAAACGTGGAAGATACCGTTTACCCCGCTCGACAGTGACGACGATGCGATACTCGGTGTCGCCAACGACATCACCGAGCTCACCGACGCACGCGACGAGATCGACCGACAGCGCCGGTTGACGAACCTGTACGCCGTGAGCAATCGTGTGTTCCAAGTAACGGATCCAGCGGACGCGTTCGATGCGTGTGTCGAGGCGATCGCCGACGTCGTGACAGCCGACGAGATTGGCGTATACAACCGCGACACGCCAGACGGAGCGCTCGTGCGGATCGCGACGGCGGGTGACGAGTCCGAAACAGCGAGTCGACAGCGGATCCCGCCGGGCGAAACGGACCTCTGGGGAGCGTTCAACGAACCCGGCACATACTGGCTCGACGGCGATGCCGTTCTCGACTCGACCGTGGCGGGCGAAAAGCACGCGCTCGTCACACAGCTCGATGACGCAAGCCTCCTGAGCGTGATCGTCGAGGAACCCGACGAGACGCTGGAGTCGTTCATTCGGGCGGTGAGCCAACAGGTTTCGGCGGCGCTCACACAGATACATCAGCAGACATCAATAGAGGGCCTCTCGGGTGACGTTGCGCGTACGGAACAGCAGGCAGATCGGTATCGAAACCTGTGGGCGGCGGTAGCCGAGGCCGTCGAAACCCTCGTGGCGGCCGACACAGCGGCGGCGGTGCGCGATGCAGTCATCGACTTCGGTGACCGAGTAGCGGAGTACGCGCTCGTCGGCACGTACGACCCCGTGACCGAGCGGGTCGATCCGCTTTCGGTGTCTGAGCCGGGCGGGCCGGCAAAGCTGTACGAAACGAGCGAGGAGCCGTTTCCCGCAGTCGCCGCCGCCTCACAAAACGAGCAGCAGCGTGTCGTGGACAGGCGGGCGCCCCCGAACGGCCACGGCGAGTATGTCAGCCGGTTGCTCCAGTTCGGCTACCGAGAATCGCTCGCGGCTCCACTAAGCTATCACGGGACCGTCCACGCTGTCGCCGAGTTCACCAGCACGGACGTCGGTCGGTTCAACGAGCCGGAGCGCCGGGCGATCGAGGCCGTGACCGACGCCGCCGGAATGCGTTTGTCGTCGCTGGACTCGACACACGGGGCGAACGCACCGCTCGTCTTCGATCTCGAGTGTCAAAACCCGTCGCCACTGTTTCCGGACCTTCCAGCTGACGGCACGGTCGTCGTCGAACACGTCGCGCTGACCGGCAGGGAGCACTTCCACATGACCGGCCGAATCGAGGGGTACACTGACACGGCGTTTCGCGACTACGTCGCAGTGACACCCGGTCTCGAACTCGAGAAGATCGACTCGGTCGAGGGCGACGCACACGAGGTCGCGGTGCGGATGACGGATACGCCGAGCCGGTCGCTGGCTCCGGTTCGCGACGTGCTTATCGAGACGGACACGCAGCTGCGTGGCGTTCGGTCCCGCCCAAACGCCGACGTCTTGGAGTTCTGGACGACAGATCCGACGGTGGTCGGTCACGTCCGTGAGAAGCTGTCCGCCGTTTCCGAGTCGCGTCGGCTCGTCTCGAAGCGGCATTTGTCCCGGTCGATCGAGGTCGGCGACGGGCCGAGTGGGAGCCCGGGGCTGACGCACCGACAGCAGGAGATAGCCGAAACAGCGCTTCAGGAGGGGTACTACGATGACCCGCGTGGTATCAGCGGCGCCGACCTCGCCGATCGGTTCGACGTGTCCTCGTCGACGCTCCACCAGCATCTACGGGCCGCGGAGTCGAAGATCATGCGTGGATTCTTCGAGTGACGAGCTGCCACCGACTGTTGCGAAGTTAAACACGGACATATCAGGCATTCTCTCCGTCTGGAATACATATCCGGGCGCAGAATTAGGATCGCTCACGGAGCATCTGTCAGTATGAATCCTCCCCGCGATCGTGCGGCGCGAAATTCGACACCCCGCCGTTACCGCCACCCCCCAACACGAGGAGGAGATTCCGCGTGAGTACCCGCTCGTTCGACCGGGCCACGATAGTGTACGAGTACCTGAACCGGTCAGATGATCTCACCGTGAGCGCAACGAGCGATGAACGCTCGTCGTGGGTCGATTCATCCGTCTATGCCGACGATTACGCGGACAGTCTAATCAAGCGGCTTCTTGACGCCGAGAGCCATCCCGGTGACGCGTTCGAAGCCGTCTTACAGCCGTCGCCAGAAGCGATCGCTCCGGCGTTCATCGCTGACACTGGCGTCCAACCTGACGATGTCGTTGGCTTTGCCGCGCCGAGCTCTCAGCTGTTCGATGACTTGTTTTATGCCGTATACGCGGCGATGACCGAGAACGGCGCCGTACTGACGACGAAGTACCCGCGCCATGAGGTACGCTCGCAACTCTCGACGGTGGATCCGACCGTCATCGACGCGACGCCCGGGGCGGAGACGGATGGCGGCGTTGACGTCGCGACGCCGGAGTCCCGACCGGTCCGGTGTGGTGACCTCACCTCGCTCGGTGTCGCCGCCGAACGGGCGACGACACGACTCGCGACGGGTGATCGAACGGGAACATTCGCGATCGCGACGTTGACCCAACTGCTGGCGCATCATGACTCGACTGCACTCGATAGGTTCCTCCACGAACTGGTCGGCCAGTGGCGAAATCAGGGCGTCGGCGGGCTCATCCACCTGCCACCAGCGAGCGACATCGACGGTTCCAGCTGGTTTGGGTCGGCACACTTCGATTACGTTATTGAGATGCGAACCGACGACGGCCAGATTGAGGCGCGAGTGTGTGGAAAGCGAGATGTTGCCCCCACATGGCAGGTGGTTGGCTCGTCGCCGTGCTCGGATAGTGAAGCGTCGGCCCAAGCAGTGGACCGACAGCCTTCCGGAATAGTCGATGAAGACGGCGGCGAGTCTACCCCGGAGTGAATACGGTACTGTTACCCGACGAGTCCGTGTCACAACCCGGCCTCGGTTGCTGGGTTTCGGATCGCTGCCCCTCGTTGTGAGACGGGGCTTTGCCGACCCTTCCACACGCCTCGCAGTTTGTACGGTATGCCCCCTAGGACATCTGCCCGGGTGCGGCTAAACCCAGATTACGGTTTGCTGACGACGTCGGAACGCGAAGCACAACTTCGGTACCTGTGTCGGTCACGTCGACGTCGATCTCCCCGCCGAGTACCGAGACTAACATCCGAATCAGCCAGATCCCGAGCCCAGAACCGTGCTGTAACGGCGTCTCTTCGCCGGTGACGAGTACCTCCCGCTCGATATCTGGCATGCCAGGCCCGTCGTCGGCCACGACGATCTGGAGCCAGCCGTTGTCGACCTGTCTCACCGATACGTTGACGTACGGATCTTCTCGGTCTCCTGCGGCCACCGCGTTCTTTATCACCTCGGTAAGTGGGTGTGTAAGCCATCGTGAGACACTCTCGTTGGTCGCGTCGACAGAGACAGCGATCGTTGCGTCCGAGTGGTCATCTCGTACCGCCGTTGCGGCCGTTTCAGTGACCTCAGCGATGTTAACGCTCGACTCGTCGTGTGGTATCTCCCGTATCGCGCGATCGATCACCTGCATTTTGTTCGTAAGTCGTTCCCACCCGTCGAATATACGCGTCAGTCGGCGGAGATGATCCTGACGACAGTCAGCGTCCGGTTCCTCGGCGAGTATCGTTGTCCATCCCACGAGTTTATTTAAATCGTTTCGGACGTTGTGTCGGACGACCCGCTGGAACACCTGTAAATGCTGTCGCTGTCGCGTCTTCACGGTGATATCTTTCCCTTCAACCGCGATCAGCGTGATTTCACCAGCGGCGTTACGAATCGGCTTGAACGACACGTCGATGCGTGCGAGACCGTCTGGACCCTGTAGCTCTCCTTCGGTCTGGACGAGTTCACCGTCACCCGCGCGGTTGACCGCCTCACAAACCGTGAGCCCGTGGCCCGGGTCAAGGTTCAGCCACGGGAATTTGTCGATCGGTTCACCAACTATTGTCGACCGATCAACGCCGATGCGTGTAACCAGCGTATCGTTCACGTCGGTCACGATTTTGTTGGGGCGGACTAACGCGGTAAACTGGTGCGGGCTGTTAAACACTGCCTCCAGTCGCCGAGTGTACTTCTCGCGTTCAGAGATATCGATGAACAGCACATCGGTACCTACGACTTCGTCGTCGACGGTGCGCGGGATCGCCCGTAACAGACACGGGACCGTGTCGCCGTCCGTCGTCACGAGCGTGCGTTCCGCAACGGTAAGATCGCCGCTAAGCGCGCGTTCGTAGCCGTCTGTTTGGAGCGAATCGGCCGAGGTATCGTCGTAAAACTCACTGAGCGGCTGTCCAACCACCGCTTCGCGCTCGTACCCCAGCGCGTCGGAAAACGACCGGTCACAGGCCTCAATGACTGCTTCGCCGCCAACGGCCCGAGTTTGAACGAACAGCAGCGGGCCCTGATCAAACAGTTTCGACGCCCATTTCACACGCTCGGAGCGCTTCGTCGCGTCTCGCCCCATCGCCAGCACACTGGCAGAGCCATCACCCGCATCACTCACAACGGTGTGTAGATCTATCCACGTGACTTCGCTGTCATCCGTCCCGATTCGTATCGTCTCAGCAGCCGGGTCACCGGTCTCGATCGGGCGCCGCAGGGCGTCAGCGGCACGTTCGCGGTCCTCCGGATAAACTACTGCTTGCCATTCGTCTATCGTCGTCGGGCTCGCTCCGACCGTCTCTCGTAAAGTGGCGTCCAACGTGACTGTGTTGGTACTGAAGTCCCACTCACCGATGCCCGTCTCCGTCCCGCTGAGGACGAGTTCCAGCCGCTCAGTCTGGTTTCTGAGCTCTCTGATCCGCCGTCGTTGCTCGGTAATATCGTGTTGAACCCCGATGTAGTTTGTCACGATTCCGTTTGCGTCTCGAACCGGCGTCACGGAGAGCTTCGCCCAGTACGGTTCACCCCCCGCGGTGTAGTTTCTCAGCTTAGTTGTTATCGGTCGCTCGGTTTCGATCGCCGTACGGATTCGCTTTGTCGTCTCCGAATCTGATCCGGGGCCCTGGAGGAATCTCGGGTTTCGGCCGAGAGCCTCTGACCGCTCGTATCCGGTTAGCTGTACAAATTCCTCGTTAACGTACACCAACGGGTTCCCCGGTTGGGTTGGGTCCGTAATCTGGATGCTGGTCCCTGCTTCGTCCAGCGCCCGCTCTTTTAATGCGAGTTCGTGTTCCCGTGCTTCACGATCGCTCACGTCACGCACCGTACAGACCATTCGGGATGGGGTGACCATCGTCAGGGACAGCTCCGCCGGGAACGTCGTTCCATCTGGCCGACTTCCCGTTACTCGCCCCTGCCAGTGACCATCGCGTTCGAGCGCGTCGAAAGCTTCCTTCTCGATCCGTGCCGCTTCATCCGCAGCGTATAGCTCCCGCCAACTTCGACCGAGTAGCTCCTGTTTGCTGTCGAATCCGTACATATCGACGTGCGTCTGGTCGATATAGACGTACGCCTCGTCGTCAAGGATGGCGACGCCATCGGCGGCGTCCTCGATCGCCTGTTGAAACGCACCGAGGCGAATATCCGAGGCGATCTCGCCTGTCGGGTCACGGGTCTGGGAGCTAATACGGTCGAGTGCCGCGGCGAGTGACCCTGCTGCTCGCTCGAGAACATCACGGACAGCGGCCTCGTCCAACGCGGTCGCGAGATCGTGGTGATCCCAGCCAACCGATAGCACACGCTCGGAATCGATCGGAACGAAAAGTTCCTGACGCGGAAGCCAGCGGTTATCATCCGGTGCGATTGGTCCGGCCACCCCGTCAGTTCGAACCGGCGCATCAGCCGTGAAACATCGCTTGATTAGAGCTGCGTCTGGTGAAGGGATTCGAGCCGACCGACCCGTATGGCGTTCGGAACCGAACAACGGTGGGGACGGCTGTTCCGGCGATTGGGCATTCTCGGGGTTACTACCATGCTCGTTGCGGTTTCGCCACACGGTAATAACTGTGTCCCCCAGTGTGGTACGGACCGCAGTCAGTGTCCGATCAATAGCGCCACCTACTGTCTCTTCTCGGTTGAGATCGATGCCGAGGTTGAACAGTGCGTCATCGGTCATCTCGTCACAACTGGTCATCTGTCTGTGTTGCCAGCGGTTCAGTCGAAGACGACTGCGCGGTCAGGTCGTCAATCGATGTCTGAATGGCCCAGAGTTGCTCCACCACTGCCCAGAGCGGATCGCCGAGTTCAGTATCCGAAGTGTTGCTAGCGGCGGTCCAGACGTATTCTTCGGCCTCGGCAAACGCCGCTGCCGCCGCTTCGAGAGCCGCTTCGGTCGATTGCTGTGCGCGTGCGTCGGCTGACAGTCTATGGTGTGCTGGCCGTGTGGGGAACGCGTCTGCGTCGACGACCTCGATCCATCCGTCATGTGTCACAGTCACGAATACATCGTCGTATCGAAACGAAAGGGTCCCCTCTTCAATACGCGTTGTTGAACTATCCGGACCACCAAACAGGAGGTTGATTGTGTCGGCGTCAATATATCTGTCGAGACGCCGGAGATTTTTCGCATCTGTATTTTTAAACTCGGAGACAGCAGTGAATACAGCGTCGAGTGCTGACCGAGTAGTCGTCGGATCAAACCGAGTAACTGACGAGTCCGAGTTCATAGGTCTGTCAATATACATAAATAGTGGATCAATATATTTTCGTCTCGCGGACCACTCCGCCTCTCATGGCCTATACCGTATATGTACGTGTGCGCGACTCTCGACAGACATCCGCTGGTACACTTCATAAGACAACCGCGATTATCGAATCAGTCACAGATCGCCTGGCTTAGAGCGGAAACCCGCGTGACTCGATGGTGCCTTCGAGCCACGCGTTTTGCCTCTGACAGATTCCCCACTTCGTCGATAGCGTCAACCTAGTCTAGAGGTCGACAGGTTTCAGTCAGTCGAAGAAAAGTTATTTTCTTTGGCGGAACAGTCCGGCATCGAACAAAAGAATCGAATATTTGGGGGTAAGAGGCTGTGCTGAATCGCCATACAGCAGCAAGCTTGTATGTGGGTTAGCCAGATACGCCTCTGAGTTCGGGGGCAGCGTTGTCATTCACTGTGTCTACTCATCCTCCGTATCTGTTGCGGCCAAAATCTCAGGATACCGGTTCCGTATCGTCATCTCGCTCACGTCCGTAGCATCAGCGATATCTGTCTGTCGGAGCGACTCATCGCATCGCTTAGCGGCCGCGTACAATGCCCCAGCGGCGATGCCTACCGGATGTTTCCCGCTGTGAACGCCGTTTTCAACCGCTATTCCGGCGAGACGTCGTGCCTCTCGCTCTGTCGCGTCCGTACACTCCACGTCCGACGCGGTCCGTCCGATGAACGAACGGGGGTCTGTCGGAGCGATTTCCAACCCGAGTTCACGTGAGACGTGTCGATACGCCCGCTCGACGCGAATTTGTTCGACGCGGCTCACTGTTGAGACCTCGTCAATAGAGCGCGGGACATCATCCATGCGACTCGCCGCGTATAGCGCCGCAGTGGCGACGCTTTCAACGGCTCGACCCGTAACGAGTCCGTCCGCAAGTGCGCGACGATAGATGACGCCTGCTGTCTCTCGGGTGCTGTCGGGTACGCCAAGCGCGGAAGCCATGCGGTTGATCTCACCGAGTGCATGCATGAGATTCCTATCCGCAGATGAGCGTCGTCGGAAGCGCTCATCCCACCGTCGGAGGCGGCGGATCTGTTGTCGCTGTTCCCCTGACAGCGCGTTCCCCTTCGCATCGGTGTTTTGCCACCCAATCATCGTTGACAACCCCTTATCGTGTAAGAGGTTCGTGCTTGCTGGTCCGACGCGGGAGTCCTGATCGCCGGTGCCGTTCGGCGTGTACAGTTTGATGTTCGTATCAAGCGTCGCATCTGAAACGACGAGTCCACAGTCGTCACAGACCGCATCAACCTCATCATCGGCTCGACGAAGTCGTCCGTGACACTCCGGACATGTGGTCCGACTGTGCTGTCCGTCCCTACCCTCCTCCGAAACGGAGTGGGTAACAGACTGTCCGTCGCCGGTTTCGCTCGATGAAGGCTCATCAGTACCGTTTCTGCGGGAAACTGTGTTCAGCCACTCTTCGTTAGTGCGCTCTTTCATCACGTGGCATCACCTCTCGTGACTGGGACAGGACAGACGCGTTCTACTGTGTGTCTGGCCAGTACTGTTCATTGTGAGCTCTGAGCTGGCGCTGAGTCGCTGATCCTGATACCATGCGCGGTAACTCTCGTAGCAACGGCAGATGGAACTGACCACACAGTCTTAGTGGGCACGGTTACCTCATCGATCGCTAGACAGACGAGTTTCCCTTGTCCCCGCCGCGCCGCAATGACAAATTCAAATTGGCGTGATAGGTTGTCAGTCGCTGTCACGTGGACCGTTGAGAGCCCGTTCGCGCTCTCCCATGTTGTCGTGTCGACGACGCTGAGATCGCCTGCGGGAGTGACAGCAGTCGAGCCACAGGCTGGACAGCACCCTTCGTGTGGGGCCGTTCCGAGGTACCCGTAGTCGGTCTCACACGCAAAGCAGTGTTCCATGGTCCCTGACTAGTACCGATCCACGATCGTCTCTGCAATGTGTGACCGACCGGAACATGCCGGACAGGCGACTACGTCACCACCGTCTAACCCGAACACCGTCACGAATCGCTGTGAGACGTGTCCTCCGCAGTGTGTACACTCCGGCATCGAATTACCCCAGCGAGCCCTCCATCTCGAGTTCGACGAGCCGGTTCAGCTCGACGGCGTACTCGATGGGCAGCTCTTCGGTGATGGGCTCGATGAAGCCCGAAACGATCATCTGTTTCGCGTCGTCGTCGTCCAGCCCACGCGACTGGAGGTAGAAGATGTCCTCGTCGCCGATCTTCCCGACGGTCGCCTCGTGGGCGACATCGACCTTCGACTCGTTGATCTCCATGTACGGCATCGTATCGGAGGTCGACTCGTTGTCGAACATCAGCGCGTCGCACTCGACGGCCGTCGAGGAGTTCTCCGCGCCGTCAGCTATGTGGACGAGTCCGCGGTAGTTCGTGCGGCCGCCGTCCTTCGCGATCGATTTCGACTCGACGGTCGACTTCGTCTCCGGCGCGTTGTGGTACACCTTCGCGCCCGTGTCGATGTCCTGCCCCTCGCCCGCGAAGGCGATGGTGATGTGGTTGTCGGAGGCGCCGCGACCCTTGAGGATCGTCGAGGGGTACAGCATCGTCGCCTTCGACCCCATCGACCCCGATATCCACTCCATGCGCCCGCCCTTCTCGGCGATGGCGCGCTTCGTGTTCAGGTTGTACGTGTTCTTCGACCAGTTCTGCACCGTCGAGTACTGGACGTGGGCGTCCTCGTCGACGAACACTTCGACGCCCCCACAGTGAAGATTAAATTTCGAATACTTCGGTGCCGAGCATCCCTCGATGTAGTGGACTTCGGAGCCCTCCTCAGCGATGATGAGCGTGTGCTCGAACTGGCCCATTCCCTCGGAATTCATCCGGAAATACGCCTGAACCGGCATGTCGACGGTGGTGTTTTCGGGGACGTAGACGAATGAGCCGCCGGACCAGATCGCACCGTGAAGCGCCGCGAACTTGTTGTCGCTCGGTGGGACGCACTCCGTCATGAAGTACTCCTTGACGAGCTCCTCGTGCTCTTGGACGGCCTCGTCCATGTTACAGAAGATGACGCCCTTCTCCTCCCACCGCTCCTGCATGTTCTGGTAGACGACCTCCGATTCGTACTGCGCGCCGACGCCCGAGAGCGCGTTCTTTTCCGCCTCGGGAATGCCCAGCTTGTCGAACGTGTCCTTGATATCGTCCGGGAGCTCTGTCCAGTCATCGACGCCGGCGCGAACATCGACGTCGGGGCGGATGTACGGGACGATCTCGTCTACGTCGACCTCGCTCAGGTCCGGCTGGCCGGGCCAGTCGGTCGGCATCGGCATCTCTTGGAACTGTCTGAGCGCGCGCAACCGGCGCTCCAGCATCCACTCGGGTTCGTCTTTGTCCTCAGAGATGACGCGGACCGTCTCCTCGGTGAGCCCCTTCTCGCTTTTGAAGGCGGACTTCTCCTCTTTTTTGAACTCGAAGCGAGCCTCGGTGTTTGTCTCTTTAAGATCGTCTTGTTTTGAACTCATCAAAGTATTCTTCAGAGACTACGAATATAAGTGTGGCGCGCTAGAATATACTTTTGTAACGTATATAGGTTTCTTTAACGAAAGAGAATAACTTTATGAGGTTTAATTTGGTTATTCTAATTAATGAATTTAATAAGCGCCGAGAGGGCGATTCCGTGCAAAAAGGAACACAGTCACTCGTTAGCGAGAACGACTCGACAGCATTCAATCGCCGCTTCGATGTGGCGGTCGGCGACCACATCGTCTGTTTCGTCAGCCGACTCAAGCAGTGTGACAACCTGACGAACCCGTTTCTGTCTGGTTTGCGGGTCAAGATCGTCACTGGTAGCATCACGGGCGACGGCTTCAGCCTCTCCGAGCCATCGGTTCGTTGCTGGCGCTACTGGGCGATCTGCGGTCGCAGTTAGATGAGTCGCCAGTGCGTCGACCGCAGCCCGCGGCTCGGTTGGGATATCTATTTCGTCCGTCATCGTTGACGTATTGGCACCCACTGTGAAGAATTGTTGTCCCAAGCTACACTCCAGATGATTGAGGCGTCCCCAGCCTAGCACGACCCCTTGTTAGCCAGTGGTAACGCGTCCTCGGTATCTGTCCGGTCTCGTTCGATAGACACACCAGACGACACAAACCAATACGTAGCCGAGAACGACTGTGATCGAGTCGCTCCTCCGGATTGACGTCGTGCTCTTCGTCCTCATCGGCGTGCTGGGCGGCGCACACTGTATCGGGATGTGCGGTCCACTTGTGACGATGTACTCGAAGCAGATGACGCCGCAGCCTGACAGCGGAACGACGACAGCCAACGACGGACGTGCCGGTCATCTCACGACCTACGAGGTTCGCCAGCACTTCCTGTTCAACGTCGGGCGAGCGACGACGTACGCAATTCTTGGAACTGTCTTCGGCGCGCTCGGAAGCGTCGTCTTTGTCACCGCTGATCAACTGACACCGATGGCTGGCCTCCTGCGAGGCATTGTCGGTCTTGCGGTAGGAGGGTTCATTGTGCTGACAGGGCTGTGTTGAATCGCTGTAAGGCGAATGGATTCACTGTTTGACGAAGCGTTTGATGTTATAGACGACACACATCAGCGCGATTTCGCGGAACTCACGGAACCATGACCGCGCTCGCACGGCGAAGCCGAGCGAGCGCTTCACAGCCGAGTTCACGGTTTCAGTCATTGAGCGCTGATTGTAGCGGTTATCGTCGATTCTGGCGTTGTGCGCGTGGTCGTACGGTGCGAAGATGCGGTGCTTGATCAGCGGTCTGATCCCGAGCTCACGCAGAGCTTCGCGGAGCGATTGCTTGTCGTAGCCCTTATCGGCCGCAAGAGACCGCAGATCGCCCGCGTTCCGGCGGGCGATCTGCTCAGCGAGGTCTGCGTCACTTCCTTCTCGATTCGTTGAGCAGTGAACGTCAATGACGGCCTGCGACGCTGTATCGACGAGTTTCGTAACTTTGAGCTTTTGAACGCAGTAGCTGATTCGCTGGCAGTAGTGGCGGCTCGCTGGTGAGCGGTCGTAGAACGTGGCGTCAATCGCGGCGTGTTCAGAGAGATCGTGCAGCTGCGCCGACTGGCGCAGCAGCACTCGACAGACGCTCATACTGATCCGGTCGAACGCCTTACACAATGTGGACGGCGCGGGGAGATCGGCCGCGTTGAGGCCGATCTCCGCGGTTATTTGTGGCATCTCTTTGAGTAAGTCGATCGTCATGCGGTACGACGTATCGAGGTAAATCCGAAGACAATGGAGGGAAACGAGTGCATAGTCGGCGAATCCGCCGCCGCCTTCCGGGGCGGCGGATTCGCCTCCATCGCCAGTAACTCTTTGAGCAACCGGTACAACTTCCCCGATGAAGCGGGAGATTTGCGTCATAGACAACCGCATTCTCCCGCTTCAACTCCTTTGATTTAGCGGCCTACCTCGCTGCTGTATGGTGATTCAACACAGCCGTTCATGGAGATAACGGGTGACTCATACGCCAACTTCACTCGACGAATCACCCGACAACCGGAAGTAGCGACTATCCTCGGCTTCAGTCGAGTGCCCGACGAATCAGCATTCTCTCGTGCGTGGCGAAATCGATTCGACGACGCGACCCACGAATACATCCACGCTGCCGCCCACTTCGTTGTCAAAGAAGTCCATGATCGCAGCATCTCAGCGCCGGAGGTGCGGCCTAAGGCAGAGATCGTCGACAATGAGCAAGAAGATACAGACTCAGTAGAAGACGAATCCTTCTCACAGGAGGAGATTGTTCAGACAACGCGCCTCGCGCGTGATCACGCCTTCGGACACTTCGACTCTGATCGGGCGCCGAACGCCTCGTACGAGGACACGCAATTTTTCGAGTTACAGACATTCATGGGGATGGTTCGGTGCGGAGCCACGCAGGGAGCTACTCCCTTTCAGTACCGGCGTGGCGAGGACTACGGCCCGCATGGCGATACCCACCTTCGCACCGTCAAGCAGTTCGATCCTGACGAGCTCGTCGACGGCTTCAACGAGACAACGGATCGCTTGCTTTCCGTGATTGCTTCTGAAGCATCGTTCCGCCGGCCAGTCACTGCCGCGATCGATATCACGACCATTCCCTACTACGGGGATGTCGAAGGGATGCCGATGGTCAGTGGAACGAAGGACAGAGACGGTCGAGCGTTTAAATTTGCGACCCTCTCGATCATCGGACAGAACATCCCGCTGGTCTTAGCTGTCGAGCCGGTTCGAGAGAGTTCTGAGTGGGATGAGAACCCGTCGAATCAGATCCATCGTACTGTTCGGCGACTCGTTCGACGAGCGAAAGAGCATGTTCCAATCGAGACAGTGCTGTGTGATCGGGAGTTCGATTCGATACGGGTGTTTCAGACGCTCTCAAACCTCGATGTGAACTACCTCATTCCGAAGCGAGTCTCCAGCTCTGAACGGGATGTACTCAAACAAATGGGGGAAGACGACCAAGAGGTGGCTGTTGAGTCGGCTTCTGTCCATGTGGAATCTGGATCGCATCCAATGCGGCTCCTGTACGTGCCGTCGACGGGTGGGGAGGGGACAGCCGTCTTCGCGACGAATCTCCGAGTGGGACCCGATGAGGCCGAGGCGTTCTGTAAACGGTATAGTCGCCGGTGGCAAATCGAGAGCGAGTACAAATCGATCAAGCACGACTTTCTCGCCAAGACCTCCTCGAAAGAATACCGCGTTCGCCTGTTCTACTTCGTGTTCGCGGTACTCCTATACAATATCTGGCGGCTGACCGACTTCCTGCTGAAAGCAGGTGTCGACGGGGAGATGGACTACGCGCCTGTGATTACTGCGGGTGAGTGTGTTGAGTTCGTTGCCTCGGCGTTGATCCCGCACGACTAGTCGGCTGAGCTCTCGCTGGGTCCGCCGCTCAAGAGTGACAACCGTATCCAGCAGCGCCAAAATCCACGCAATTTCGTACGCTCGTCCGGTAGTTCGAGAGTAAGGATTCAAAATCGATCCCCGACTGCTGAGAATCACCACGACTTGATGGCGATTCGATCCAAAACTAGCCTATCCTCCGAAACTGTGGACGCAACTACGGAACTAATTTAATATTGCAGTATGTGGTTTATTTTTCGGTGAAGTCGCGAACGCTCCCGAACGAGCCGTCGGCGATAGCGGCGGCGAGCGCGTCGGTATCGACACCGCGGGGCACTTCGTGTGGGTATTTCCGCGCGAAGTATCGGTGGAGGTTCGCCACGTCCCGCGCGAGGAACTCGTCGGCGTTCGCGTGATCGACCGGGACGGCCTGGGGCCAGTCGAAGATCGTGATCCCGCTCTCGGCGACCGCCACGTTGTGTTCGGACATGTCGGCGTGGATCCACCCCCGATCGTACGTCTTCTCGAGCTCTCGGAGTATCAGATCGAGGACGGCCGCCGCCTGCGCCGGTTCGAGCGTCGAGCGGGCGAGCTCGACGCCGTCGAACTTGTCCATCACGATGGCGTGGCGGTTGTGATCGACCGGTCGCGGCACGCTCACGTCGGGATACAGCGCCTCCATCGCCTCGTACTCCCGTTCGGCCGCCTTGCGTGCGGTGTACATCCAAGAGACGTGGTTCCGGTCGGCGGTGTACTCCCGTTCGCGGTTCACCTCGCGGAAGTTGGTGTACCCCTCGCGGTGGTACTTCAACGCGAGCGGCTTGAACGACTGCGCCTCGTACACGTCCCCCTCCTTGCCGAAGCCGAGCGGGGAGCCGACACCGTCGATCGTCTCCCGCTCCGCGAACGTCCGGAGCGCGAGCGCGTCGTACCCTTCGAAGGTGAGCTGGTACCCCTCGTACTGGATCGTCTTCCGCTGGACCAGCTCGCGGTCGAGACACCGATCGAGCCGGTAGTCGACCTCCTCGGGGGTCAGGTCGGCGTAGTCGGGGAGCTTGTCCCGGCGCACCCACTCCGAGAAGCGCATCCCTTGCTCGACGCCCGAGAGCAAGTAGAAGTCCTCGGGCGCGAGCTCCGCCATATCGCCGGCGACGTTTCTGACCATACGGGCCCGTACTCCGGCGATTCGTAAAAACGGCCCGCGTCGGACTGCTCGGGCTGATAAATCACATGCAGCGATATACAATTTGAACTCGTCAGTGGGGCGGACCACCGCGAGGAACACAACCGCTTTCGGGACGCCAACCGGACTTCGGGGTATGACCGCGCCCGATGTCGACTGGCGGGTGATGCGCGAGCAGCGGCGACCGGGGCCGATGCAGATGGCGCTCGACGAGGCCGCGGCCGCGACCGCGAGCGAGACGGGGACCGCCACGGTACGGACCTATCGCTGGGACCCGAGCTGTCTCACCCTCGGCTACGGGCAGGACCCCGGCACGGTGGACTGGGACGCCTGCGACCGCGCGGGCGTGGACATCACCCGGAGACAGACCGGCGGCGGTGGGATCTACCACGACGCCTACGGCGATATCGCCTACTCGATCGCGGTCCCCACCGACGCGGTTCCGGGACGCCTCCTCGACGCCTACCACCTGTTGTGTGAGCCCGTGCTCGACGCGTTCACCCGACTCGGGATCGACGCCGACTACGTCGACGAGTCGGTCCCCGAGCTCCACCACCCGGCCTGTTACCTCCGGGAGCTCCACCCCGCACACGACGTCGTCGCCGACGGCCGAAAGATCGCTGGCAACGCGCAGTACCGCACCCGGGACGCGGTCGTCCAACACGGCTCGTTGACGTTCTCGGTCGACGCGCCGGCACACCTCGACGTTTTCGCGGACCCGCCGGTGACGGCCGAGCGGTTCCGCGAGCGGGTCGTCGGGATCGACGAGCTGGCCGATGTTGACCGCGCGGCGGCAGTCCGTACACTGGAGTCAGCGCTCGTGGACTGGATCGAGTCGGGAACCGGGTCGATCGAGACGGACGCGGCGTGGCGCGACGACGAGACGGAGTTGGCACGCAATCTCGTCGTGGGGAAGTACCGGGACGACGGCTGGGTCCGATCGCCACGAGGGAAGTCGGGGAGGGACCACGAGTGAGGTGGCTGGAGGCCGGGGACGTGAGACGTGCGTGGGGCGCGAGAGCGCGAGACACGCGAAGCCCGCCAGCCGTCTCAGAACCCGAACGTGTCCGGATCCGTCGCGTCGAGGCGCTCACGGACCGCCTCGTGGATCTCCGCCACCGGCGGGACATCGCGGGTCGGGTCGAGCCAGTGCTCGCTGAGCCAGCGGTAGCGGACGACCCCTGCCCCGTCGATCAGGAAACAGGAACGTCGTGAGCGCCGCACGAGCCCGAGCACCCGGTAGTCGACGCCGAACCCCTCGGAGATGGAGAGGTCCGTGTCGGAGAAGATGGGGAAAGTGAGACCGAGCCGAGCGATGAACCGGCGGTGGAGCCCGACCCCGGACTTGCTGACGCCGACGACCCGGACGTGGTCGCCGGAGGCGAACCAGTCGAAATCGCGGAACGAACACCACTGCTCGATGCAGTCCGGACTGAAGTCCGCCGTGTAGAAACACAACAACACCGGACCGTCCGCGAGGAGGGCTCGGAGGGCGGTCCGCGTCGCCTCCCCGCCGGGTGAGACGAGGTCCCCGGAGACGTCAGGGATCTCGTCGCCGACGCGAAGTGCGTCGTCGGTCATGGTGGCCGGACGGGACAACTGGATAAGAACCGTTCGCTTGCACCCGATCCGGGCGACACGGCGAACCGAGACCGCGTGACCCTTCCGAAGCGGCTTTTCCCCCCGACCGTCTACGGTAGGTATGAGCCTGAGAGTCGGTGCACACGTATCTATCGCCGGCGGCGTCGACAACGCCGTCGCGAACCAGATCGAGGTCGGCGGGAACTGCGGGCAGATCTTCACCCACTCCCCGCAGGTGTGGCAGGACCCGAATATCGGCGACGAGGAGGCCGAACGCTTCCGTTCGGGGACCGAACGGGACCTGGAGGGACCGTGGGTGATCCACACCTCGTACCTTGTGAACCTCTGTACGCCAAAAGAGGGACTCCGAGAGAAGTCGCTCGACTCGATGCAGAAGGAGGTCGACGCGGCGGCAACGCTCGACATCCCGTACGTGAACGTCCACCTCGGTGCACACACCGGCGCGGGTGTCGAGGGCGGCCTCGACAACGCGGCGAGCGTCATCGACGAGCTCGACGTCCCCGACGGCGTCACGATCCTGATCGAGAGCGACGCCGGCGCGGGGACGAAGCTCGGCGGCGAGTTCGAACACCTCGCCGGGATCATCGACCGCACCGAGACGCCGATCGACGTCTGTGTCGACACGGCCCACGCGTTCGCCGCTGGCTACGACCTCTCCACGCCCGAGGCGGTCGACGAGACGGTCGCGGAGTTCGACGATGTCGTCGGGTTAGAGCACCTCGAGTACATCCACCTCAATGACTCGAAACACGCCTGTGGCACCCACAAGGACGAACACGCCCACATCGGGGAGGGACACATCGGCGAGGACGGGATGGCACGGATACTCAACCATCCGGACTTACGTGACGTTCCCTTGGCGCTCGAAACGCCGACGGAAGACGGGAAGAGCTTCGCGTGGAACATCGATCGGGTCCGGGAGCTGCGGGAGAACTGAGTCGGACTACTCCTCCGCGTCGGTCGGATCGGAGCCGTCGATGGCCGTCGGCTCGGGGTCGGCATCGGGGGGTAACGCGACCGGTTCGAGCCGGTCGAGACCGCGGACCGTCTCGGTGCTGTCGAGTCCCTCGCCGACGAGTCGGGGAAGCCCCTCGTTCGGCGCGTCGAGTCGGTCGACGGCCACCACGGTGTCGAGTGCGTCCGCGAGGGCGACAGGTGCACAGTAGCCGTCGGTGGAAACCGCTCGGACGTGGGTCGTCTCCGGGGGTGCCGACCCGAGCAAGTCACGGAGGCGAACACCCCGCCACCGACCGCCGAACGTCCCATCTGACGCACACTCGAACTGACACGACACCGTCACGGTCCCGTGCTCCCGTCGAACGCGGTCGAGCCCGGTCAAGAGGTCGATAGCCCTCTCTTTCGGGTCGTTGGGGTTTTCAGGGCGGGTCACGGCGACACCTCTCGGTGCTGTCCTACTGGTCGCTCTTCCTCGGTGTTCGTCGCGAGCTGCCGAACGAACCCGTCGACATCGCGGGGGATCCGGAGCCCGGTGTCGGGCCACGATCGCGAGACTCGACGAGCCACGAGCACCCGACGACCCGCGGTCGACGACGTGGCGTTCGATAGGCAGCAGGGCGATCGGGCGACACACGGCTGGGCGGGCGATCCCGCCTGCCGCTGGGCTCCAATCATTCCCGATATTCCCGCCGTTCGCCGGTTGCCATCGGTCGGACAGCAGTCGTCTCGTTCATCGTGCTCCATCGAACGGTCTCTACTCCCGTCTCTATGTCCCTTCACCTGTTCGGACGTTTTTATGCGACAGTCGAGGCGAAAGTCCCGCCAGTCGGAACGACGTGGACATCGAGTCGGCGGAGAGACAGCACGCCGACGTGACGATGGACCGATCGACGATGGGTGTGGGACTGTGTCGCTCGACACCGGATGGGTATAAAACAGTCAATAGGTCAAGCGGCAGTCGGAGGGGTGCGGTGAGCTTCACCCCGACCATGGGACGCGACGAGGAACACGAGCGCTCGACCGAACCGGCCACCGATCACTCGGCCCTGGATCGGTCCGATCCCGCCGACGATCCCTCATCGGCCCCCGAGCCGGCCATGGACGACGCCACCGTCGAACTGATCCGCGACGCCGTCGATGTCGCCCGGGGGGACCTCTCAGACCAAACGTTCTCCGAGAAGTACGGGGTCGGGACGGACGAAGACCGGGGCGACGAGCGATGGCCGGAGGACTGATCCCCGCTCCACGTGCTTCCCGAAACACGGCGCGTTCCCGTCTCTCGGAACCGGGCATGACTGACTTCGGCGCACAGGGAAACCCACCGGATACGATCGACCGATCGCCTCCGAGCCCCGTCGAGGGCCGCCGCCGCGCGTCCGACGCGGCTTTTTATGCCTCCGGTTCACACACCCCGGATATGGCGACTTCGGAAGCCCTGCTCGTCGGCCGGGAACGCGATCTCGCCGTCAAGCTCGTCGGCGGGTTCGCCGCTCTCGTCGCGCTCGCGATGGTCGCGGCGGTCGTCGCAGACCCCGTCGACGCCCCGGTCGCGTCGGTACTCACGGAGCGAGTGGTGCCACTGCTGGTGTTTTACGCGCCCGCGCCGGTAGCGGCGCTTGGCGCGTACGCCCGGTGTGGCGGTCCGGCCTGTCTCGCAGTCGGGATCGTCCCCGCCGTCGTGTTCGCCGTCCTCGTCGCCGTCGGCACGCTCGTCGGCGTCCCCAACGTCGGCGGCGGTGACGCCCTGCTCGGGTCGTTGACGGTCGGGTTCGCCCTCGTCGGCGTGAGCGGCGCGTTCCTCGGCTACTGCGTCGGCGTCGCGGCCGCGATGGCGGCCGACCTTCTCGGGATCGGCAGCGACGACAGCGAGGCGTGAGGCGGCCGGGTCATGACTCGGTGTGCCTCTGCTGCGACTACCGTGACTCGGTGTGCCTCTGCCGTGGTTGGGCAACCGGATCCCCGTCTTTAATCCCGTCGTCCGCCAACGCCCCCCGTGAGACGTTTCTCGGCGGAGTACCTCGAGCGCACCCGCGAGGGGATGTGGGAGGGCGACCGAGCGGCGCTGGCCGACCTCGCGCTGTCGAGTCGGCGGCGCGTCCTCGATGTCGGCTGCGGCACGGGCGAGTTCACGCGCGTCCTCCGCGAGGAAACCGATCCGGAAGCGACCGTGATCGGCGTCGACGCCGACACCGACCTGTTGGGAGTGGCACGCGAACAGTCCGCCGGATCGGTTGCGGGCGAGGACAGCGAGTCGGTTGTAGGCGCGGATAGCGGGCCGGCTGCGGGCGTGGACGGCGGGTCCGGGCCCTCCGATCGATCTGCAGGGGCTGCTGGGTCCAGGGCGTCCGCGGCCCCGCCCGTCTACCTCGCCGGC
>NZ_JBHSWW010000024.1:0-20335 GCF_042661865.1 Halorubrum tibetense
TCCGCGAGCGCGCCGGCCAGCCGCCTGACACGGTCGCCGAACGCCGCGTACGTGTAGCGATGGGTCCCGTCGTGCGTCCGGGCGACGACCTCCCGCTCCGGGAACAGCCGCGTCGCCCGCCAGAAGAACGGCCGGAGGGTGAGCTCCTCAGGCATCCGCCGTCCCCACCGAGAGGTACGTCTCGAGGAGGTCCTCGCGCGCCTGGATCTCCTCAACCGTGCCGTCGAAGACGATCTCGCCGGTATCCATGATGTACCCGCGCTCGGCGAGGTCGAACGCGAAGTCGACGTTCTGTTCGGTCAACAGCACCGTGACCTCCTCCTCGACGACGGTCCGGACGATCTCGCGGAGGTCGTCGACGATGACGGGCGCGAGCCCCTCGGTCGGTTCGTCGAGTAACAGCAGGTCCGGTGCTTGGACGAGCGCCCTGGCAACCGACACCATCTGTTGTTCCCCGCCGCTGAGGTTCCGTCCCTTGTTTTTGCGTAAGGGGTCGAGCGCCGGGAACAGCTCGTACATCTCCGCGACCGGCCGCGGGTCGGCCGCCAGGTTGTGCGCCAGCGTGAGGTTCTCGTGGACGCTCAGCGTGGGGAACACCCGACGGTCTTCGGGAACGAGCGAGATGCCGAGCGCGTTGATCGCGTCCGGCGAACGGCCGGCGATTTCCTCGCCGCGATACGTGATCGATCCGCGCCGCGGCGGCGACGCGCCGACGATCGAGCGCATCGTCGTCGTCTTTCCCGCGCCGTTTCGTCCGAGCAGCGTCACGACCTCCCCTTCGTCGATCTCCAAGGAGATCCCGTGGAGGACGTGGCTGTTGCCGTAGTACGTGTCGATGTCGTCGACCGCGAGTATCGTCATGTGGTGTCTCCCCCCTGTCGTTCGTGGCTCCGTGAGCCGTTCATACCGCTTCACTCCCCAAGTAGGCCTCGGTGACCCGTTCGTCCGTCAACACGTCTTCGGGCGCCCCGTCCGCGAGGATCGCCCCCTCGGCGAGCACCACGATACGGTCCGAGATGTCCGTGACGACGTCCATGTTGTGTTCGGTGACGACGAACGTCGCATCGAGGTTCGTGTCGAGCTGCTGGATCAGCGAGACGATCTCCGTCACTTCGGTTGGATTCATTCCGGCAGTCGGCTCGTCCATCAGGAACACGCTCGGTTCGATGGCGAGCGCCAACGCGATCTCGACGGTCCGTTTCTCCCCGTGGCTGAGGGTGTCGCATTTCGTGTCGGCGATCCCCGTCAACCCCGTCAGCGACAGCAGCTCCTCGATGTCCGCCTCCAGCGCCTCGTCGCTGCCGGCGCGCGACCGGAAGTCGAGCCGCTGGTTCTCGTGGCTGATCCGCGCGACCCGAACGTTCTCGCGGACGGTCAATCCCTCGAAGACGTTCGTGATCTGGTAGGAGCGCGAGAGCCCGGCGTTCGCCACCTCGTGTGGCGGCGCGTCCGTGATATCGGCGAGCTCCCCGTCCTTCCGGAGCCAGATCGCGCCGTCGGTCGGCTCTAACACCCCCGTCAGGAGGTTATAGAACGTCGTCTTTCCGGCCCCGTTGGGGCCGATGATGCTGGTGATATCGCCGTCGTCGATCTCGATCGAGACGTCGTCGACGGCAGTCAGTTCGCCGAACTGTTTTCGTAGGTCTTCCGTTTTCAGTACGGTCGTCACGAGCCCTCACCTCGGTGGTCGTCGGTCGTACGGTCGGTGTCCGCGACGCCCGCGTCGGTGGCGGTAGCGCCGGTGGCGGTGCCGTCGGTGGCGGTACCGTCGGTAGCGGTGGCAACCGTTTCACCCCCGTCGGTGGCGACCGCGTCGCCGCCGTCACCGTCCCCGCCGCTTCCCTCGTCGCCGTCATCACCGAAGAACCGGTCACGCAGCAGGAGGAGCCCGCCGACCGCGCCGGCTTTGAAGTACAGCACGATACCGATCAGCAGCGCGCCGAAGAACAGCTCCCAGTGCGCTTCGAGCGCCGGGAACCGGCTGATCCCCCACCGGACGTACAGGTAGACGAACGCGCCGACGATCGGCCCGGCGAAGTAGGTCGCCCCGCCGATGACTGTCGCGACGACCGCGATCGCGCTCGTCGACCAGTGTGAGAGGTACGGCGACGCGACGCTGGCGAGCCCGGCGCGCAAGACGCCGGCGACAGCGACAACCGCTGCCGACAGGATGAACGTCATCCACCGGTGGTGGGTGACGTCGATCCCCAGTGCGGCGGCACGGTCCGGGCTCTCGCGGATCGCCTTACACACCGTGCCGAACGGGGAGTTGACGATCCGCCACACCGCGTAGATCCCGGTGGCGACGACGCCGACCGTCAGGAAGTAGTACAGCCGGCGGTCGCCGATGCGGAACTCCATGCCGGCGACCTCGACGGTACCGAGCAGGATGATGATCCCGTCGGTGCCGTTCGTCAGTCCCCCCGGGTTCTGGATGATGAACGAGAACGCCAGCATCCCGAACGCGAGAGTGATCAACGCGAAGTAGATCTCCTCGAGCCGGACGGAGAGCCACCCCACCGGGATCGCGACGACGACCACGAGCGCGACGCCGGCGAACGCTCCGAGACCGAACGTGACGAGCGGGGCGAGCCCCGCGCCGACGACGTCGGCGACGAAGGGGGTGAGATCGCGTAACACGATGGCGAGCCCGTACGCCCCGCCGGCGTAGAACATCCCGTGACCGAACGACAACAGCCCGGTGTATCCATACAGGAGGTTGAACCCGAGCGCGAACAGCGCGATGATCAGGAACTCCGTGAACAGGAACACCTGGAAGCTGGGTCCGAAAGAAAGCAGTATCGCTCCGACCGCGGCCAGGACGCCGAACCGCTCCCGGGTCCAGCCGTCCGCGACGGCCGTCCCGAACTCGCGGACGCGACCGGCCGACTCCGTGTCGGCGCTCATTCGCCGATCCCCCCGAAGAGGCCCTCGGGCCTGAACAGCAGGACGATCACCATCGCGAGGAAGGGGATGGCGATGGAGCCCGCGGAGATGAACTGCGGGCCGAGGCTCTGTAGGATCCCGATTATCATCGCGCCGACGAACGCGCCGGTCATCGACCCGAGTCCGCCGATGACGACGACGATGAACGCGTCGATGATGACCTGGTCCCCGAGCGCCGGACTGGTCGCCTGGAGCGGTGCCGAGAGCGCCCCGCCCAACCCGGCGAGCACGCTCCCGAGGAAGAACACCGCAGTGTACAGCCGCGGCACGTCGACGCCGAGCATCGACGCCATCTCACGGTCCGAAGACGTTCCCCTGACCAGCGAGCCGAAGTACGTCCGCGTGATGAACAGCCAAAGGCCCGCCATCACGGCGACCGCCATCCCAATGACGAACAAGCGGTACGCGCCGAACGTGCTCGCCCCGATCGAGACGGAGAAATCGAACAGCCCGGGCGGGTCCATAGAGTAGGACTGTGACCCCCAGACGAACCGTACCGCCTCGTGGATGACGAGGACGAACCCGAACGTCACGATGAGCTGGTCGAGCTCGCTCTCGATCCGGCCGTACAGCGGCCGGATGGCGGCGAATTCGATAAGCGCGCCGACGACCCCGACGCCGAGCGCGCCGACGACGACCGCGAGCCAGAAGTTGTCGACGAGACTGGTCGTGACCGCGAGCGCGAAGTACGCCCCGAGCATGTAGAGCCCGCCGTGTGCGAAGTTAAGCACCCCGAGCACCCCGAAGATCAGGCTGAGCCCCACCGCGATGAGGAACAGCCGGCTACCGAGGCTGAGGCCGACGACGATGTCGCCGATACCGACGAGCGGGACGAGAGTTGTGAGACTCATGACGGTGCTCCGCGATCAGACGCCGGTCGGCAGGTCGGAGTCGGCGAGCGCGTCCGCCATCTCGTCCGGTCCCGCGTCGTACACGTTCACCGGATCGAGAACGTTGCTATCGTACTCCTCGTTGTACGTCACGGTCCCCCAGATCGCCGGCACCGTCGCCTGGTTCGACCGGGAGTCGAGCCGGTAGTCGCCGACGGGACCGGAGTGTTCCATCCCGTCGAAGGCGTCAACGAGGTCGTCAGCGTCCGTGCTGCCGGCGGACTCGATCGCCTCCTTGTACAGGAACGGGGCGCGGTACGCGCCCTCTGCGTTGTACGTCGGGAGCGAGTCGTATTCCTCGACGTACATGTCGCGGAACTCGTTGTTGGTCGCGGTGTCAGGCACGAACGGGTCGTACCGCGTCGAGGCCAGCTCCCCCTCCGGAAGCGGGTTCCCGTCTGCCGGAAGATCCGTTCCCATCCCGACGCTGAACAGCGTGTAGTCGATCTGGTCGAACCAGCCGGCCTCCTCGGCTTGACTGACGAACGTGGTGAGGTCGGCACCCCACAGCGGCGTGATCACGGCGTCGGGCTCGGCGCTCAGGATGTCGCTGATGAACGGCGTGTAGTCGCTCGTCTCCAGCGCGGGGTACTGCTCGGTCGTGAACTCGGCGTCGACGCCGAGCCCCTCACAGAAGTCCTGGAAGTAGTCCCACGTCTCGTACCCGAACGCGTAGTCAGGGCCGATCGTCGCCCACTCCGTGGCGTCGAGCTCCGCCGCCGTCCGTGCGGCCCCATACATGTCCTGTGCGAGGTTGTTGGCACACCGGAACATGTAGTCGTTACCGACGGAGTTCTCGTGTTCACCCGCCGGCGACGTGATAAACGGCGTCGCCGCGTGCGTTACCATATACGGGATCCCTTCCTCGGCTGCCTGCGGCGCGACCGCCTGTGCGACACCGCTGGAGTCGAGTCCGAACAGGCCATCGACGCCGTCTTCCTCGATCAGGCTGCGCATCTGGCGGATCGCCGTGTCAGCACTGCCTTCGGTGTCGCGGGCGATGATCTCGAGTTCCTGGCCGTTGATCCCGCCGTTGTCGTTTATGTCCTCCTCCGCGAGTTCGAAGCCGCGCTCGGCCTCGTCGCCGTACAGCGAGGCGAACCCCGAGAAGATGTACGTCGCACCGAGCCTGACCACGTCGTCGTCGTCGCCGGCACACCCGGCGAGCGCGACTGCCGCACCAGCCCCCGTCGCCTGTAGGAACCGACGCCGGCCGACCGGCGATTCGGTTTCCGAACTCGTACCGATCGTCTCGGTTGACTTACTCTTGTTTTTCATATCGGTGTTACCGGTTTCCATTGTTAACGGATATCCGTGAGAGTCCGGCCCATATAAATATGCGGGTCACTGGCATGCGTCGGCGGGTGAAACGAACGTCGTGCGAGCGGTTAGCGTCTCGACGGCGTCCGGCAGGGTGAGTCGATGATCACGGGTGTATCTGGTCCGCGATCCCCGCCATCACTTTCGCCTCCGCTCGGGAGAGATGTTCCCACGCGGTGGTCGACCCGAGGGCTAACGCATCGCTGATCTCCTCGATACCGACACCACCACCGTGTTCGTAATACCCGAGCTCGATGGCAGTAGCAAGCGTCTCGCGTTGACGGGACGTGAGGTCCTCGAGGAAGCCGGTAAGCTCCAACTGCGGTGGCCGCGTGATATCCGAAAGCGCGACGTTACGCACCAGCGTTACTTCGTTGCCACCACGTTCGAGCGAACGCATCACTCCGGAGAGATCCTCGTCATCGTTTAAGTATAGCGTCCAGCGCTCGATCCCCGAATTGATCGTCGTCCCCATTCGGTGATGGATCCCGAGATCCGAGAGCCGTTCCGAGATACTGTCCCACAACGCGGCGTCAACCACGAGTGCGACGTACACGTGGTCCCGTTCGATCGGTGAGAGGGGTTCAGCCTCGATCACCGAGTCAGCCTCCCGAAACGCACCCAGGAATCCTTCGATATCGGTCGCTGGACCGGTGATTTCGATTATCCGCTTCCGCTCTTTGGTTCGGCCAGTCATCGAGGAGACGGAGCGAAGCGTCACCTCCGGGAACTGGGAACTCACCTCACACTCCGGTTCCCCTTTATGATAGATCTGTAGCGTCACCTCGCGCATATCACTGCCAGACCTTCATTGGTCAAATCCGTTTCGCCTGTGGTCGTTACCATCGAGCGAATGTCTAAGAATTCAATAAAATAGTCAAATAATTCAATGTTTACGCTAGATCGCCTCCGAAGCGCTCGGCGTGATATCGCCGGACGGAAATATTCGGTGTAAAGTTCATGCCGCCAAGCCTATGAGTGGCATGTGAGCAAATGTCACGAGAACTCGACGCGGCGGACCTATCCGGCCCCCGTGTAAGTAGACGGACTGCAGCAAAGCTGTTCGGTGCCGCTGGGATCACGAGCCTCGCCGGTTGTACGAGTGGCGGTGACGGTGACGAGGAACCGGCTGTCGGAGATGTCGACGAAGACACTCTCGCAGGCGGTCGGCTGACCGCCGGGTGGTTTCTCGGCGAGGTCGGTGACTTGTATCCCGCCCATATCAGTGTCGGCCAGTACTTCCAGATATCAGCGAACATTTTCAATGGGCTGGTGACGCTGAACGAGGACATCGAGATCGTCGGTGACCTCGCGACCGACTGGACAGTATCCGACGACGGGCTCCGCTACGAGTTCGAGCTCCGTGACGATGTCACGTTCCACAACGGTGAGGAGTTCTCCGCCGAAGACGTCGCATACACGATCACACACAACATCGAGACGGATGCGCCACAAGCCTCCCGGCTCGCCGATCTCGAACCACCGTCTGAAGGTGGTGTCGAAGTGATCGACGAGTACACTGTCGCACTCAATTTCGAGTCACCGAACGCTGCGACATTGGCCCACCTGACCCGCGGGCCCGGGCGGGTCGGGGCAGTCATCAATCAGACGGCGCTTGAGGAGATGGGACGCGATCAGTACTCCCTAGAGCCGGTCGGTACCGGGGCCTTCGAGGTCCGTGAACACGAAGTGGGGTCGCACATTTACCTCGATGCCCACGAGGACTACCACGAAACGGACGAGGAGGGCAATCCGCTTCCGTACCTCGATGGTGTGGACATCGAAATGATTCCCGAGCCGGGAACTATCGTGAACGCGTTACAGGCCGGTGATATCGACTTCGC
Source organism: Halorubrum tibetense (assembly GCF_042661865.1). Taxonomy (GTDB): domain Archaea; phylum Halobacteriota; class Halobacteria; order Halobacteriales; family Haloferacaceae; genus Halorubrum; species Halorubrum tibetense. The sequence goes on from NZ_JBHSWW010000024.1 coordinate 7,001, forward strand.
CAACCTGGTGCCGCTCGAAAACGTCGACGAGGTGGAGGGGAACCCCGATATCGAAATCAGCGGCGTGCTCGGTAACGGCTGGCTCGGATTCGCCATGAATCACGAACGCGAGCCGTTCGACGATCCGGACGTCCGGCGCGGCCTCGCGAAGGCAGTGAACAACGAGGCGCTCGCACAAAACGCCTACTTCGGCTACGCCGAGCCCGCGACGGGCGTGTTCGGGCCGCTGCCCGAGTGGGTCGCTCGCCCGAACGAAGAGAAAGACCAAACGCAAGCGTACGATCCCGAGGAAGCGGAAGACCTGCTTTCTGGAACCGAAATGATGGAGACCGACGGAGAGCTCCAGATCATGCAGACTAGCGAGAATCTCCGAGCCGCACGGACGATCGTCAATCAGCTGTCGGAGATCGGTGTCGATATCGAACTGGACCAGGTGACCGACTCCACGTACTGGGAGCGGTACGCCAACGGCGACTACGACATGACCGTCTCTGGCAGCGTTCAGAAGCCCGATCCCGAGGAGTCCGTGTGGAACTTCTACCGGCTCTCGGACGTCGACGGCGTCTGGAACTGGAACAACTACGAGAGTCAAGAGGCACACGATTTACTCGGCGAACAGCGGGCAACGCCAGACCTCGAAGAACGAGCAGCGATCCTCCATGAACTCGAAGACCTGCTCATTCGCGACGTCGCAGACGCGTATATCGTCCACAGCGAGGACGTCACGGGGTACCGATCCGATGTCCACGGATTCACGCACATTCCGTCGTTCCTCCGAAACTTCCATAACGTCTGGCTCGAGGAATGAAACGGTACGTCGCGAAGCGAGTTGTCCACGCCGTCTTCGTGATGTGGCTGGTCGCGACGGTGGTGTTCTTCGGACTTCGGGCGATCCCGGGCGGGCCGATCCGCGCGATGCTCGGTCCGGAAGCGACGCCGTCCGCCGTCGAGTCACTCCGAACACAGCTCGGACTCGACCAGCCGTTATATATCCAGTACGTGGACTGGTTCCTCGGACTGCTCGTTGGCGATCTCGGACAGAGCATTACAACCGGACAAGAGATAACGACGCTCCTGTCCGCAGCCTTTCCGCGGACGTTCTCTATCGCGATCGTCGGGGTGATCGTGGGACTCGGACTGGCGCTCCCGACGGGGATAGTGAGTGCTACCCGGAAACACGAACCGGCCGACTACATCGCTACGGTAGCGGCGTTTCTCGGTTTGTCCATGCCAGCGTTTTTCATCGGCATCCTGCTTGCACTCGTGTTCGGGGTCCAGCTTGGCCTCCTACCGATCTTCGGGTACACTCCGATCCGTGAGGGGTTCGTCCCGTGGCTCCGATCGATCATCTTGCCCGGCGTCGCCGTCGGGCTACCGTACGCAGCCATCGTAATGCGTATGATGCGTTCGTCGCTGTTGGAGACGATGAACGAGCCGTACATGACGACCGCCCGCGCGAAGGGAGTCGGCTCCCGAGTCCGGCTGTACAAACACGCGATGCAGAACGCGCTGATTCCAGTTGTGACGGTCGCCGGGATCCAGGTCGCGCTGATCCTCGTTGGATCGGTTACGGTCGAGATCGTATTCGGTATCCAGGGTATCGGTCGGATGCTCGTCGATTCCATCATCGATCGGAACTACCCGGTTACCCAAGCCGTCATCCTGCTCGTCGCCGCTATCATGGTGTTCACCAACCTCGCCGTCGACGTACTGTACACGTTCATCGATCCACGGATCCGCTATGGGGGTGACGTATGAAGGACTCGTCGGAAGGCAGTATCAACGGTACCGCCACCGACAATCGGTCCCCGGATGATAACGCGGTGGCCGATGGCGGCGAAACACGGGATGAATACCCCGGAGCTGCGCCACCGGAACGGTTCCGGGACACGGGACACGTGGCACCACGACGAACGTTCCGTGAACGTCTCGCCACCGGGCTCCGTAATGACCGGAAGGCACTCACCGGAGCAGTCGTCGTCGTGGGATTCATCGCCACCGCGTTGCTTGCCCCGATCGTCGCGCCGTACGACCCGAACGCGACGTTCACGATCCTGCAAGAGCCGGCGACGAGCTCGACGACTACCGACGGCGAGTTCTTTCACCTTCTCGGGACGGACTCGTTCGGACACGACGTGCTCTCACGGATAGTGTATGGCGCTCGGGTGTCGCTTCTCGTTGCGGCGGCGACTGTGCTGTTCGCGTTCACTATCGGGACCGTGATCGGTACGGTTGCCGGCTACTACGGCGGCTGGGTAGACAGCGTCCTGATGCGGTACGTCGATTTCCAGTGGGCGTTTCCCACACTCATTCTCGCCGCAGGGATAATCGCGTTCGCCGGCGGTCTCGGGGTCTGGAACGTGATCATCGCTATCGGCGTTGCGTTCATCGACGACTTCGCACGGCTCGTTCGTGGCGAAGTGTTGTCGATCCGTGAGGAGGAGTACGTGATGGCTGCTCGTGCGATCGGGATGAACGACACCCGGATCATGTCACGGGAGATCCTTCCGAACGCGGTCGCGCCGATAATCGTACAAGTGACGCTGATGATTCCGTTAGCGATCCTCGCCGAAGCAGGGCTCTCGTTCCTTGGACTCGGCGTCACGCCAACCACCCCTACGTGGGGCTTGATGCTTTCGGAGGGCCGCCAGTTCCTCTCGCAGGCCTGGTGGATCTCCATTTTTCCCGGATTCGCGATCATGATAACAGTACTCGCGTTCAACATGTTCGGTGACGGACTTCGTGACGTGTTCGATGTCAAGGAAGGCGAGGTGGGCGATCGATGAGTTCACCGCGCCGCTCGGTGCACTCGACCGACCCGGCAGACCAGCCGTTGCTCGAGGTGTCCGGGCTTAGAACCCAGTTCTATACCGATCGTGGCACAGTCACTGCCGTAGACGGGGTCGACCTCTCGCTCACGTCCGGTGAGATCGTGGGTCTCGTCGGAGAATCTGGCTCCGGAAAAAGCGTCCTTGCACGCTCCGTTATGGGTCTCGTCGATGACCCCGGAGAGATAACCGACGGCGACGTCAGGCTCAACGATGAGTCACTGGTCAACGCCGACGACGAGCGACTCAACGAGCTCCGTGGTGGTACCGTCTCGATGGTGTTTCAGGACCCGATGCACAGCCTCAATCCGACGCTCTCGGTCGGCGAACAGATCGCCGAAACCGTCCGGTTGAATCAGGATATCGGTGAATCCGTCTCGCTGTCAGCAGAAATCAAACGGAAGATCCTCGGTGCCGCGGAAGACAGCGAGGCGTGGCGACGTGCGATCGAAATGCTCGAAACCGTCCAGATCCCGGAGGCAGCCACGCGTGCAGACGACTTTCCGCATGAGTTCTCCGGCGGGATGCGCCAGCGTGCGATGCTCGCCATCGCGCTGTCGTGTGAGCCCGATCTCCTGATCGCCGACGAGCCGACGACCGCGCTCGATGTCACGATTCAGGCCGGGATCCTCGACGAGCTCCGCGCGTTGAAAGACGCGTTCGACACGACGATCCTGCTTATTACGCACAATCTCGCGGTGGTAGCGGAGACGTGCGACTGGGTGAACGTGATGTATGCTGGAGAGATCGTCGAACGTGCACCGACTTCGGTGTTGTTCGAGAACCCATCACACCCGTATACACAGGGGCTGATCGCGAGCACGCCCCGTGTCGATGACCCGGATGCCGCACTCAAGCCAATTCCGGGAAGTGTCCCCGACGGGGTCGGTGAACAGCCCGCCTGTAAGTTCGCGAAACGCTGCCCGGAGGCGAAACCCGCCTGTTATGAAGATCCACCGACGTTCCGGTCGGTCGGGACGGATCACGAGGTCGCGTGTCTCCGCCGGGGCACGGAGGCGGAACGGCTATGAGCCCCGGATCCGGCGACGACCCGCTAGTTCAGGTCCATGACCTTCGTAAGTATTATCCACAGGCTGACGGCGTGCTCGACAAACTCGTCGGCGAGTCGGCCGATGTGAAAGCCGTCGACGGCGTCGATTTGACAGTCGACCGCGGGGAAACCCTCGCGATCGTCGGCGAGTCCGGCTGTGGTAAGTCGACGCTGGGACGGACACTGCTCAACCTCGAGGAGGTCACTGGCGGGTCGATCGTGTTCGGTGGTGACGACGTAGCCGGACTGTCTGACCGTGAGATGCGGCCGTACCGTCGCCGTATGCAGATGATTTTCCAAGATCCGCTCGCCTCGCTGAACCCTCGTCAGAGCGTGGGGTCGATTCTCACTGCCCCGATGGAGGTACACGGGATCGGCAATGACGGTGCGGACCGGTTAGAACGAGCGCGTGATCTCCTCGAGCGAGTCGGGCTGGAACGCGGCCACGTCGACCGATATCCACACCAGTTCTCCGGGGGACAACAGCAACGCGTTGCGATCGCACGAGCGCTCACTGTCGAACCGGAGTTCATCGTGGCGGACGAGCCGACCAGTGCGCTCGACGTGAGCGTTCAAGCACAGATCCTCAACCTCTTGGGGGAACTACAGGAGGAGCTCGATATCGCGTTGTTGTTCATTACACATGACCTTTCAGTGGTGCGCCAGGTCGCCGACCGCGTCGCGGTGATGTATCTCGGCGAGATCGTGGAGACGGCACCGACGAAGCGACTGTTCGCCGAGCCAGCACACCCGTACTCTGCGGCGTTGTTGTCCGCAGTACCACGGATCGACCCGGAAACACGCACGGATCGGACCTTGTTGACCGGGACAGTCCCGTCACCGATCGAACCACCCACAGGATGTCGGTTCCACACGCGATGTCCCGCGGTGATCCCGCCCGCCGAGTGGGGCGGAGATCAACCAGCGTTTCGCGCCGCGTTCGCCTTCCGGAACCGGCTGTTGGACGGTGAGGTAGACCGAGACGCTGCTGCCGCTCGTCTCGGCACGGAAGACGCAGAGCGGATCGCCACGTACATCATCGAACAGTCGCTGCCGGTCGACATCGATGAGCTGCCGGCCGACGCGGCCGAAGCCGTCCGCGAGGCGGCTCGTCTCGCGGCGGCAGGAGACGATGATGCTGCGAGCGAACGGGTGTCGGAGGCGTTCGTTTCGCCGTGTGAAACCGATCAGCCGGACAGGGTTCCTGCCATCGTACCCGGATCGAGCGCCGCGGATGTCGTGAATGCAGACGGCGGGTGGGCGACGTGTCATCGCAACGATCCCGACGCACCGGGAACCGCGACCATCGAGGAATGACCGGCGTCGACGAGCGGTATCAGTCGAAGATCCGTTCTTTTGACGCCTCGCTGAATCCGTCGCTCGCGCCGTAGGCCGCTTCATACACCCGGCGGAGCTCATCAACCGGCTCGTCGTGGTGGTCGACACGAAGGTCGTGATACGCAGTCGTCTGAGGTGCAGACACGACGACCGCCGCGGAGCTGTGTCCGCGTTTGTCGCCACCGGCTTCGACACCCGCGGCCAGCGAATCGATCAGCCGTGGAACTGTCCCGGCGTCAACTGCGTCCGTCGCCTCTCCCTCGGTGAACGCCTCGGAGACTGCTCTGAGTGTCTCAGGACCCGTGAGCATATTTCCGGCGACCGTTACCCCCTCCCCGGGATATGTTTCGTGTCCGGACCACTCTTCGGTCTCCTCACCGGTGTGTCCGAAGACCGCATCAGAACCGACGCCGTGTAACTGTCGAAGCGCGGCGTGTTCGTCGCGCTCAAGAACACCGGAGAGTGCCTGTTCTAACGGCACGTCATCGAGCAGTGCGATTCCACGTCGACCCAGTCTTACGTTGACGAACGCTTGTGTACTCACTGCCCCGTGGACGGAGGTGTAAGGCGCCAGCGCACCGACAGCGGGTGCGTCAGTTGCGACCGCGGTGCCGTACACTGTTCCATCAGGGGACTCCGTGCGGACACAGATTGAAAACGTCATATGTGACACTGCGGCCGTGACGGATTAACTCACCCACCGAACGTATCCGGGGTGATGGCCTCCGAGCCGGCATCGTTCCGGTGTTGGTCGTCTCGTCGCTATCGAGCAGACGATGCGAATGCCGTGATGTTCAGTGTCAAGCAGGTGCCTGCCGATACTTTTACCATTCGGTAAACAAACAGAGTCTCACGAATGCGTATCGATAAACGGTCAGACGGGCAAATCGTACGGTCAATCGAAGGGGAGCGTGCCATCCCGCTTCGGACCGTGATCCGACGACGACGGAAGACGGGCACGTGTGCAACCGAATCGAGATCGAATCGAACCGCAAGCAACAGGGCCGCCGTGGAGAGAACACGATGAACGAGCACGACCGGATCTTGGAGGGTGTGACCGTCGTCGACCTCTCGACGTTCGTCACCGGCGGGTTCTGCTCGGCGATGCTCGCGAACCAGGGCGCGGAGGTCCTCAAGATCGAACAACCCGGATACGGGGACGCCGTCCGCCACTCGGGGCCGCCGTTCATCAACGGCGAGTCACCGTACTACTGGACGCTGAATTACGGGAAACGGAGCCTGGAGCTCGACCTCAAGAACGACCGGGCGAAGGACGCGCTGTACGAGCTCGTCGCGGAGGCGGACGTGTTCATCCAGAACTTCCGTCCGGGCACCGCCGAACGGCTCGACGTCGACTACGAGACCCTCTCCGAGCACAACGACGACCTGATCTACCTCGCTATCTCCGCGTTCGGACAGACGGGGCCGTGGCGCGAGCGCTCCGGGTACGACCTCCTCATCCAGGGGATGAGCGGGGTCATGAGCGTCACCGGCGAGGAGGGCCGCCAACCCGTCAAAGTCGGGTTGCCGATGACCGACCTGATCACGGCGATGTGGGCCGCGTTCGGGACGACGACGGCACTGTACCGCCGCGAACGGACGGGGAAGGGCGAGTACATCGACCTCGGGATGTTGGAGGCGACGCTCCCGTGGCTCACGAAGCAGGCCGGCATGACGTTCGCCGGCGAGGAGACCAAACGCATGGGGACGAAAGACCCCGTGCTCGCCCCGTACCAGACGTTCGAGACGAAGGACGGCTTCATCAACATCTGTATCCTCAACGAGAAGCTCTGGGGCGAGCTGTGTGAGGCGCTCGATCGGCCGGACCTCCCGGCCGACGACCGTTTCGAGGAGAACGCCGACCGGGTCGAGAACGCCGACGCGCTGGAAGCGGAGATCGAGTCGACGCTCGCGGCGCGGACGACCGACGAATGGATCGAGATCATCGCCGAAGACGCCGGCGTCCCCGCCGGCCCGGTGTACGACGTCGAGGAGGCGCTCGACAACCCGCAGATCGACGCGCGGGGGACGGTCACCGAGATCGAACACCCAGAGCTAGGCGAGGTCCCCGTGATCGAACACCCGCTGAAGTTCGACGGCGCGGAGAGCGGGTTCGAGCTCCCGCCACCGTTACTCGGTGAGCACAACCGGGAGGTGTTCCGCGAGCTCGGCTACGGGGACGCCGAGATCGACGAACTGGAGGCGCTCGGCGTGTTCGGCGAGCCGGACGACGACAACGGAACAGAGTGAGACGGGTCTTGAGGCGGGACCGTGGTGCGTCCCTAACGTGGGACCGTGGTGCGTCCCCGACACGGAGCCGCTGACGGCAGAACCGGCTCGGCTCACCTGGGCCGGTCGACCCGGCTACCCGTCGGCATACAGCGAGTCGAGGACGAACTCGTCGATGGCTCGCCGCGTCTCCGCGGGCGCATCCTCGTGACCGAGGGCGATCCGGCGGCCGCGAGCCGCGTGGATGATGTCAGTGATGAACTGCCCCATCCGCTCGGCGTCGACCGGCTCGAACGTCCCCTGCTCGATCCCCTCCTCGACGACCTCGACGATGCTCCCCTGGATCCGGTCGTAGTGGGCGTCGAAGATATCGCGGTGCTCCGGGTCGTTCTGGGCGTACACGTACAGCTCGTGATACACTTTCATCCGGTCCCAGTGGCCGAACTCCTCGAACTCCGGCCCGAACAGACACTGGTCGATCCGGGCGTCGAGCTCCGCTCGTGGGTCGGCGTCGGCGTCGACCTCAACGCTGCCCTCGTACTGGTCGATGACGTACTCGAGAAACGAGGAGAGCAGGTCGTACTTCCCGTCGAAGTGGTAGTGGATGACCTGCCGGGTCAGGTCCATCTCTTCGCCGATATCGCGCATCCGGAGGTCCCCGTACCCGTGTTTGCTCAGGGCGCGGAACGTCGCCTCCATGATCACCTCCTCGGTGTCCTTCGTGGAGATCGGTTCGCCGGAGTTGCTCATACGCGTACTGGGCGTGTCCAGCATATAATACGATCCCCTCCACGCCGACCGCTGTGTTTACCGTACGGTAAACTTTTATCCTACTGGTCAAACGGTACAACTGCACATGACACGAACGATCATCAAAAACGGGACGGTCGTCTCGCTCGATCCGGAGATCGGTGATCTCGACGACGCGGACGTGCTGATCGAGGACGGCGAGATCGTCGACGTAGGACACGGGTTGTCGTCCGACGGGGCCGAAACCATCGACGCGTCCGACCGGATCGTCGTTCCCGGGTTCGTCGACTCACACATCCATCTCGCCCAGACCCAGGTGCGGGGGATCGCCGGGGACTGGTCGCTGATGGGCGAGTACTTCGAACACATGCTCGGCAACATCACCGGGCTGTATCAGCCCGAGGACATGTACCTCGGCGGCCTCTTCGGCGCGTTCGAGAAGCTGTACACCGGAACGACGACCGCCCTCGACTGGTCGTACCCCAACACGCTCGAACACGGCGAGCGGGCGGTCGACGCGCTCCAGGACACCGGACTGCGCGCGGTGTACACGTACGGCCCGCCGGGCGATGACGCGGCGAAGTGGTGGTTCGAGAGCGACGTCGGCCTCCCGGAGGAGAACATCCGTGAGCTCTACGAGGGGCACATCCGCGACGACGACCTGCTCAGTCTGGCGCTCGGGCTCCGGGGGCCGGACTTCTGTACCGACGGGACCGCCCTGCGCGACCTGGAGCTCGCACGCGAGCTCGGCGTGCTCTCGACGATCCACATGGGTGCCGCCCTGTGGCCGTCGTCGGTGTACGGCGAGGGGTATCAGGGGTTCGGCTGTCTCCACGACGAGCTCGGTCCCGACGTCAACGTCGCCCACGGCAACCACTTCACACAGGAGGACATCGACCACGCCGTCGAGCAGGGCGTCTCCTTCTCCTCAACGCCGGAAGTGGAGATGCAGATGGGCCACGGGATCCCGGTCACGGAGAAGGTGCTCGACGCCGGCGGGCGGCCCACGTGGGGTGTCGACGTCTGTTCGGACATCAGCGGCGACATGGGGAGCCAGATGCGGATCGGGCTGCAGCTCCAGCGCATGTTCGACAACCAGAAAGTCCTCGACGGCGACGAGGAGGTCGACGAGGTGCGGATCACCGCCCGCGACACGCTCGAAATGGCGACGATCGAGGGCGCGAAGGCGCTCGGCATGGCCGACGAGATCGGGTCGATCACGCCCGGGAAACGCGCCGATATCGTCATGATCGACGCCAACGACTTCATGACCGCGCCGTCGCACTCACCGGTCCAGACGGTCGTGTTCCAGTCCGACCCCTCCCACATCGACACCGTGCTCGTCGACGGCGAGGTCGTCAAGCGCGACGGCGAGCTGACGAACCCGAAGGTCCACGAGGAGTTCGACCGGTTCGTCGCGTCCGGACAGCGCCTGCTCGACGAGGCCGGGGTCGACCTGTAACGAGCGGCACCCACACAGCACGCTTCCCTATGCGACTCGCACAATATCGACTGACGGATGAACCGCACGGCTGGCCCGGCGTCACGACCGACGACGGCGAGGTCATCGAACTCCCCGCGGCCGGCGCGGCCGCCGGCGTGGAGATACCCGACACGACCACCGATCTGCTCGACGCCTGGAACTGGCGGGCGAAAGCCGAGCTCGCGGTCGAACACGCGACGGAGACGGGCGTCGGCGTTCACGACCCCGCCGAGCTCGATCGGCTCGCACCGGTCACTGACCCGCAGAAAGTCGTCTGTGTCGGGCTCAACTACCGGGACCACGCCGAGGAGGGCGACAACCCGATCCCTGAGGAGCCCGTCCTCTTTTCGAAGTTCCCGACGACCGTCACGGGGCCCGACGACACCGTCTCGTGGGACCCGGCGTACACGGAGAAGGTGGATTACGAGGCGGAGCTCGTCGCCGTTATCGGCGAGGAGGCGCGCCGTGTCGACCCCGACGAGGCGATGGACCACGTCGCCGGGTTCACCGTCGGCAACGACGTCTCCGCGCGGGATCTCCAACACGGCGACGGCCAGTGGATCCGTGGGAAGAGCCTCGACGGCTTCGCCCCGATCGGCCCGGAGCTGGTGACGACCGACGAGATCGACGACCCACATGACCTGTCGATCGCCGCAGACGTGAACGGGGAGCGGCTTCAGGACTCCACGACTGCGAACCTGATCTTCGGGATCGACGAGCTCGTCTCGTTCTGTAGTCAGGCGTTCACGTTGACGCCGGGCGACCTGTTGTTCACCGGGACGCCGCCGGGAGTCGGCGTCTACCGGGAACCGCCGGTGCTACTGGGGGACGGCGACACGGTCACCGTCACCGTCGAGGGCGTCGGCGAGCTGACTACCCGATTCGCGTTCGACGCGGACTGAGACCGCGGACACCGCGCCGCGCCGAGCGCCCTCACGGCGCGTCGACCGTCCCTGAGCCATCCGTTTCGACCCCCGTCACTCCGTTTCGAACCCGAACACCTCACGCGGGTTCTCCAACACCACGTTCCGGATATCCTCGGGGTCGATCCCGTATCGGTACAGCTCGAATATCGCCCGCTTCACCGCGTAAGGATCCGTTCGGAGGACGTTCGCGCAGTCCGTATCGATCAGGATCCGATCGGAGCCGTACTCGTCGATGGCGTCGGCGACGTCCGCGGCGTCGACGCCGATCAGCCAGGAGTGGCCGATCGTGTAGCTCAGGTAGCAGTCTGTCTCCTCCATCAGGTACGCGGTGTTGTTGGCGTCGGCGTGGGAGGCGACGACGCGGTCGTCGTCGAGGCCGGCGTCACGCATCGCCTCGACGTCGAGCCGCACCGCGTCGAGCGCGGGGTTCTCGCCGTCGAGGACGGGGTCGGCACCGAGCCCCGCGTTCTTCTCGTATCCCGGTGTCACGCCGAGACCGTCGCGGTACGGTCGTTTCGCGTCCGTCGACGTGTTAGGCGTGTGGAGGATCACGGGGAGGTCGTGGTCCCGGGCGAGCGCCATCTGTGCCTGGACGACCGCCTGCTGTTCGTCGACGCCCCACGCGCTGACGTGCTGGGAGGGGACGACGCCGGTCTCGCCGACCGCGACGACCTCGTCGAGCGCGCAGTAGGCGTCCATCGCCGTCAGCAGCTCGTCGGGGTTCTCGATCCGAACGCCGGTGTGGACGCCGAGCCCCAGTTTCGCCTCGAAGAAGTGGTTACGTTCGATCGCCGCCCGGCGGTTGATCGCGTCGTCCCAGAGGAACCGGACGTCGTCCGCCTCGACCGGCTTGTACGGGGTCCAGTGGTAGCCGGACGCGACCATGAGCATGGACCGGCAGCCGGCGAGCGCGTACCGCTCACGGTCGGCCCACGAGAGCGTGTGTGCGTGATTGTGCGGGTCGATCCACGGGAGGGTGAGCAGCTCCCGTGGCGGGTCGATGTCGTCGAGATGCGCCGCGTCAGTCGGTCGCTTCGTTGGGGTCGGTGTGGTCATTGGCGTGTGGTGCGGGACGTGTAGCCTCCGTTATGCCCCCGGTCACTTAGCGTTTTACGGGTTGGTAAAACTTTAGTATGCGTCGGACTCACACTCTCGGGTATGACACTATTGATCGGAACGGATAACGGGCTGTACCGCGTCGCCGACGTGCCGTTCGAGCGCGGTGAGCCCGAGCGAGTCCTCGACTGCGGGGTCGTCACCGCCGTGACGTCGTGGGGCCACACCGACGGCGTCTTCGTCGCGTCGAGCACGGGGGCGTACCGGTCGGTCGACGGGGGTGAGACGTTCGAGGACCTCGGCGTCCCGCTCGGCGACCGGTTCTGGCACGCGGGGCAGAGCGAGGTGTGGTCGATCCTCGCGACCGCCGACGGCGCGCTGTACGCGGGCACGAACGACCCGTACGTCTTTCGTTCCGTCGACGCCGGCGACACTTGGACCGAGCTGAAGGGGTTCCGGGAGCTCCCCTCGCGAGGGCACTGGGAGTCGCCGATCGACCCACACTACGCACGGCTGCGCGCGCTCGAAGCGGTCCCGGGCCGACCCGAACACCTGATCGCCGGCGTCGAGGCGGGCGGGATCCACCTCAGTCGCGACGGGGGGCGGACGTGGCACGACCGCCGCGACACCATCGTCGACGACATCCATCAGGTCCTCCCGATCTCCGAGGACGTCTGGCTGGCGACGACCGGCTACCTCGATCACGACTTGGAGAACCTCGGGCTCGGCCACGCCGTCGGGGAGGGCGGGCTGTGGCGGACGACCGACGCCGGCGACTCCTGGAGCCGTCTCGACCGCGGTAACGACTTCTCCTACATCCGGCGGGTGTTCGTCCACGACGGGACCGTCTTCTTCTGTGGCGGCGAGGAGGCCCCGCCGGCCTGGGTGAACGACGACCACGAGGTCGCGCTGTTCGAATCGACCAACTTCGGCCGCGACTTCGAGCGCGTTCCCTTCCCCGGCGAGCCACACGAAGTGATCGAGACCTGGGCGGTCCACGACGGCGAGGTGATCTGCGGCTCCGGGCTGTTCGACGTCCCCGACCAGCGCGACGACGTCGAGGGACGGATCGTTCGTCGGACCGACGAGGGAACCTACGAAACGGCCGGCCGGGTCGACGCGAACGTCAGCCGGATCGAGGTGGTGTGAGATGGGTGGCGACGACGCCGTCACGCGCGATCCCCCATCGACGCTTGGACGGTCGCTGTACGCCGGTATCCTGGCGTACATGGCACTCGACGGATTCAAGAACAATGACAAGCGGGTCGCGGTCGCGGAAGCGAAGGGGGTCCCGATGCCGGAGCTCCTCGTTCCGTTCGTCACCGGAATGCTGTTCGTCGCTAACCTCGGTATCGTGCTCTGGCGGTTCCCCCGGGCCGCCGCGGGGGCCGTGATCGTCTTCTTCCTCGGGACGACCCCCGCGATCCACGATTTCTGGACGATGGAGGGGGAACAGCGTCACGCCAACAAGATCAATTTCCTGAAGAACGTCGCCCTGCTCGGCGGCGCGGTCATGTTGCTCGACCGGGCAACCGGCAGGGAGTCGGATCGAGACGCCCGCGGCGCGCCCGAAGACGAGTGACATCCTCCTCGCCGTAAACGGCGAGGCTTCCCACGCATGGGGAATACCAGTTAGTCGTCGCTGGCAGAGGGTTTCGGCTCTTCGTAGGCCGT
>NZ_JBHSWW010000025.1:0-19515 GCF_042661865.1 Halorubrum tibetense
GGCCTCGGCGATCGCGACCGCGCGGTCCAGCCAGGCGTCGCTGTCCCCGGCGAGAAGCACACGGTCGCCGTGAGCTGATCCCTCGACGTCCGAGAACGAGGCTGCCGCCGTCCGAGCGGCGAGCTCGGGACCGGAGAGCGCCCGGAGCTCCGCCATCCGATCGAGCCACGCGTCGTAGAACCCGTCCGCGAGGACGAGCCTGTCCCCGTCTGCGACGACGACGCCGGCCTCAAGGAGCGTCTCGAACACTGTCTCCGGGTCGATGCCCCGGTCCGGCGTTAGCGCGATCGAGTCCGAATCGCCTGCTGCCGGGCCGTGTCCGAACTCGACCGGCAGCGGCTCGGCGAGTCGCGGAGCGAATCGGGGGGTCCCGGGAACGACGTACCCGCGGAGCCAGATCGAGAGCGCGCCGATCGCGCCGATCACGACGCCGAGCCGTCGGTCACGCCGCGACGCGGCCGCAACGGCGACGAGGACGAGAACCGAGTTGAGGGCCGTACACGGGATACATCGGTTCTCGCCGGTGTACGCCGATCGGCGAAGCGGTTCGATGGCGTCGTCAAGTACCCCGACGCGGTCGCGAAGCGACTCGATGGCGTCGTCGAGCCCTTCGTCTCGGTCGCGGTCGATCAGGGAGCGGAACACGGATGAGATAGACGACCTGGACCGTATAAATACGTGTGCGACAGCGGCTTCGGTATCGAGTTCCGGTCGGTCACATCCGCGCTGCGGGCTTCCGCAGCGGGTCCCCGTAGACGGCACGATACACGCGCGGGAACGCCGCGAGACCGAGCGGCTGGACGACCCCGCCAGCGAGCGCCACCCAGAGCGTGCCGAGCTCGATCGCGACGGCGGCGACGCCGAGGGTCGCCGCGAGGAACAGCACGCTGAAGTAGCCGACGCGGAGGGGGATCGACGTCAGCTCCGACCGACGTGGCCACATGCCGGTATCGACCGTCTTCGTTCGGAGAGCGGCGATCGCGACGCTCCCGGTGGCGATCGCGAGGAGTCCGGCGATCGGGATCGCGTCCGGATACCGTTCCTGAAGCACAAGCAACGCCGCGAACGCCGGTGAAGAGAGCACCGCGAGCTCCATCCCGCCGAAGAACACCTGCTCTACCGACCCGAGAAGCCGACGCGTGCGATTACCCATCGTTTCGGAGATCCATGAGGCTCGTTCGATTGGGTACTGGCTATGGGTGCTATTCAAACCCCCGAAAGGGCGATAACCGCAGTCGAGGGGCGGTCGACGTCCCCGGGTGATCCCGGGTGTGTCCCGTCGACGGAGTCGTAACGAACGAGCATACTCCCTGTGGCGCTCAAGCAACTCCGGCCGTCCCGATCCGTCGTTGAGGCTGTTTGTCGGGATCGTCTGTTTGAATTAATCCCATGATTATATGTGGGGGTAATCTGTAACAACACCCGTGATGAGTAATACCGAAAACGATCACACAGAGGGGTCGCGGAGCGTCTCGCGAAGACGGTTCATGCAAGCAACCGGTGTCGCCGGCGTGACGGCCGGCGTCGCTGGCTGTCTTGGTGACGACGACGAGGCAGTCCAGATCACGATGGACGGCGAATGGACCGACATCGAGGACGATGTCATCCAGGCGCTGTACGACGCCGGCCTCGACGAGGATATCGAGGTCGACATCCTCTCCGGCGACTTCGAGACGGGTGCACGGCAGGCGGACTTCACGTCCGCGCTCGACGCGGGGCGTTCCCGGCCGGACATCTTCATGATGGACTCGGGTTGGACGATCCCGTTCGTCGTCCGCGAGCAGCTCGTCAACCTCAGCGAGGAGCTCTCCTCGGACACCGTCGACTACGTCCAGGACAGCTACCTCTCGGCGGCCGTTGACACCGCGAGCCACCCGGAGACCGGCGACCTGTACGGGCTCCCCCTGTTCCCGGACTACCCGATGATCCACTACCGCAAGGACCTCGTCGAGGAGGCGGGATACGACCCGGACGGCGAGAACTGGGCCACGGAGCCGATGTCTTGGCAGGAGTTCGCCGAGGTCGTCGCCGACGTCTGGGACCAGAACCCCGACATGGAGTACGGTTTCACGACGCAGGGTGACAACTACGAGGGGACCTCCTGTTGTGCGTTCAACGAGATCATGACGTCGATGGGAGGTGCGTACTTCGGCGACCATGAGAACCTCTTCGGGCCGGTCGGCGACCGACCCATCACGGTCGACGAGGAACCCGTCCACGAGACGCTCCGGATGATGCGGTCGTTCATGTACGGCCCCGACGCGGAGGACGCGCATCCGGACTTCCCGCAGATCACGACCTCGGACCTCGTCGAGTTCACCGAGGAGCCGTCGCGCGAGCCGTTCACCGGCGGTAACGCGATCTTCCATCGCAACTGGCCGTACGTCATCCCGATCAATGCGACCGACGCCGCCTTCGACTTCGAGGACCACGCGGTCATGCCGATGCCGTACGGCGTCGAGGAGGGTGAGGGTGCGCACGCGGGCACCGGCGGCACTCAGCACGCGCTCGGCGGCTGGCATCTCACTGTCAATCCGAACACGCCGCGGCTGGACGAGTCGCTTCAGGTCCTCGAGGCGTTCGCGAACGAGAACGTGATGCTCACGAACTTCGAGGAGGGCGGGTACATCCCCCCGGACCCGTCGGTGACTCAGGGTGCGGACCCCGACGCGTTGGACAACCTCGGACGCTTCCTCGACACGATCGCGGTCGCGGGCGAGAACACGGTCGCACGGCCCGTGACGACCGCGTGGCCGGAGCAGTCGCCGCTGATCTCCTCGGAGATCCACGACGCGTACACGGGTGAAAAGACTCCCGAGGAAGCGATGTCGGACCTCGAGAGCGCGCTCGAACAGGCGGAACAGCAGTAACCCGGGTGAACGGGGATGTCATCAGACACGGGATCTGGCGGGGCGGGGGGTGGTGAGACCGGAACGCGTCTGCTCGCACGGCCGCTCAACTGGCTCGAGACGCAGACCGAACAGGTGTACGCCTACGTCCTGCTGCTTCCGGCGTTCCTGCTGCTCGCGGCGATCGCGTTCTATCCGCTGATACAAACGTTCCGGTTCTCGCTGCTCCGCGACGAGGTCGATCAGGCCGACCCGTTCGGCGCGTTCGTCGGGTTGGACAACTACGTCGACCTGCTGACGGGGTCGGCACGCGTCCCACGACAGTTCGTCGATGTCGCGTTCACGAGCGGGTTCCCGTTCATCGAGCTCGGGACTCCGTTCTTCCGGCAGGCGCTGCTGGTGACGCTCGCGTTCGCGATCATCAGCGTCCTCTTCGAGACCCTGATCGGCTTCGGGCAGGCGCTCGTGATCGACAAGGAGTTCTACGGTCGTCGGTGGGTCCGGGTCGCGATCATCATCCCGTGGGCCATCCCCATCGTCATTCAGGGAATGATCTTCTTCCTGCTGTTCAACCCGACCATCGGGTTCGGTGCCGACTTCATGCAGTGGCTCGGCGTGTTCGGCGACAACCCGCTGGCGAGCAGCTCCGACTCGTTCCTGATCGTGTTGGTCGCCGACATCTGGAAGACGGCGGCGTTCATGGCACTGCTGATCCTCGCCGGACTCCAGAGCATCGATCGCGGGCTCTACGACGTCGCGAAGGTGTCGGGGGCGTCGCCGTGGCAGCGGTTCAAGTACATCACGCTGCCGCTTGTCGCCCCGGCGCTCATCGTCGCGATGCTGTTCCGGACGATGGACGCGATGCGGATCTACGGGCTCATCGACGCGACCGCTGGCTGTCAGACGGTTCCGTCGTTGACCTGTCTCGTGATCATCTCGCTCAACCAGACCCGACGATGGGCGACCGCCTCCGCGGTCGCGTTCCTCACCGCGGTCGTGATCGGCGTGTTCGTCGCCGTCTACTTGATCGGGCTCCGTGACACGGAGGGTGGTCTCTGATGAGCGGACGCGACGACGTCGAGCTGGGCGAGATGGGGCGCGCCGAGGAGCCGGATCTCGACCGCGGCGTGGTCGAGGCGTGGGCCGCGCGGATGATCTCGAATCCGGACCGTGCGTACAAGGCAGCGTTCTACACGGCGACGGTGTTCTTCCTCGTCACCACGCTGTTCCCGTTCTACTGGCTGTTCATGGTGGCGCTCACGCCCCGAGCACAGCTCGGCAGCACCGGCGTGCTCACTCCCGGCGGGACGCCACGAGGGGAGGTCGACCTACCCCTGATCGACGCGACGCTCGGGTATCCGACCGGACTGCCGGCGGATATCAACGTGCTCGCGTTCGTCGAGATCTTCCAGCGGCTCCCGTTCCACCGGTACGTGTTCAACAGCTTCCTGATCGCGACGGTGGCGACGGTCGCGGTGTTGCTCGTTGCGAGCCTCGCCGGCTACGTGTTCGGCCGGCTCCGGTTCCGCGGAAAGAACGTGTTGCTGTTGGGCGTCCTCGTTACGTCCTTCTTCCCGCCCGCGGCCTTCTTCGTGCCGCTAAACCGGCTGTTCAACACGAACATCGACGTCCTGCGACCGCTGATGCAGGACGGATCGCTGTACAACACGCCACACGCCATCTTCATCCCGCTGTCGGCGATCTTCCTGCCGCTGTCGATCTTCATCCTCATGACGTTCTACGCACAGATCCCCGACGGGTTGGAGGACGCGGCACGCGTCGAGGGGACGACCCGGCTCGGCGCGCTGTTCCGGGTGATCGTGCCGCTGTCGGCACCCGGCGTCGCGACCGCCGGCGTGTTGACGTTCATCTCGGTGTACAACGAGTACTTCTTCTCCTCGCTGATGACGGACGGCAGCCCGGAGAACTGGGCACCGATGCTGGAGGGCGTCCTCCGGTTCCAGGGGGAGTTCGAAGTGCTGTTCAACCTCATGGCGGCCGCCAGTATCGTCGCGGTGTTACCCGTCGCGATACTGGTGATCGTGGCACAGGAGAAGATCGTGAGCGGACTCACCGCGGGCGCACTCAAGGAGTAAATCAATGGCATCAGTCACACTAAACGGCATCACGAAACGGTACGGGGACGAGATCGCGGTCGACGACATGAACCTGGAGATCAACGACGGGGAGTTCGTTACCTTCGTCGGCCCCTCCGGGTGCGGCAAGTCGACGACCATGCAGACGATCGCCGGGCTCACGATCCCCACTGAGGGATCGGTCGAGATCGGCGGGCGGGACGTGACGAACCTCCCGCCGAAAGACCGGGGGATATCGATGGTGTTCCAGAACATCGCGCTGTTCCCCCACATGGACGTGTACGACAACATCTCCTTCGGGCTCCGCTTGCGGAAGTACGACCAGGAGGAGGTCGACCGCCGGGTCGAGGAGGCGGCCGACGTCGTCCAGCTCGGGGGGATGATGGACCGGATGCCCGAGGAGATGTCCGGCGGCCAGCGCCAGCGCGTCGCGATCGCCAGAGCGATCGTCCGGGAGCCGGAGGTGTTCCTGATGGACGAGCCGCTTGCGAACCTCGACGCCGAGCTGAAGGTCCACATGCGGACGCAGCTCCAGCGGCTCCACCGTAAGCTCGACACCACCATCATCTACGTCACCCACGACCAGGCGCAAGCGATGACGATGTCCGACCGGATCGCCGTGATCGACTCGGGCGAGCTCCAGCAGGTCGACCCGCCGCTGAAGTGTTACAACGAGCCGGACAACCTGTTCGTCGCCGGCTTCATCGGGTCGCCAGCGATGAACTTCATCGAGGGGCAGGTGACGACGGACGGGTTCGAATCCCGTTACACCGACCTCTCGTTCGACCCCGACATCCAGGGGGTCGACGTGGGACAGGACGTGACCGTCGGTGTCCGACCGGAGAACATCCATCTCGCCGCCGAACGCGACAAGGCGGAGGAGCCGACGCGCCCGCTCGAGGCGATCGTCGACGTCATCGAGCCGATGGGCGATAAGGTGTTCGCGTACCTGCTGTCCGACGAAAGCGTCGAGGCCAGCGCCGAGGGCCGTGGCGAGGGACAGCTGTTGATCAACCTCCCGCCGGACACCACGATCCAGGAGGGCGACGACGTCGAGATCGTGCTCGACCGCACGAACGTCCACCTCTTCGATACGGCGAGCGGCGACGCGATCCGGCACGAACTGGCGTAGCCCGGATCTCGGTTTCCGTCCGCTTCCCGTTCCCGTTTCTGCTTGTATTCCTGTTTCTCCCGTACCTGTCGCTACGAGGTCGGAACCCGATAGATAACCGATTCGTACGGGTCGAGCTCGACACGCCGAGGATGCATTGGCGGATCCGCCCGGTTCGCGAGCGCGACCGTGGCGTCGGCGGTCGGAACCGCCTCCGGCGTCTCGAACGCCGTCCTCGACGCCGAGAAGTTACACAGGACCACCAGCTCGTGGTCCGCGCCGTCCAGCGTCCGGCGGATCGCGTACACCGTCTCGTGTTCGGGTGCGAGTAGTTCGAAGTCACCGTACACCAGCACGTCGTCGACGTCGCGGAGCGTGATCAGCTCCCGGTAGTACTCCAGCACCGAGCGGTCGGCACCGATCTGCGCCTCGACGTTCACTTCCGTGTGGTCATCGGCGACGGGGATCCACGGCTCCCCCTCGGTGAAGCCGGCGTGCTCGTCGTCGCTCCACTGCATCGGCGTTCGGGCGTGGTCCCGACTGAACCGTTCGAGCCGGGGGCGAACGGCGTCGAACGGTTCGCCCGCTTCCCGTCGACGGTCCCAGTAGTTGCGTGCCCAGACGTCCCGGAGATCCGTCGGTGACTCGAAGCTGACGTTGCTCATCCCGATCTCTTCGCCCTGATAGACGAACGGCGTCCCCCGGTGCCCGTGGATACAGGTCGCGAGCATCGTTGCCGACTCGTAGCGGAACCGCTCGTCGCCGAACCGCGAGAGCCCGCGAGGCTGGTCGTGGTTGCTGTGGTAGAGACTGACCCACGCGCCGCGGTCGACCGCCGCCTGCCACTCGGCCATTACCGATTTGAGCTCCGGGAGCGTCCACTCGCGGGGCTCCCACCGGTCGTGGCGATCGAGGTTCATGTGCTCGAAGAAGATCGTCATGTCGATGGCGTTCGACTCTCGACCGGTCACGTCGATCGCGGTCTCGGGGTCGATCTCGGAACACTCCCCGATCGAGACAGTCTCTTCCCGGCGATCGCCGAACCCCTTTGCCGCCAGCTCGTCGAAGAACTCGTGCATTCTGGGGCCGTTGACGAACTGTTCGGACCCGACGAGGAAGTCGCTCTCGGGATCGCCGTCCGGTAACCCCTCGACTTTGGAGATCAGGTTGATCACGTCGAGACGGAACCCGTCGATGTCGCGTTCGAGCCACCACTGAACGATATCGTACAACTCCTCGCGGACGGTCGGGTTCTCCCAGTTGAGATCCGGCTGTTCAGACGCGAAGAGGTGGAGGTGGTACGATTCGCGCTCCTCGTCGTAGCTCCACGCCGGCCCTTCGAAGTACGACTCCCAGTTGTTCGGGTACTGGTCCCCATCGCGCAAAGTGTTCGGCTCGTCCCTGTCGCTCGCGGTGTCCGGCTCCGTCTCGTCGGCCGCAGCGCTCGGGCCTTCCGGACCGTCACGCCAGATGTAATAGTCGGCGTACTCCCCTTCTCCCGCTCGCGAGCGCTGGAACCAGGCGTGTTGATCGGACGTGTGGTTCAACACGAGATCCATCACGATCCGGATGTCGCGGTCGTGGAGCTCCGACACCAGCCGCTCCCAGTCATCCATCGAACCGTACGCCGGGTCGATGGCGCGGTAATCGGCGACGTCGTACCCGTTGTCGACGTCGGGCGACTCGTACACCGGGTTCAACCAGACGCAGTCGACGCCGAGGTAGTCGAGGTACTCGACCTTCTCGACGATCCCTGGAATGTCGCCGAGCCCGTCGCCGTCGGTGTCGTTGAAGCTGCGCGGATATATCTGGTAGATCACGGCCTCCTTCCACCACGCCGGATCGCTAACCACATTAGTGGTGTCTGATCGGCTCATGTGTCGTGGTACCGAGTCAGGTTATATAGTAGAGACGGTTCAGGACGGGAACCGCTCGCTCCGTCGACACCGACCGATACCCCCCGAGGCTCGTGCTATTGGTCGATCGAGAGGACGGTGAGACGGTGGGCTTCGATCTCCTCGATCATCGCCCCCCAGCCGCCAACCTCGATCGGCCCCTCTTCGGTGTCGACGATGAGGGCGACCTGACCGCCGTAGCTCGCGATCGACCCGAGGTCACGGGGGGAGTCGGTGTCGGTGAGGAGCACGTCACGGACGGTCCCGTCGACGACTCGTTTCTCCCCTGTATCGGTGTCCGCCCCGACGATCCGCACCGTGACCGTGGCTCCCTCTTCGAGCAACGGGAGGACGTCCTGCACGCAGTAGCGGATGTCGGCGTACTCGATCGGCGGGGTGTCGTCGACGTCGGCGTACACTTGTTCCCAGACGTCCCACTGCGTGGTGAGGAAGAACCAGTGGAAGACGTACGTGTGCGTCCGGTCGTCGACGAGCACGCCGTACTCGTTCGTCGACCCCGCATGGGGCGCGAAACACGTCTTCGTGCGGTCGATGATCGCGACGAACGGCGACGGAAGCCGACGGTAGCGGGCCTCCGTACAGACGGTCGCGAGCTCGTCGGCGTCGGGGAGATCCTTCGGGTCGCCGGTGTGCAAGGAGAGGTTGACCTGGACGCCGTCGGCGAGCGCCGCCGCGAGGTCCGGCGCGAACCGGTCGTAGTGGTCGAGATCGAGCGACAGTTGGACTTGGGAGTCAGCCTCGCGGATCGCTTCTTGGGCGTTCTTCAACACCGTCTCGAACTGCTTGACGATGCTGACCGCCGAGGCTTCGAGCTCGGGTTCCGTCCAGCGGCGCTCGATCTCCGAGGCCGCCGTCGTGAACCGTTCGGCCCGCGATTGGAGGTCGCCGATCACGTCGTCCAGGCTGAACGCCCGGGCGTACAGCGACTCCTGTTCGTATATCTCGACGTATCCCTCGTCCTCGAGGTCTCGCAACACGTCGTAGATGCGTTGATCCGGGACGCTGCTCCGGTCGGCGATGGTCGTCGCGGGGGCGGAACCGAGCTCCAACACCGCGACGTACGCGTCGGCCTGATACGGCGAGAGTCCCGCGTCCTCGAGCACCGCGATGAGCTCCGATCGGTCCACGCGGTTACCTCCGGAGGGGAACGGGTACCCGACCACAAGCGGTACGGCCGGGACACCGAGCAGGCGGGGTCTGGTGGCTGTTCGACATTATCGAACATGGGGGTGCCGGACATAAAAAGTATTTATAATCATTCAGGGGACGACGCGGCGGGACGAACGATGGCGGATCGGCACGGATACGGTTCGTTAGTGGCTGAAACCCTCTATCTCCATGCTTCGGTGTAGCGACCGAGACGGGTTCCGATCGTCGAGCGTGGGCGAAGCTGAACGCTTTTACTCTCGGGTGTGAGTAACGTCCATATGACGAATACGCCCGGAGCGAACCCGGACGGCGAGCGTTCTCGATGGCGCCGGGAACACGTAGCGGGGATAGAACGGACGGTTGACACCGTCGCGTCGCCGACGTCGCCACCGGCCGACGATTCCACATCGGCCGACCCCGCATCGGACGTGTACGTCTGGGACACGTGGCTTCTCCGGGGACGGAACGGGGAAATCGCGACGATCGACGGCTGGCAGGTCGCGTTCTCGCTCACGGCGACCCGGGAGCTCCTGCCTGGCGAGCGACACGACGTCGCGGAGATCCGGTGTTTCTACTCGGCGGACGGCCGGACGTGGCACGACGGCGGACCGGTTTTCGACGGCGACGCGCTCGGCCAACGACAGTGGGCCGGCTCCGCGCTGTACGACGACGGCTCGGTGTACCTGTACTACACCGCCGCCGGCGACGACGACGCCGACGAGATGACGTACACCCAGCGGATCGCCGTCGCCCACGGGGGAACCGTCGTCGCGGACGCGGACGGGGTACACGTCGACGGACCGTGGACCCACGAGGTGTTGTTACGGCCCGACGGCGACTGGTACGAGACCAGCGACCAGTCGGAAGGGATGATCTACACCTTCCGTGACCCGTGGTTTTTCGAGGATCCCGCGACCGGGGAGACGTACCTCCTGTTCGAGGCCAACGCCCCCGTCACCGACGCCGATATCGGGGACGAACCCTCGATAGATCCTGCCGCGCGGGAGTTCAACGGCTGCGTCGGGGTCGCCGTCTCGGCAACGGGTGACCCGCTCTCGTGGGAGCTGCAGCCGCCGTTACTGGACGCGATCGGCGTCAACCAGGAGCTCGAACGGCCGCACGTCGTCGTTCACGACGACCGGTACTACCTGTTCGTCTCCAGCCATTTCCACACGTTCGCGCCCGGCGTCTCGGGGTATGACGCCCTCTACGGGTTCGTCTCCGACACCCTCCGCGGGGAGTACCAGCCGCTAAACGGCTCCGGGCTGGTGGTCACGAACCCACCGGACGCGCCGTATCAGGCGTACTCCTGGATGGCGTTCCCACACGCCGAGGAGGTGTTGGTCCAGAGCTTCCTCAACTACCACGACTTCGCCGGCGAGTCGCTCGACGAGGTCGCGGAGTTGCCAGCGGCCGAACAGCGTGACCGATTCGGGGGAACGCTCGCACCGACACTCCGGCTCGCTGTCGACGGTAACCGGACGCGGATCACGGGCGAGCTGGCCCACTGGCGGATCCCTCGAGCCGACGAGGAGCTCTCGCCTCCGAATCGGCGGAATGCCGTCCCCGACCTCGGTGACACTCGCGACCGAGGTGGCTGGGGCGAACGCGAGGGATACGGCGGGTATCAGTAGCTCGACCCGGCCGAACCTGAAGACTACGCGGTCGAACAGGGTGATTCGGCCGATCCACGGCCGGTACCGCCGGAGACGGAGTCGCCGTCACCGAGGAGCTAATGTCAACGCATGATCCCGCCGAGCTTCCACGCCGAGAGCGATCCGACGCTCGCGCGGCCCCCTTCCGCACTCATCGAGACCCCGACTGCGTCTTCGCGGGTGGGATACACCCTGGTCGTCAGACAGTGGCGCTCGTTGGCATAGATCTCGATCACCGACCGATCGACGAACACCCGCAGCGACAGCGGCTCGTCGTACGGCGGAACCGGCATCTCTTGGGGGTGCCCCGTCGATCGGTGGTCCTCGCTCGCGTCGTCGCGCTCGACGATCAGGTCGCCGGCGTGCGTGTACCGGATCCGGGTGTGTTCGGCCCGGTCCGGCGTCTCGTGGACCGAGAGCGTGACGCTTTCGGCGTCGTCGATCGCGATATCGAGCGACAGCTCCAGCGTCGCGCCCGCCGCGTCGAGGGACCGTCGTTCGCCGTCCGCGAGGGCAAACGCGTCCGCGGTTTCCAGTCGGTCCTCCCTGAGCTCCGTGAGCTCGGTCGCGGGGCGTTGACGCAGCCGCCCCGCTTCGTCGGTCGTTATCTCCCGCGGGAGCGAGAGGGCGCCGGACCAGCCGGCGTCCCACTGGGCGTCCGGATCGCGAGCCTCCGGGACCCACCCCCAGGTGAGCGTTCGGTCGCCGTCGCGGAGCGACTGGGGCGCGTAGAAGTCGCCGTGGTCGAGTAGTCCCTGCCGCTCGGGCTCGAACGTACCGTTCTCGAACTGGCCCAGAAAGTAGACGACGTTCTCGTAGTCGGAGACGTGGAGCAGCTGCTCGTCGCCGAGGTCGAGCAGCTCCGGGCACTCCCACACCGTGCCCGAGGCGGGCGGCCCGGTCAACACCGGCCCCTCGTACGTCCACTCTCGGAGGTCGGTAGCGGTGTACAGAAGCACCGCGCCGCGACCGTCCGCGAGCCCCGTCCCGATGAGCTGGTACCACGTCCCGTCGTCGCGCCAGATACAGTGGTCGCGGAACTCCGCGCGCCAGTGCTCCGTCTCGAGGAGATCCAAGTCGTCCGGCGGCGACTCGATCACCGGGTTCGATGGGTCCTTGTCCCACCGCCTAAGGGCGGGATCGTCCGTCGTGGCCAAGCAGGGGAGCTGGTCGCGATCCCGGCCGCCGGTGTACACGATCGTCGCGACGCCGTCGTCGTCGACGGCACACCCGGACCAGCAGCCGTCGCGGTCGGGACCGTCCGGAGAGGGCGCGAGCGCGACCGGTTCGTCGGTCCACGTCACGAGGTCGTCGCTGACCGCGTGCCCCCAGTGGATCGTGTTGTGGAACGGGCCGGCCGGGTTGTACTGATAGAAGACGTGGTATTGCCCGTTCCACGTCGTGAGTCCGTTCGGGTCGTTCAGCCAGTTCGCCGGGGCCGTGAGGTGGTACGCCGGTCGGTCCCGTTCGTCGGGGACGCGCTCGCGGAGCGCGCGGAGCGCCTCGGGTGTGGTCGGTCTGGGAGGGGTAGCGTCGCCGGCGGCCAGCCCACGGAGACAGCCAGTGAGGAACCCGTCGCGGGTCTCGGCGAGCGCCGCCGCGCGTCCCTCGTCGGGCGCGAGTGTTCCGTCGAACGTGATCGGGGCACCGACACCGAGGACGCCGCCGTCGTTTCCGGCTTCGTTGGCTCCGCGATCCTCGACGCTCCACGAGACGACCGTCATCCGGCCGGGATCGTCGTCGTCGCCATGGACGGTCGAGGCGAGCACCTCGCCCCGCTCGGGGAGCACGGCCTCGTATTGCACCGCCGGGGCCGTCCCGTGATCGCGGAGCGGGTGGCGGAGCCCGTCCAAGGCCGTTACACTCGGGTGGTCCTCGTACACCGACCGCCAGAGGAGGCCAGTGGACTCGGTGACCGCCTCGTCGAGCACCGTATCCGGCGGGACGCTCTCGACGGACAGGTCGTCGACCGCGGCCATCGCCCGAAGCGACAACAACAGCCCGCCGCCGTCGGCGAGGAACGCCTCGATCGCGGGCCGGGCGGTTTCGAGCGGCGACGGCCCTTCCAACGGGGCAACGCGGTGCCACCAGCAGACGTCGACCGCCTCCGGAACGGTCTCCGTCTCGGCGGCGTTGAGGAGCTCGTGGCTGACGCCGTGGTCGCGGAGCCACTCGATCGCGGCCTCCTGTTCCGGTGAGCGCCCCCCTTCGTGGAGGACCCCGACGTGAACCGACGGCTCGGACATACCGGATGAACTCATCACCGAGTAAAAACCGTGTCGCACTGGTGGTCCGCCCTGCACTTACCCCGTTCGTCTATCGTCGTCATTAGTTAAGTACTCTACCGCCAATGTATGGATATGGAGCTCTCCAACACTGACAGTGTCGCGGGCAGCGAGGTCGTCGAGACGCTGGGTGTCGTTCGCGGCAACACGGTTCGCGCGCGGAACGTCGGTCGGGACTTCACGCAGGGCCTCCGCAACCTCGCGGGTGGGGAACTGAAAGGGTACACGGAGCTGATGACCGACGCCCGTGACGAGGCTCAAGCGCGGATGGTCGAGGAAGCGGAAGCGCTTAACGCCGACGCGGTCGTCAACGTGCGCTTTACGACGTCATCGATCGCCGACAGCGGCGCGGAGATACTCGCGTACGGGACCGCGGTTCGGCTCCGATAGTATAACCGCACCCGGTTACGTAAACGTCGAAATGGATAAGTGCGTAGCCCGGGATCGTTGTATCATCAATGATTCAACGCAGAGCGTTCCTCGCCGCAACCGTCGGCGGGACGGCTGCGGCTCTCGCCGGGTGTGCCGATGATGGCGGGGGAGACGAAGCAGCGATCCTCGACGAGACGCTTACGCTCACGACGACGACAAGCACCTACGACACGGGGCTGCTGGACGAGGTGAACGCCGCGTTCGAAGCCCGGTACGGGGTCGAAGTCCAGGCCATCGCGCGAGGAACTGGAGCGGCACTGGAGACCGGAAGGGCCGGCGACTCGGACGTCGTCATGGTCCACGCCCGCTCGCTCGAAGACGAGTTCCTCAGGGAGGGACACGGCATCAACCGCCGCGATCTGATGTTCAACGACTTCGTCGTCGTCGGGCCCGACGACGATCCCGCCGGGATCGACGGCATGGACGAGGTGACCGAGGCGTTCCGGGCCATCGCCGATGCGGAGGCCACCTTCGTCTCACGCGGCGACAACTCCGGCACGCACGCGAAGGAGCTGGCCATCTGGGACGCGTCGGATGTCGATCCCGGCGGCGAGTGGTACCGCGAAGCCGGGTCCGGGATGGGTGAGGTGCTGAATCAGGCCGACCAGACGCCCGCCTACACCCTCTCGGACCGTGGCACGTTCATTTCTCAGCAATCCGAACTCGACATCGAGATCCGGGTTGAGGGCCCGATCGAGGGCGGGCCGGAGCTCCTCGCTAACCCGTACGGCATCGTCGCGGTGGACCCCGGCGTCCACGAGAACGTCAACTACGACCTCGCGATGGCCTACATCGGGTTCCTTACCTCGCATGAAGGGCAGGAAATCATCGAAGAGTACACCGTTGAGGGTGAGCAGCTGTTCTTCCCCGAGGCGGTCTCGGAAGACCCGAACTTCCGGCAGTACGTGCCCGAGGACTGGTCACCGGACGAGGAGTGACATCCGGCCATGATCGAGTTCGTTTCGTCCGTCCCGGGACTCGTGGACCCCTCCGTTCCGCTCTTTGTCGAGTTCCCCTTCGAGCGGAACTACGTCGAGAGCATCATCGCCGTCTCGCTGTACGTGAGCCTTACGGCCGTCCTGATCAGCACGTTGGTGAGTCTGCCGATCGCGATGCTCGTCGGCTTCTCGGAGTTCCCCGGGAGGGGATCCCTCGTCGCCGTCATCAACACGGGAATGGGGTTCCCGAGCGTCGTCGTCGGCTTAGTCGTCCTCTTCGCCGTTTCGAATCAGGGTCCGCTCGGGCCGCTGAACCTCGTGTTCACGACGGAGGCGATGATATTGTCACAGTTCGTCCTCGCGACGCCGGTTATCACGGGCGTCAGCCTCGCCGCCGTGACCAGCGTCGAGGAGGGGGTCCGTGACGCCGCGTACGCGATGGGTGGGACTCGCGTCGACGTCGCGCTCGTGACGATCAAGGAGGCCCGCTACGGGATCGTCACCGGGGTCCTCGCCGGTCTCGGGCGCGCGATCAGCGAGGTGGGATCGGTGCTCATCGTCGGTGGGAACATCGCCGGTGCCGACGGCACCTCGATCACCCGAACGCTCACGACGGCGATCCAGCTCGAGGCTCGACAGGGCCGCTTCGAGTTGGCGCTGATCCTCGGTGCGATCCTCGTAGTGCTCGTCCTGTCGATCAACGCCATCGTCCTACGGCTCGGCGGGGGTCGTCTCTAATGCAGCAACGCCAGCGGGAACGTGAGCCGGAACAGCGAATCGAAGCGGGACTCTCCGCCAGGAACGTCAGCCACGGCTTCGCCGACACCGACGTTCTCGACGGTGTGACGTTCGGGATCGATCCGGGAGAGACCGTGGCGATAATCGGTCCCTCCGGGACGGGAAAGACCACACTCCTCCGACTGTTGTCGCTCTTTTATCAGCCCGACGCGGGGACCGTCGAGATGGACGGTACCGACGTGTGGTCGCGCTCCGAGCGTGACCGCCTCGCTGTCCGACGCCGGATCGGGATGGTGTTTCAGGAGCCGAACCTCTTCGACGCGACCGTCCGTCGGAACGTGGAGTACGGACGGCATATCCGCCGCGACTGGCGCGATCGGGTCCTGCGGTGGTGCTCGCGGCTCCGCGGGGGGCACACGACTCGCGAGATCACGGAGGCCCTGAAGGTCGTCGGCCTCGCCGACGCGGAGACCCAGTCGGCGTCCTCACTGTCGGGCGGCGAGGCACAGCGAGTCGCGTTCGCCCGCGCGCTCGCCTACGACCCCGACTTCCTGCTGTTGGACGAACCGACGTCGGACCTCGATCCCCGAAACACGGCGGCCATCGAGGAGGCGATAGAGACGGCCCGGAAGCGGGGGCTCGGCGTCGCTGTCGCCACACACGACATGAATCAGGCCGAGCGTATCGCCGATCGAGTGGCGGTGATGCTCGACGGGGGACTCATCGAGGTCGGCCCCGCCGAGCGGGTGTTCACGACGCCCGAGGACCCCCGCGCCCGGAAGTTCATCGAAGGAGAGCTCGTCTATTGAGCCGTGACGATCCGACGGCAAGAACCTAAACGCCTCCCCGAGTAGTCCTCACCGATGGACGAAACGAGCGGGCAGGGACGCGCGACGCTGGTTCGGAACGGGGTCGAGTTCGCCGAGCGTGACGTCGTATTGCTCCGGGAGATCGGCGAGACGGGATCGGTCGCCAGGGCTTCCTCGAACCTCGGCCGCTCGCGTGCCCGGGACCTCTCGCGTATCGAAACGCTCGAATCTGCCTTCGGCGACCTCGTCGAGCGGTATCGCGGCGGGAGTGACGGCGGCGGGAGCCGACTCACGAAGAACGCGATACAGCTGGTAAACCAGTACGAGCGGCTCCAAGTCGTGCTCTCCGCGACTGCACGAGTCCCCGAAACCGTTCTCGAGGGGACGGTCGAGACTGTTACCGGCGAGTTGGCGGACGTGACGACCGGGATCGGAACAGTCCGCGGTCTTCACGACGGGGCCGAACCTGGTGATCACGTCCAGATCCGAATCGGTGCGGACTCGATCACCGTGCTCGAACCGGCTGCGGACCCCGACCCCGATTCAACGAGTGCGAGGAACCGCCTCTCCGGAACGATCGACGGGATCGACCGTGGAAAGACGGTTTTCACCGTCCGTGTCGATGTCGACGGGACCGGTTTTCGAGCACTCGTCACGAAAGACAGTGCCGATCGACTCGCCCTAGTGGAGGGACGTGACGTCGTGATAACTTGGAAGGCAACGGCCACGTGGCTCGCTCACGAGATCTGAATCGGGTGTCTATTTATAAATGAGATCCGTTCAGCTGCTCCCTAGAAGCGGTACGCACATCCCGCGTATTGACCGATCGGGAGAAGCGTCTCACCTGTTGTGATCCGTAACGGCATCACTCAGACACGACCGCGGATGGTCGATTATAATACTCTCTTGATATGTCGCCACTGACCGGCTATGGGTCATCATCGGAGCCACGGGGCCTTTATAACCACACACGTCGACAGGTCGTCGGAGCCGCCCCCATCTTCGTGGGACACTCCGTGAGCGACCCGCTCGGAGGAGTGACCGGCTACCGCCCCGGCTTGTACTCCCCGAACTCGTCGCGGAACACGTCGCTTATCTCTTGAACCGTCGCGTACGCCTTCACCGCGTCGACGACGTGTGGCATGACGTTCTCGTCGCCGCGGGCCGCCTCACGGAGCGACGCGAGCGCGGCGTCGACCGCCTCGCCGTCGCGGTCGGCTTTTATCTCCTGTAAGCGCTCGCGCTGTTCCGCCTCCTGTTCGGGATCGACCTCTTCTAAGTCCATCTCCGGCTCCTCGTCCACTTGGAACTCGTTGACGCCGACGATCACGCGCTCGCCCGCTTCGATCTCCTGCTGGCGCTCGAAGGCGACGTCTTGGATCTGCCGTTGGACCCACTGGCTCTTGACCGCTTCCAGCATCCCGCCGCGGTCGTCGACCTCCTCCAGGATCTCGAAGGCGTCCGCTTCGACCCCGTCGGTGAGGCTCTCGACGTAGTAGCTGCCGGCGAGCGGGTCGATCGTGTCCGCCGCGCCCGACTCGTGTGCGAGGATCTGCTGTGTCCGCAGCGCGGTTCGGACGGACTTCTCGGTGGGTAGCGCGAGCGCCTCGTCCTTCCCGTTCGTGTGGAGGCTCTGGGTCCCGCCGAGCACCGCCGCGAGCGCCTGATACGCCACCCGGACGACGTTGTTCTCGATCTGCTGGGCCGTCAATGTGGAGCCGCCGGTCTGGGTGTGGAACTTCAGCTGTTTGGATTTGGGGTTCTCCGCGCCGAACCGCTCCTCCATGATCTCGGCCCACATCCGGCGAGCCGCCCGGAACTTCGCGGCCTCCTCGAAGACGTTGTTGTGGGCGTTGAAGAAAAAGGAGAGCTGCGGGGCGAACTCGTCCACGTCGAGCCCGGCGTCGACGGCCGCCTGCACGTACTCGATCCCGTTACCGAGCGTGAACGCGACCTCTTGGGCGGCTGTCGATCCCGCTTCCCGGATGTGGTACCCCGAGATGGAGATCGTGTTGAAGTTGGGGACCTCCGCCGCACAGAACTCGAAGATGTCGGTGATGAGCCGCATCGACGGCTCCGGCGGGTAGATGTAGAGGTTCCGCGCGATGTACTCCTTCATCACGTCGTTTTGGATCGTCCCGCGGAGCTCCGTCCGGTCGACGCCCTGCTCGTCGCCCATCGCGATGTACATCGCGAGCAGGACGCTGGCCGGCGCGTTGATCGTCATCGACGTCGACACCTCGTCGAGCGGGATCCCTTCGAACACCGTCTCGAAGTCATCCAACGTGTCGATGGCGACTCCGGACCGTCCGACCTCGCCCTCGGCCATCGCGGCGTCGGAGTCGTACCCCATCTGCGTCGGGAGGTCGAACGCCATCGAGAGCCCTGAAGAGCCCTCGTCGATCAGGTAGCGAAACCGGTTGTTGGTCTCGGCGGCAGTTCCCATTCCGGCGTACTGTCGCATCGTCCACAGCCGCCCGCGGTGCATCGTCGAGTAGACGCCGCGGGTGTACGGTTCCTCGCCGGGGAACCCGGCGTCCTCGCGGTAGTCGTGGTCCGCGACATCCGCGGGGGTGTACAGCGGGTCGACCGACTGGCCGCCCGTGTCGGTGGTGAACTCCGCCTCGCGCTCCCCGAATCGCTCGACGGTGTCGCCGTACGTCCCCTCCTCCCAGGACGCCTTCGCCTCGCGGATCTCGGCCAGTTCCTCGGGGTCGAACATTACGAACACGATGGGCCGACCGGGACTTAACCGTTGTCGGTCACGTTCAAGTGTCACGGCGGTCACCCCGACGACATGGACGTACTCTCCGAGGGTGGACGACGGTTCCTGACGGCGACGGCACCCGAACACACTGCGGTCCAAGCGGAGATGGCCGAGCTCGCCGACGAGTGGGAGTTCCCGATCATCGGCCCGGACGCGGGCGCGGTCCTCCGACTGCTCGCCAGGCTCACCGACGCGGAGCGGGTGTTCGAGTTCGGCTCCGGCTTCGGCTACTCGGCGACGTGGTTCCTGCGGGGCGGTGCCGACGCGGTGATCTGTACAGAGTTCGATGTCGAGGAGGCCGAACGGGGTCGCGAGCTCGCGCGGTCGTACGGCTACGACGACGCCGTCACTTTCGAGGTCGGCGACGCGATGGAAACGATCGACCGGTACGACGGTCCCTTCGACGTCGTGTTGATCGACCACCAGAAGTCGCGCTACCTCGACGCGTTCCGCGAGGTCCTCCCGAAACTCCGCCACGGGGACGTCGTCGTCGCCGACAACATCGCTCGCGGACCGATCGACTTCGAGCGACTGGTCGACCACGCGGCGGACGGGCGGCCGCTGCCGACCACCGAGGCGGACGCGCAGACACACGGGATCGGGACGTACGTCGAGGCAGTCCGTGCGAACGACGCGGTCGAAACGGCGATCCTCCCGGTCGGGTCGGGGATCGCGGTGTCGACGCGCGTCGAGTGACCGGTCAGTACTCGACGACCCCGGCGTACCGGTCGACGACGAGCACGGCTGCCGCCCCGACGACCGCCGCGGCC
>NZ_JBHSWW010000026.1:0-19247 GCF_042661865.1 Halorubrum tibetense
GCGGCGGCGCTCGCCGCCGTCAGGGAGCTGGCGGACGAGAAGTCGCTCCGTGTGGTCGAGCCGCTCACGGGGGTGGACGCGTGAAACTCGCCGTGATCGGCGCGGGCGCGGTCGGGCGCTCCGTCGTCGAGCTCGCAGCGGAGTACGGCCACGAGGTCGTCGCCGTCGCCGATTCGTCGTCCGCGATCGTCAGCGACGGGTCGTCCGGAGCCAGTGGACAGGTCGGGCTCGACACCGAAGCGGTCGTGACCCGCAAGGCTGAGGCGGGAGTCGTCGGGGACGCGAAGCCCGCCGACGCGCTCGCAGCCGACTACGACGTGCTTGTCGAGGCGACGCCGACGACGCTCGGCGACGCGGAGCCCGGTTTCTCGCACGTCGCGGCCGCGCTAGAGCGCGATCGACACGCGGTACTGGCGAACAAAGGCCCCGTCGCGGAGCGGTTCGGAGACCTCCGAACGCTCGCCGCCGACAGCGACGGCGACATCCGCTTCGAGGCGACGGTCGGCGGCGCGATCCCGGCGGTTTCGACGGTCGAAGACATCGAACCTGGCCATGTCACGGCTGTTCGGGGCGTGTTGAACGGGACGGCGAATTTCATCCTCACCCGCATGGCTGCGGAAGGACTCGACTACGACCACGTGCTCTCGGAGGCGCAGGACCTCGGCGTCGCCGAGGCGGATCCTTCTTTCGACGTCGACGGGACGGACGCCGCGCTCAAATGCGTCATCCTCGCGAACGTCCTCTCGTTCGGTGCGGCGGACGACCCGGCCGACGCCCGCGAGTTCACGCTTGCTGACGCCGACGTGGAGGGGATCCGCGACGTTCCCGGCTCCGCGCTTCGGCTCGCCGCCGAGGACGGACGGACCGTTCGGCTGATCGGCGAGGCGACGGGCGAGACCGTCCGAGTCGCCCCGCGGCTCGTCCCCGAGAACGGGACCCTCGCCGTCTCCGGCACGCAGAACATCGTCCAGATCGAGACCTCCCACGCCGGCCGGCTCAATATCTCCGGCCGCGGGGCTGGCGGCCCGGAGACCGCAAGCGCGGTGCTCGGGGACGTTGGACGGCTCGAGTAGCCGTCATCGTCGGAGGGTCGAACCACCCGGCGCCGATAGGGCCGTTTGCGGTGAGGCCCGTTTGGAGCGAAGCCCGTTGGAGGTGGGGGCCGAACTCCCACTACTGTTCATCTCCACGCTACCATGCGTAACGATCTCACGAACCATGAGACGGCGTTTCCATCGGCTGTGTGCCGTATCGAAACCGTTTTAGTGGGATCAACCGAAAACGTACTCACACAACGCCTTAGCGCGTGATTACCCCATGAGTGACAAACCGCACCAGAATCTGGCCATTATCGGCCACGTCGACCACGGCAAGAGCACGCTCGTGGGCCGACTCCTCTTCGAGACGGGGAGCGTTCCCGAGCACGTAATCGAGCAGCACCGAGAGGAAGCAGAAGAGAAGGGCAAGGGCGGCTTCGAGTTCGCCTACGTGATGGACAACCTCGCCGAGGAGCGAGAGCGTGGTGTCACGATCGACATCGCCCACCAGGAGTTCGACACCGACAACTACTACTTCACCATCGTCGACTGCCCGGGCCACCGTGACTTCGTGAAGAACATGATCACGGGTGCCTCGCAGGCAGACAACGCGGTGCTCGTCGTCGCGGCCGACGACGGCGTCGCCCCCCAGACCCGAGAGCACGTGTTCCTGGCCCGCACGCTGGGTATCAACGAGCTCATCATCGGCGTCAACAAGATGGACCTGGTCGACTACCAGGAGTCCTCGTACAAGGAGGTCGTCGAGGAGGTCAAGAACCTGCTCAACCAGGTCCGCTTCGCGACCGACGACACGACGTTCGTGCCGATCTCGGCGTTCGAGGGCGACAACATCTCCGAGGAGTCCGAGAACACGCCCTGGTACGACGGCCCCACGCTGCTGGAGTCGCTCAACGACCTGCCGGAGTCCGAGCCGCCGACGGACGCGCCGCTCCGACTCCCCATCCAGGACGTCTACACCATCTCCGGTATCGGGACCGTCCCCGTCGGACGTGTCGAGACCGGGATGCTCAAGACCGGCGACAACGTCTCCTTCCAGCCGTCCGATGTCGGCGGCGAGGTGAAGACGGTCGAGATGCACCACGAGGAGGTTCCCGAGGCCGGCCCCGGCGACAACGTCGGGTTCAACGTCCGCGGCATCGGCAAGGACGACATCCGTCGCGGTGACGTCTGTGGTCCCGCCGACGACCCGCCGAGCGTCGCCGAGACGTTCAAGGCACAGGTCGTCGTCATGCAGCACCCCAGCGTGATCACTGCCGGCTACACCCCGGTCTTCCACGCCCACACGGCGCAGGTCGCCTGTACGATCGAGGAGATCAACCAGAAGATCGACCCCTCGTCGGGTGAGGTCGCCGAGGAGAACCCGGACTTCATCAAGTCCGGCGACGCCGCGGTCGTCACCGTGCGCCCGCAGAAACCGCTCAGCATCGAGCCGTCCGGCGAAATCCCCGAACTCGGCAGCTTCGCCATCCGCGACATGGGTCAGACCATCGCGGCCGGCAAGGTGCTCGAAGTCAACGAGCGATAATCGATGCAGCAGGCACGCGTCCGCCTCGCCGGCACGAGCCCCGAGGACCTCGACGACATCTGCGACGACGTCCGCGAGATCGCGGACTCGACGGGGGTCGCCCTGTCGGGCCCGATCCCGCTGCCGACGAAGACGCTCGAGATCCCGTCGCGGAAGTCCCCGGACGGTGAGGGGACGGCGACGTGGGAGCACTGGGAGATGCGCGTCCACAAGCGGCTGATCGACATCGACGCCGACGAACGCGCGCTCCGCCAGCTCATGCGCGTCCAAGTGCCGAACGACGTCAGCATCGAGATCGTCCTCGAAGACTAAGCGCTAGGGCGCTTCCGTTCCTTCGTTTTCTTTATCCCCGATAGCCACGCGTGGCGGCAAGTGCCTCCGAAGGTAGCGGTAGCGCTGGCGACGACCCCGTCGTCACCGCCGGTCGAGTAGTCTCACCCGCCCAGTGACGAGCCCACAGAACGCGCCCGCCGCGTGAGCGATCAGCGCGACGCCGGGTGCGGCGGTGACGAGCGTCAACACGACCGCGATCCCCGCAAATAGGGCGAACTGCGCCCGTGGGGTGAGTCGGAGGCGGTCGAACAACGTCGTCGTCACCGCGTTCCCGGCGAGCAGGTAGCCGCCAAGCGCGAACACCGCCCCGCTGATCCCCAGGACGGCAGGTGACGCGCCGACGAGCCCGCCTAGAGTCACCTGTGCGATCCCGGCGAGGCCGCCGCTCGCGACGACGAAGGCATGAAACCGGAGCCGCGTCGTCCGGCGCTCGACGAGGGGGCCGACGAGGAGGAGGGCGACGGCGTTCGCAAGCAGGTGACTGGCGGAGGCGTGCGCGTAGACGCTCGTGACGACGGTCCACGGCGCGATCGACACAGGCGCCGACAGCGCGAACACCCACGCGAGCCCGACGACGCTCAGGGCAGCCTGCACGACGCCGATGATGGAGACGATCCCGAGCGTTTCCAGCGTGGCACGCATCGTGATGAGGTTGGGCGTCCAGCCACTTAACTCGGCTGTCGCGGTGGATCCGTGGGTGGCGGCCGTCCCGATCGTCCTCGAATCGTTCGTCATTGACCCTCTCCGCGCCCTGCTACGCTGCTTTCTAGCATCTGAGAGGGCACGTCCGCTTCACGGCCACGTGATCGACAGCAGTCGTCTCCCGCTGCGGGCGCTTCGGAAGGGCCTTTTAGCCGGACCGACGAACGGACGGTATGTTCAGGCAGTTCCGGTCGGAGGTGTCGTCGGCGCTCGCCGACGCGCTCGCGAGTCTCGACCTCCCGACCGACGACCTCGGTATCGAACGCCCGCCCGACGACATGGACGCGACGCTCGCCTCCAGCGTCGCGTTTCGGCTCGCCGGCGTCGTCGGCGACGCCCCGCCGAACGTCGCGAGCGACGTCGCGGACGCGGTCGAGGTGGAGGGGTACGACGACCTCGTCGCCGTCGACACAGCTGGCCCGTACGTCAACTTCCACGCCGGCGAGCGGTACCTCGCCGACACCTTGACCGCCGCGGCGGCCGACGAGGCGTACGGAAGCCTCCCCGACCGCGACACTTCCGTCGTCGTCGAGCACACGAGCGCGAATCCGACCGGGCCGGTCCACGTCGGGCGAGCACGCAACCCGATCGTCGGCGACGCGGTCGCGAACCTCCTCTCGTACGCCGGCTACGACGTCGACCGCCACTACTACGTCAACGATGCGGGCCGGCAGATGGCGGTGTTCACGTGGGCGTACGAACGGTTCGACGAGTCGGACCTCGAAGCGGACCCCGCCCGGGACCGTATCGAATACGACTTGGTGCGCTACTACCGGAAGGGGAAC
Source organism: Halorubrum tibetense (assembly GCF_042661865.1). Taxonomy (GTDB): domain Archaea; phylum Halobacteriota; class Halobacteria; order Halobacteriales; family Haloferacaceae; genus Halorubrum; species Halorubrum tibetense. Next base: position 4,404 of record NZ_JBHSWW010000026.1, read on the forward strand.
GAGTTCCTCGAAAGTGCCGACTCGGACGAGGTCGAGGCTGCCGAGGCGGAGATATCGTCGATCCTCCAAGGACTCGAAGCGGGCGACGAGGCGACCTACGAACGCGTTGGTGAGGTCGTCGATGCGGTACTCGGCGGGATGAAGGAGTGTCTCGCCCGTCTGCCTGCGGAGTTCGACGAGTTCGTCAAGGAGACGCGGTTCATGCGCGACGGGTCCACCGACGACGTGGCAGAGCGGCTCAAGGAGACGCCACAGGCCGTCTACGAGGAGGACGCCTGGCAGCTCGAGCTCGACGACTGGGGGATCGACAAGAACCTCGTCTTCTTGCGCTCGGACGACACCAGCCTCTACACTACCCGGGATCTGGCGCATCACGAGTGGAAATTCGCGAACTACGACCGCGCGGTGACGGTGCTCGGCGAGGACCACAAGCTCCAGGCCGACCAGCTCGACGCCGCTTTGGAGCTGCTGGGCAACGACACTGACTCGCTCGGCCACGTCATCTACTCGTACGTCAACCTCCCTGACGGAAAGATGTCCACCCGGCGAGGGACCGGCGTGATGCTCGATGACCTGCTCGACGAGGCGATCGCTCGCGCCCGCGAGGCGGTCGAGAGCCGGATGGACGACCGGATCCGCGACGATGACCTCGACGAGGCCGATATCGAACGCATCGCTCACCAGGTCGGGATCGGGGCCGTCCGGTACGATATCGTCTCGAAACAGCCGGCAAAGGCGATCACGTTCGAGTGGGAGGAGGCGTTGGATTTCGAGGCGCAGTCGGCGCCGTACGTCCAGTACGTCCACGCCCGCTGCTGCGGGATCCTCGATGAAGCGACGACAGCCGATGTCACGGTGCCGGAACCGGGTGCGACCGTCGATGTCGACCCGAGCGTGCTGGAGACGGCCGAGGCGCGCGACCTGCTCAGGGAGGTCGCCCGGTTCCCGGCCGTTATCGAGGCGGCCGCCGAGGACTTGGAACCGCACACGGTCGCCACGTTCACGCGCGAGTTCGCCGAGGCGTACAACGCCTTCTACCGCGAGTGTCCCGTGTTGACCGCCGAGAGCGACGCGCTCCGCGATGCTCGACTCGCCGTTGTCGCCGCGGCCCGCTACACGATGGCGAACGCGCTCGACGTCCTCGGCGTCGAGGCCCCCGAATCGATGTGAACCACCGGTAACCGAGCCATAGCGGGAGTGTACGGGGCGTGTTCGCTTCGCTCCGCGGGTCAAAGGTTACTTACACGCACGCGGCCGTAGTCGAGACAATGAGTAGCGACGCCCAACAGGCGAGCGAGGACCGGCGGAAGTACGAGTTCCGCAAGGTCATCGAGGAGCTCAAAGACTACGAGGGCTCCGGCACCCAGCTCGTCACCATCTACATCCCGGAGGACAAACAGGTGTCCGACGTGGTGGCACACGTCACCCAAGAGCACAGCGAGGCGGCCAACATCAAATCCAAACAGACCCGGACGAACGTCCAGGACGCGCTGACGAGCATCAAAGACCGGCTCCGCTACTACGACACGTACCCGCCGGAGAACGGAATGGTGCTTTTCTCGGGAGCGGTCAACTCCGGCGGTGGCCGAACCGAGATGGTGACGCGGACGCTCGAATCGCCGCCGCAGCCGATCGAATCGTTCCGCTACCACTGTGACTCGAACTTCCTCACGGACCCGCTCGAACACATGCTGGCGGACTCCGGACTGTTCGGGCTCATCGTTTTGGATCGCCGCGAGGCGAACGTCGGGTGGCTGAAGGGGAAACGCGTCGAGGCCGTCAAGTCAGCTTCCTCGCTCGTTCCCGGCAAGCAGCGGAAGGGTGGCCAGTCCGCACAGCGGTTCGCCCGGCTCCGGCTGGAGGCCATCGACAACTTCTATCAGGAGGTCGCGGAGATGGCGAACGACCTGTTCGTGGCGAAACGCCACGAGCTCGACGGGATCTTGGTCGGCGGCCCGTCGCCGACGAAAGACGAGTTCCTCGACGGCGACTACCTCCACCACGAGCTGCAGGACAAGGTGCTCGGGAAGTTCGACGTCGCGTACACCGACGAGTCCGGATTGAAAGACCTCGTCGACAACGCGAGCGAGGCGCTCGCCGATCAGGAGATCGTCGAGGACAAACGCCACATGGAGGAGTTCTTCGAGAACCTCCACACCGGTGAGGAGGCGACCTACGGGTTCGAACAGACCCGCCGGAACCTGATCATGGGATCTGTCGACCGGCTGCTCATCTCCGAAGACCTGCGATCCGACGTGGTCGTGTACGAGTGCCCGGACGGCACCGAGGAGTACGAGGTGATCGACTCGCGCCACTCGACGCCCGACCACGAGTGCGAGGAGTGTGGCCAGGAAGCCGAAGTAGTCGAGCGCGAGGACGTCATCGAACACCTGATGGCGATCGCCGAACAGCGCGGCACGGATACGAAATTCATCTCCACGGACTTCGAAAAGGGTGAACAGCTGCTCGACGCGTTCGGCGGTGTCGCCGGGATCTTACGCTACTCGACGGGCGTCTAACGACGGTCTATTCGGTCGTCGAGGTCAGTTCCAGACACGCACACGCGTCGGTCTCCGGGTCGAAGCAGTCCGGACACTCCGGCTTCCGGTCGATGATCGTGTCCAGCCGCTCGGCAACGGTGCCGTCGATCACCGCCTCCAACTCCCGAGCCTCCGCGCGGAACTCCTCGACGGCGAGGACGTTCGCGAGGAACCGCTCGATGATACAGTACGTCTGTAACGCCTCTCGGGCGCGGACGATGCCGTCGTCGGTGAGTCGAACCCCCTTGTACTTCTCGTGTTCGGCGAGCCCACGCGATTCGAGCTTGCCGATCATCTCGTTGGCGCTCGCCGGGCTCACGTCGAGGGCATCCGCGACCGCCCCGGTCGACGCCGGCCCGTCGGCCGCCTGCTGGATGACGTATATGGTCTTCAAATACTGATCTGCGGTGTTCACGGCTCCCCTCCGTCGCTGCCGCTCTCCGGCGGCACTCTCGTGACGTTCATCGTCGTTCCATGACCTCCGTGACCTCACGTACCCCGTCCGACTCCTCCTCGCGGATCGCTCGTAGGGTGTCCAACAGCTCCTCGCGGTCGATCGAGAACTCCGCGTCCGACTCGGTTATCGCCTCGATGAGGTCGTCGTAGAACTTGTAGGCGGTCTCCTCGTTGCACAACTGGTCGTACAACACGCCGTCGAAATCCTCCGGCCGGGTCCGACCGTATCTGGCGTCAACGAGCGACTCGATCTCGTCGAACGGAACGCTCTCGACCCCGAGTCCGTCGATCAGCGCCTCTAGCCGTTCGCGGTGCTCCGCGGACTCCTCGGCGGCGCCTTCGAGCAGCGCCGCAACCTCCTCGTCGAGCTCCTCGTCGAGGCTCCGGTAGTGGTGATACGCTCGCGCCTCGACGACCTCCTCCAACACGATCCCGATCTGGAGCAGGCGCGCGAGCTGGTCGTCGGTCGTCACTCGCTGACCAACGCTCACCGCGACCACCCGGTCGATACGCCCGTTCGCATACGACACGAACTCGGAGCCTGGCCGACTTAAGATGTTCCTTCGACTGTAGTGGGCGCGTGGGTGGCCCGTCGCGTGTCGTGAGCCGTGCGCAGTGGGGAGCGCGTCGCGTGTCGTGAGCCGTGCGCGGTGAGGGGTGTCGTCCGAGGCGTGGGTCTCCCCCCGATTACGGTCTGTGCCCGTTCGATCCGAGCTCAGCTCGCGTTAATTCGCGGTGATCCAGGTAATACGTCGCTGAAATCGTCGAAAACCGGGTTCAGTGCGTCCCCGTATTAACACCTCTCGGCCGATAGGAAGGGACGCGATGAACGCGAACACAGTTGTAACGGTCGCACTCGCGGTGACCGTTTTGATCGGTGGGGTAGCGGCGGTCGGCGCCGCATCCCCCGCGGACGCACAGGCAAACGACAACGCGACGGCGGCCGACGAGAACGCGCCGGACGACACGCCCGCGAACGAGAACGAGAACGCGAGCGACGAGCCCGATGACGCCGCCCCCGACGGACAGGGGAACGCCGATGACGAAGCCGCAGGCGACCGTGGCCCGCCGAGCAGCCTCCCCGAACAGGTGCCCGAGCACGTCAGCCAGATCCACGAGCAGGTCCACGAGTTCATCGGCGGTGAGCTCGACGACCTCGGCGACGCGGTGAGCGATGTCGTGTCCGACGAAGACGTTGACGGCGAGAACACCGACGAAGACGTTGACGGCGAGAACACCGACGACGAGGAGGAAGACGCTGACGCATAACGACCGATTCACGCACCTTTACACGCTTTCCTCGTAGCTTCGGTCTTTTCTCGCCCGGGGCCGACCCACGTACTTACGACCGGCAGCCGGCGCTGCTTGCTACCGGAGTCGCTGAAAGAACCGAAAAACGCAGCGGGCGAGCTACTGCAGGCGTTTCAACACGAGCTCCTCGACGTCGTCGCGGAACTCGTCGACCGCGATCTCCTCTAACACCGGCACGAAGAAGCCCTCAACGAGCATGTTCCGTGCGGTTCGCGAGTCGATCGTGCGACTCTCCAGGTAGAACAGGTCCTCCGCGTCGACCTGTCCGACGGTGGCGGAGTGGGACGCCTCCGTGTCGTGGTTGTGGATGATGAGCTTCGGCGACGCGTCGGCCTCGGCGTCGTCCGAGAGCATCAGCGTGTTCTCCCGCTGGTAGCTCGACGTGCTCCACGCATCCTCGCCGACGTCCTGAACCCCCTCGTACACGGAGCGGGCGACGTCGTCGAGCACGCCGCGGGTGACGAGGTCAGCCGTCGTGTGCTCGCCCTCGTGCCAGACGCGGGCGTTGATGTCGAAGTGCTGGTCCTCGGTGCCGAAGAACGTCCCGACGATCTGGCTCTCGGAGCCGTCGCCGGCGAGCTCGGTCTCGACGTCCGACCGGGTGAGCTTCGAGCCGAAATTGCTCTCGATCCAGTCGATCGTCGCGTACGTGTCCGTGCGTCCGCGCTTCAGCGCGTACGTGTAGGTGTCGTCGTCCAGGTTCTGGAGGGACCCGAACTGAACGGAGGCGTTCTCGCCGCCGACGACCTCCACGAGGTTCGAGAAGTAGCGGTCGCCGCTCACGTCGCTCTCGCCCGACTCGATCGATTCGAGGATCGTCACCGACGACGACTCCTCGGCGACGACGAGCGTCTGGCTGAACAGCGAGCGGGAGTTCATCTCCGCGCGCACCGTCACGTCTTCGACGTCGACGCCCTCGGGGACGTAGACGAACGTACCCGTGGTGAAAAGCGCCACCGACAGCGCCGTGAGGTAGTTGTGCTCGGGGTCGAGCACGCTGCCGAAGTTCGACTCGAGCACGTCGCCGTACTCGTCGAACGCCTCGGTGAACGGTAACACGACGACGTCGTCATCGCCGCCGGCGCGCTCAGTCGTGTCCGACTGATTCAGCGGGTCGACGAGCGCCTCGAAGTCCAGCGCCTCGAGGTCCGTCCAGCGCCGCCCGGGCGTCTGGATGACGTCCGGCAGCTCCGCCGTCTCCAACGCCGAGAGCGCGTTCAGGCGGGTTTCTAAGAGCCACTCGGGCTCGTCACGTTCCTCCGCGATGCGCCGCACCGTGTCCTCCGAGAGGCTCTGTATTGCTTGCGTGCTCATGTTATCCGAGCGAGCCCTCCATTTCGAGCTCGACGAGCCGGTTGAGCTCGACGGCGTACTCGATGGGCAGCTCTTCCGTGATGGGCTCGATGAAGCCCGAAACGATCATCTGCTTCGCGTCGTCGTCGTCGAGACCGCGGGACTGGAGGTAGAAGATGTCTTCGTCGCCGATCTTGCCGACGGTCGCCTCGTGGGCGACGTCCACCTTCGACTCGTTGATCTCCATGTACGGCATGGTGTCCGAGGTGGACTTGTTGTCGAACATCAGCGCGTCACACTCGACCGCGGTCGAGGAGTTCTCCGCGCCGTCCGCGATGTGGACGAGCCCGCGGTAGTTGGTGCGGCCGCCGTCCTTCGCGATCGACTTCGACTCGATCGTGGACTTGGTTTCGGGCGCGTTGTGATACACTTTCGCGCCCGTGTCGATGTCCTGGCCCTCGCCGGCGAACGCGATGGTGATGTGGTTGTCCGACGCGCCGCGGCCCTTGAGGATCGTCGAGGGGTACAGCATCGTCGCCTTCGACCCCATCGAGCCGGATATCCACTCCATCCGGCCGCCCTTCTCGGCGATGGCTCGTTTGGTGTTCAGGTTGTACGTGTTCTTCGACCAGTTCTGCACCGTCGAGTACTGGACGTGGGCATCCTCGCCGACGAACACTTCGACACCGCCGGAGTGGAGGTTGAACGCCGAGTACTTCGGTGCGGAACAGCCCTCGATGTAGTGGACCTCCGAGCCCTCCTCGGCGATGATGAGCGTGTGCTCGAACTGGCCCATCCCCTCGGAGTTCATCCGGAAGTACGCCTGGATCGGCATCTCGACCGTCGTGTCCTCGGGGACGTAGACGAACGAGCCGCCGGACCAGATCGCCCCGTGGAGCGCCGCGAACTTGTTGTCGCTCGGGGGGACGGCCTTGGTCATGAAGTACTCCTTGACGAGCTCTTCGTGTTCCTGGACGGCCTTGTCCATGTCACAGAAGATCACGCCCTTCTCCTCCCACTGCTCCTGCATGTTCTGATAGACGATCTCGGACTCGTACTGCGCGCCGACGCCCGAGAGCGCGTTCTTCTCCGCCTCGGGGATGCCGAGCTTGTCGAACGTGTCCTTGATCTCGTCTGGGAGGTCGGTCCAGTCGTCGACGCCGCCACGGACCTCGACGTCCGGCCGGATGTAGGGAACGATCTCGTCGATGTCGATCTCGCTGAGATCGGGTGCTTCGGGCCAGTCGGTGGGCATCGGCATCGCCTGGAACTGTTCGAGTGCGCGCAGGCGACGCTCCAGCATCCACTCCGGCTCGTCTTTGTCCTCCGAGATGACGCGGACCGTCTCCTCGGTGAGGCCCTTCTCGCTTTTGAAGGCGGATTTCTCCTCCTTCTTGAACTCGAAGCGAGCCTCGGTGTCGGTCTCCTTCAGGTGGTCTTGTGAACTCATGTCGTTAGCTTTCGTTTCCGGTTGTATAGGGTTGTTGCGTAATCACGTGTCGTTACGCGGCTTCGAACGCGTCCTCGCGAACCCAGTCGTACCCCTCGTCCTCGAGCTTCTCGGCCAGCTCCGCGCCGCCGCTCTTGGCGATCTCGCCGTCGAGCATGACGTGGACGTGGTCCGGTTCGACGTAGTCCAGGATCCGCTGGTAGTGGGTGATCTGGAGGACGCCCGTGCCCTGCTCGTCGCGGAGCGCGTTGATCCCCTTCGAGACGTCCTGGAGGCGGTCGATGTCGAGCCCCGAGTCGATCTCGTCGAGGACGGCGATGACGGGTTCGAGCATCGCGGCTTGGAGGACCTCGTTCTGTTTCTTCTCACCGCCGGAGAACCCGGCGTTGAGGTACCGCTGCATGAACTTCTCGTCCATGTCGAGCAGCTCCATCTTCTCGGAGAGGATCTCTTGGAACTCCGCGACGCCGATCTCGCCGTCGTCCGCGGGGCCCTCCATGGGGGAGGTGTCGTAGCCGGTGTCGTCGGCCTCCGACTCCGCCGCTTCCTCTTCTTCGTCCTCGAACAGCTCCTCACGCTCCTCGGCCTTGGCGTTGAGCGCCTGTCGGAGGAAGCTCGTCATCGTGACACCCTCGATTTCCGCGGGGTACTGGAAGCCGAGGAAGATACCCAGCGCCGCGCGCTCGTTCGGTTCCATCTCCAGGAGCTCCCAGTGATAGTCCTCGTCGTCGAGCGTCGCCTCGATGTCCGCTAGGTCCGCGTCTTCGAGGTGAAGGGTGACGCTCCCGCCGGTGACCTCGTAGGCCGGGTGGCCAGCGATCACTTTTGCCAACGTGGACTTGCCGGAGCCGTTCGGTCCCATGAGCGCGTGGATCTCGCCGGAATCGACTTCGAGGTCGACGCCCCGAAGGATCCGTTCTCCGCCCTCTTCCGCTACCCGTGCGTGTAGGTCGCTGATCTCGAGAGTTGCCATTTGTAGGGTTGAGCCTCGTACCGAAACAGTGGGGGTTCCAGCGGTTAATGGTTACGCATTTACCCGTTCAAAATCACGAATAGTAGAATAATTCTTTCGACGATCGAAAACCGAGTTCTCGTTTCTTACATGAACGACCCGAGCCCCGTCTGTTCCTGTCCCGTTTTGACCTCCTCCCAAGAGGTCCCTAAGGCCTCTATGACCCGCTCGATCGGGCCTTTCAGGGTCTTATCGAGCATCTTCTCCCAGTCGATCTCGAACTCTTCCGGGATCTGATCGGCGTACTCGAAGCAGATCACGTCCGGATCCCGTTTGAACTCCCCGTATAATCCCCCGCGCTGCGGGTCAAGTCCGCGTTCGGACTCCATCCGCTCCCAGAAGTCGGGGTGGACTTTCTTGAGGTAGAGTCGTTTCGGCTTCGAACCGCTGCCGAAGTTCGTTCCCAACAGCTCGTTCGCGTACTGTGCGCCCCTGACCTGTGCGGTCGGCGTCTCGTACGCGTCGAGCCGTTTGCCGATCCCCCCGGGGATCCCGACCTCTTCGACGCTGAGCTCGCCCGCGAGGAAGTCGTCGATCACGTCCGTGAGGTACGTCTCGATCGCTTCGAGGTCCTCGTCGATGTCGTCGCCGGTAACGATCGTCTCGATCACGTGCTGTTGGACCTCCTTCGTGATCTGTGCGATGTCCGAGCGCTTGTACTCGAACCCGGTGATGTCGATGTCGTCGACGTCTTTCCCCTCCTTCCAGATGATGTGGCCCGCGTACCGTTTCTTCTTACCGGCCTGGAAGAACCGGCGGTACAGCTTCTCGAACTCGATCTGGAACCGGTGGTCCTCGGCGTTCAACCGGTCGTGCGCGAAGTCGTCGTAGCGGTCGTTGATGTGGTCTTCTATCTCGAAGGAGGCGTCGATGGCATCTTTCTTCTCTAACTCCCCTAGTGAAAGCATAACTGAGTCAGTGTCCCCGTACGTCACTTCGTACCCGATCTCCGCCGTCACGTCCGCGGTGAAGTCGATCACTTCACGGTTCGTCGACGTGACGCCGGCGCTCATCTCGCGATCGTACAGGCGGAACCGGTCCCAGCCGAACACGCCGTACAGGCTGTTCATCAGCACCTTCACCGCTCCCTGCTGTCGGTCGTACTGTTCGTACGCCTCGGTCCCGGGGTCGTGTTCGTTCCGGAGCGCTTTCTTCTCCTCGCGCTCGTCGAGGAGCTCGTTCACCATCTCCCGGATGATACCGTCGGGCTCCTTCCGGAAGTGGACCCCCGTCGGCGTCCGGTACGTCTCGCCGTCGTACTCCGCCGGATCGACTTTGGTCTCCGGGGACGCGTTGATCGTCACCATCGACATGGGGTATAACGACTTCAGATCCAGCACGCTCACCATCTCACGAACCCCGGAGATCGGGTCGAACACCGCACCCCCCTCGAACTCCTCGGCTTCCTGCTGCCCCTTCGAGGGGAGCGCGAAGTTCCCGTACGCCATGTGGAGCACGTACATATCCACCGCGTCGCCCGGCGTCGTCGCGTCCTCGAGCTTACAGCCGACGATCTTCCGGGCGTCGTCCCAGAAGGCGATCACGTCCTGTGCCCGGTCGATCTCGACACAGAGCTCGACGTCGCGGATGCTGTACTCCAACAGCCGCTCGGGGTCCTGCTCCCAGAGGTCGCCGATGTCGCCGGCGTACCGCTCCTTGCCGACGCCGAGCTCGCGCTCGCCGACCGCGTCGAGGCGGTACGACTCCAGCTCCGTGAACATCGTTCGCTTGTACGCGTACAGCAGGTCGAAGACGACCCGCCCCTTGATGTCGGGGCCGCCCCACCCCGAACGCCACACCTCACCGATCCGAGAGAGCCGATCGACCGAGAGGTCGTACTGGCTCTCGTCGTCCAGCTCCTCCATCCGATCGAGGAGATACGGCGCGTCGAAGTCCTCGAAGTTCCAACCCGTTAGCACGTCCGGGTCGCTCTCGTCCAGGTACTCGACGAACGCGTCGAGCATCGCGTCCTCCGCCTCGAACGTTTCAACGCGGAAATCGAGCACTACGCCGTCGTCGTCACTCTCCACGATCCCCTCGTAGTCGGGGAGGTCTTCCGGCGGGGGCACCGTCGCTTCGGGCGCGTCGTACAGCCAGACCACGTACTCGTCGTCGTAGGAATCGTGGCTCGTGAGACAGATGATCGGCTCCTCGCCGTCCTCCGGGAACCCCCGCCGGTCGTCGACCTCGATGTCGAAGGTGTTCACCCGCATCTCGGCGTCGACGTCGGCGGGTTCGAGGTGCCCCTCGTGGACCTGGATCGTCTCCTCGTCGTCGAGCCGACGCTCCTCGACCCGTATCCCGCCGTTGAGCCCGTTATCGATCAGGAACCGGTTCGGGAAGAGGATGTCCGCCTCGAAAGTGGTCGCGAAGTCGTCGCGGATGTTCCCGACGTCGCGAGGCGTCCGCGTGACGATCCGAGTGAGCGGCTCGCCGCGGATGCTCTCGTAGGCGTTGCCGTCGGGGTCCGACTCCCGGGTGCCGATGACCACGTCGTACTCCTCGACGGGGTCGATGTCGAGCTCGGCGGTCGGCACGTAGAAGTACGGTTCGACGCCCAGCACCCGGAGATGCTCGACGGTGTCGTGGTCGGTGTCCCCGCTGACGTTCTCCGCCGGTCGTCGACCGAACACGTGGACGACCGGATACTCGTCGCTCCCGTACCCTTCGACGGCGTAATCGATCTGGGTGATCATCAGCTCGACCGTACCGGTCGAGTCCGGGAACTTCGCCTCGTCGACGTCGATCACGTCGCTGACGCGTCCGCCACCGGAACCGGTGACGACCCTCGCCTCCTCGGCGGCGAGGTCGTCGCGGTCGGTGCCGCCGTCGTCGTCCGCGTCACCGGCCGACGAAAAATCCGTGAGCCCCGACTGAGTCATACCGTGACTTCGGCGTACCCGGCTAAAAAACTCGGCGTTCGGCCGACGATGCGAGCGGAGGTTCCGGTCACCGAAGACGATTCTATCGGGCCACGATCCCCGGGGCGGCGAAACGACCCGCCACGGAAAGGCATATATTGTGTCACGACTTACCACGGTCTATGCCCTCGAACCCGAACGGGGAACACGGGACGCACCGCACGGGTAGCGACGCCGACGCCGAGGTGGAGGCGTACGAGGACGACGGCAACGTGGTGCTTTTCGACGCGAAAAATCCGCTCGCGTGGGTCGAGGCGAGCCGAACCGTCCGACTCGCCGACGCGGCCTGATCCCTCCGGTCGGACCGATTGTCCGTTCGCCCGCGTTTCCGGCGGAAACCGGGACACAACTCCTTTGACCCGGCGCGGCGTAGCACGGCCGTGTTCCCCTTCGACGAGGAAAACGAGGGCGAGGTGTCTTTCGGCGAGAGCTCCGACGCGGAGCGGAAGATGACGCCGGAGGCACCCAAAGCCCCCTCCGTCAAGACGTTCGACGAGGGCGGCGACTTCGACGCCGCCGGCGACGTCGACAAGCACACGCTCCGTGCGTTCGTCGTCGCCGTGATCTACGCGAACGTCGCGCTGCTCTTCGTCTTTCTCGGCCCGATGGTGTGGTTCTTCGAGGGATGGGACCGGTTGGGCCCCGCCCTGCTCGTCGTCGGTGTGCTCGCCGGGATCCGAACGTATCAGACGTATCGTGCATGGGACCGGGCGCGTGAGGAAGACGACGAGTCGGACCCCGGACCCGAGTCCGACCCGCTTCCCACCGACACGGGCACCAGCGACGGGGACTCGGATCCCGACCCCAGCGACAGGGACACCGACCGCCCGGAACGGTAATCCCTTCGGAGGACCTTCTCACCCGCATGCAGACGGTTCGCGACGCCGACGGCGACACGTACCTCCTCGTGAAGCGGTCCGACGACTCGAGCCGAGTCCGTGACCCGGAGACGGGCGACGAGCGGTACGTCGCGAACGCGGATCTGGAGGTCGTCGACGGCGAGTCACCACTGGCCACGGCGGCGCGCGGCGTGCCGGCCCCCGTTCGACGAGTCGTCCGGTCGGTCCACGACGATCGGTCACTCGGGCTGCTCGTCGAACTCGTCGACGCCGGACCGCTGTCGGCCGTCGAGGTCATGGCGTACGACATGTGCGAGTCCGACGTTCACGGCCGACTCGCGGAGTTCCGCGTCGCGGGACTGATCGAGGAGGCCGACGTCGCGGGACGGCGCGGATATGCGGCGACGCCCGCCGCCGAGGACGCGGTCCGACTGTTACGCGGCGGGGCGGTCGCCGCCGACGCACACGAGTCGTGAGCGAACGGCGCGAGGACCAGCCTCCCCCGGAAGCATCTCCAGCCACGGATGGGCGAGACGGGGGCCAGTGATGACCGACGCTCGACCGCGGAACCGCTTATAAACAGCGGCCGGACTCTCGTGATCCCGGATACACAACCGCCCGAACGAGCGTCGAGGACAACGCCCCAGCTGGGGCCTATGGCGGGAGCGTCGGTGCTGTTCGTCCTCGTTCCTGGTCTGACGTTCCACACCCGGGTTCGGGCACTTATGTACTGTGTCGTTGGCGGCGGTGGCTCGTCCGCCGCCGGCGTGCCGGGCGCTATCGGCGCGCCGGACGCCGACGTGTCCACGTCCGCCGTTCGGGCGTCCACCACTCATCCGTCTCCCGCTCAATCGTCGGCGAGCGACGCGACGTCGAGTCCCGCCGCGTCCTCGCGGGTGACCGTCGACCGGTTCGTTCGGGGGTCCTTCTCGACGGTGACGAGCTGGTCGGCGGCCCCGACGAGCTCGTCGTCGTGGCTGACGATGAGGATCTGTCTGACGCCGAATCCGCGCATCTCCTCGACGAGGTCGACGAGCCGCGAGACGTGTCCGGAGTCGAGGAACACCGTCGGCTCGTCTAAGATCAGCGGCGGCGTCGGCGCGGCCCCCTCGATCCCTTCCGCGAGCAGCCGGTAGATCGCACAGCGCAACGAGAGGTTGAACAGCGCCCGCTCGCCGCCGGAGAGCTGCTCGGGTTCGAGCGCCTCGCCATCTTTCTGGTACACCGTCAGCGCGTACTGGCCGTCCAGTTCGATGTGCGAGTAGGCGTCGTTGCCGTACACCAGCTCGAACGTCTCGTTGAGCGTCCGCTCTAACTCGCGGACGTTTCGCTGGCGCAGCTCCGCACGCAGCTCCCCGTAGGTCGCCTCCAGCTCGGCGGTTTCCTCGTGGAGCGACTCCAGGGAGTCGACGGTGGCCGCGAGCGACGACCGCTCCTCGCGAAGCGCCTCCAACCCCTCGATTTCGCCGCGCACGCCGCCGATCGCGTTCTGAAGCTCGGTCCGCTTCTCGGCCAACTCCTCGAGCTCCTCGTCGACCCGTTCGAGGTACGCCTCGGCCTCCCGTTTCCGCTCTTTTGCCGTCTCGATCGCCTCCTCGTCGACCGCCTCCCGAAGCGTGTCTCGCCGCTCCCGCTTGTCGGCGAGCCGGTCCCGACGCTCGTCGTTTACGGCTTCGAGGTTCTCGCGCTGTTCCCGGTGTCGCTCGATCCGGTCTTCGAGCTCGGCTATCGACTCCAGCCGCTCCTCGACCGCGTCCACGGCCTCCCGGGCGGTATCGATCTCATCGAGCTCCGACTCCAGCTCCGTTACCGCCGCCGCGGCCGCCTCGGCCTCCTCGCGCTTCCCCTCGGCGACCTCGCGCGTCTCGTCCGCACGCTCCTTGAGCCCGGCGGCACGATCGCGCTCCTCCGCCGCTGCTTCCCGTTTCTCGGCCGCTTCCGCCCGCTTCTCTTCCACCCGCTCGCGTAGCATCTCGGCGGTCCCGTCGATCTCGTCGAGCCGCTCGGCCGCCTCGACCAGCTCGTCGAGCGTCGCGATCCGGTCGTCGAGCGTTTCCTCCCGCTCTCGGGCCCCGGACAGCGACGACGCCAACTCCGCAACGCGCTCGCGGTCCTCGTCGATCCCCGTCGCGTGCGGCGACTCCTCCACGGGCTGTCCGCACTCCGGGCACTTCCCCGCCGCGAGCAGTTCCTCGGCCTCTGCCACCCGCTCCCGGGCGTTCTTCAGCTCCGCGGACAGCTCCGCGATCCGTTCACGCAGCTCGCCTCGTCGCTCCCGGAGCGTCTCCCGTCGCTCGGCGACGGTCTCCGGCGTGACGCTCACGGGTGAGAACGCGTCGGCGTCTCCGTTGCTATTGCCCCTATCGCCATCGTCTCTGTCGCTGCTCGGACTCCCCTCCGGATCGTCCGCCGCGTCCGCCTCGAAGCGTGCGCGCAACGTCTCGGCCTCCTCGCGGAGCTCCTCGATGGATGCCTCCCGTTCGTCAGCCTCGGATTCCGCCTCGTCCGCCTCGTCCGCCTCGACCGACGCGTCCGCCTCGTCCGCCTCGTCCGCCTCGACCGACGCGTCCGTCTCGTCCGGATCGATCGCGTACACGTCGCGAACGGTCGTGTCGTCGGGGTTCTCCAGCCGGCACGAGGTGAACGCGATGTACCCCTCCGCGCCCCAGTCGGGTTCCATCCCGGCGAGCCCCTGGAACGCACCCCCGCCGTAGGCGTCGTCGAGCCGCCGTTCCGCCCCCGTCTCGACGTCGACGACGAAGAGGTACGGGCGGACCTCGTCGGTCCAGCCGACGCCGTCCAGTTTGTGCTGGAGGCGCGTGGTCTCGATCGGTCCCCCCTCCTCCCGGGCGTCGCGGTACTCGCGTTGCGCGTCGGTCGGGTCGTCGGCCGCGACGACGATCCGATCGCCGTCTGGCGACCAGTCGAACTCGGAAACGCCGTGCTCGCGGTCGGTCAGCTGCCGGGCGTCGCCGCCGAGCGCGAGGTCGAACAGCCAGACCTGGGGCGTGGGGTCGTCGCC
>NZ_JBHSWW010000027.1:0-18674 GCF_042661865.1 Halorubrum tibetense
TTAAGCAGGTGCTCTTCCTCTATCTCGCTGTCTGCTTGGGTTGATTGCACATCCTCTCCAAGCAGACGCTTACTCTAACCCGATGTGATCGACTGAGCTTCAGTTTCCGTCTTGAACGGCACCCCTCTCCACTGTTAGCTGCCTCAATGGCTGGGGGGCCAACACCTGCGCGCTGGCACATTCGGACCCGCTATCGCTACCACCTCACGAGTGACGAGTGGGAGGTGAAAGAACGCACCCGCGAATTCTCGTTCGACGCAACCCTCTTGATCGATTACGTGTTTGAGCGCGGGGTGACACGAGATCTCTGGCAGGACGCGATTGCTCGGATTCAGGCATCTAATGACCCTGAAGCGACATTTGCTGAGGAGTTCGACCAGTTTGTCGATAGCTACCGTGAGCAGTGGCGTAACGTCCCTGATGAGAAACGCACCGAGATGCTTGCTGTCCTCGAACAGGCTGCCCGCCGCCGAGCAGACATCGCTGAGGTCGACTCGGAGTAAGTTTCTGGCCGGTACACACTAGATGCGCTGACCGAAGGCTTCCTTATGATTCCAGTTTGAAGTGCCCGCAAACATTTAGCACCTGACCCTCTCTATGCAGGTATGTCGTTCCGAGTTAGCTGGCATAATCTCATCGAGCGATTGGATGAGTTGCCAGAGGGAGCCACTCTCCGGACGCCGCTGTCACACGACCGGTTCCGGATCACGGATGTCCAAGAGCACCGTGTCGTGATCCGGTTTACACACAGCGGTGACTCCCAGCCGCTCCAGC
Organism: Halorubrum tibetense; assembly: GCF_042661865.1. Lineage (GTDB taxonomy): Archaea > Halobacteriota > Halobacteria > Halobacteriales > Haloferacaceae > Halorubrum > Halorubrum tibetense. The sequence goes on from NZ_JBHSWW010000027.1 coordinate 775, forward strand.
AGGATCAATTCGAAACACTATATCGTCGGATTACTGACTCCGAGGCGGGATTTGAGTTAGACCGACTCCCACCCAATGCGGACCCCTACCCAGCGGTGTGGAGTCTCCATCCACGCTTTGAGATCGATGAGGATGCCAGCGTGATCGTCGAAAAGGACGGACCGACCACTACCCAGATTCTCGACGCTGGGGACGAGACAGAGAGTGAGCAGAAAGAACGAACTGAGCCAGACTTGGACGTATATGCGGATGCACTCTTGCTGGTTGATGTACTGGAGCGACACGAGGTAACCACTCTCGATGAGATGGATACGGACGTGCTGGTGAATCTCTACACGCTACTCTCGGATGTCCAACGGAACGGAAACGACCTCCGGAAGGATGTGAGCGATGTGCTTCTCAGCCGGCTCCATCACGATCAACCCGTCTCTGGACCGTTTGGGTCCGTCCAACGGACGACACGCAGAAATCGGTCGCTCAAACCCGATGAAGAGGTACTGGAGACGCTGGAAGAAGCCGGGATTGAGCGTGAGCGCGTGCTGGGCGTCGACCGGAGCAAAGTGGACGATGCAATTGAGGTCACACCCTTATCTGATAGTGATGTGTACGATATCGAAGAGTCAGCATATGTCCGGAAGGCCGAGGTTGACGAGGAACACAAAGAAACACGGCTGCAGGGGCTGAAAGACCAGCTGGCTGCTACAGAGGGGAACGAGGCGAAAGAGCTCCGTGGAGAAATCAAAGAGCTTGAAAATCGGATCGCGGAGCTAACCGAATTCAAATCCGGCTCACGATTTCACACACATACCCGAGGGGGGCCGTAATGAAGTCGCTTTCTCACTTCATGGGGCAATTCCTTGTGTTTGTATTTGTTGCAGGGTGTCATAGAACGGTTGGCATGCCCCTCTCGGGCTCCTCGAATCGTCTGATACAGGCAGCATCAATATCGGATTAGTCCTAATGGCGAAAAGTACCTAATAGAATACTATGGAGTCAGGCGCGGGAGATCTTTGTCAACCAGCTCGACAAAATCGTTAAGACAGCTTCCGTCCGCACAAAACATGGGATTAAACGGCCTCAGTACGTATGATGGGTATGGGAGACCGAGATCAGAACGTTGGCCGATTAGATAGATTGCTTCGAGTACCCCTCGGGGTGTCTGCCGCTGTTATTGCCGGCTGGGTATTTATAGCATACCCACTTGAAGTGGCGGTAGGAGTTTCCGTAATATTGCCGCTGGCTCTGTTGGCAGCAATCCTGCTTATTAGTGCGACAACAGGGACCTGTGGAATCTACGGTGTTTTCGGAATCAACACTTGTGGTGACGAAGTTTGTACTGAAGCTGACTCGGACGAAGCATGGGTAGCAGAATAGTCAGTTCTCATCGGGTTCGGTTTCCGCCTTGGTGTCATACTCGGACTCGTCTTCTGTGAGCTCCGGGTTACGCTCCTCAATGGTCCCCGTGTCGATTGCTGCGGTCTTCTGAGTGACCTCGAAATCGTCTACTGGTTGCATAATTCCCCACAGGGCTCCAAGCGAATGGACAAGCACTGCAAGCGGAGTGACAACAATATATGCCCACCATACCTCGGGATATTTTCGATATTCAACGAGCCCGAAAATCATGTATAGGAAAACGATCCCAAACAGTAGTGCGGAAAGCAAGAGATATACACTGGACGATGGGATTGCTTCTGGAAACACGAAAGCGATGATACCGAATAATGGGATAACCGGTGACAGTGCCCACGTTACGATCCGTGTGAAAATGACTGGTTGATACCTTCGCGGCAGAAGATTGCGATCTTGGATCGTTCCAGAAACCCAGCGACGGCGCTGTTTTATCAGTGATTTGAGCGTCGGTGGTGCTTGATTCCGTGCTTTCACTGTCGCAAGTCGGTAGTCAATATTCGTGCGAGCGGCTGCACGCCAGATGAACGTCGTGTCCTCGGTGATTGACGGAACGTTCCATGTAATCTGCTCTTCTAACTCATGCCGTACGGCAACAGCCCCGCCCCAAGCGTACGCGGGATAGGCGACTTGATGAAACGCTCGTTGCTCGAATTGAAAGCCGATACGGAATATCTCACACACATATGTGAGCCGAGAGTGGGTCCGGAGTGGATGCTCGCTAAGTTGAATAATATCAGCTGCTGGCAACCCTGAAAAGCCACTGAGCAGGGTGTCTTCATCAAGATACAGAACGTATTCCTTCTCACACGGAATCTGTTGGCGGGCCCACTCAATTGCGCGCCCTTTCCGCTGTGCCGCACACTCGAAGTCATCCGGTACGACATGAACGTCAGCCCCGGCAATGTCAATATCTTCCTCAGCGATGACAAGTGGGTCAGTAATCTCGTCGGGAATAGAACTCACCGTTCGCTGTACGGTTTCTTCAGCAGCGATAGTGAGAACCCTGACTTGAATATTGTCCAATCCGACTTCAGTCTGGTTCGTGTCCTGCCAGCCGTACGAAAGAATGAATACCTGTATGAGCCACCATAACGAGGCACCGCCGTACAGCACTAATGTAGCCCAGAGAAAGACACTGAGCAACTGTGCTAACACAGCATCAGGCACGTTCGGAATAAGTAGAAACAGCGGGATAAAACCATGCCGGCCCGTATCAATCATATAACTGGAATAAACGATTCAACGCCGGCATCCTGACTAAAGCGCGCGTTGTATATTATATAGGCGTGTTATAGATTTCTTGTCACACCGTGATGATCGTGCTTCCCGGATTGTCTCCGCGTTCGTAGTTGGTGATTGCGACGACGAGGCGAAGGCACAAGGCAAGAAACACCTGTGCTCGTGCGTGGACGCGGCCTCGGGCGTGCGTCCGCCCGAGGCCGCAGTCTTTTACTGATTCGTTGGTTCGTTCGACTCCTGTCCGGCGGTTGTACGTCTCATCCAACGTGGACTGCTTCAGCTGAACGTCCTCGCTGTGTTGTTCGATGCGGTCTTCGACCCTGTACTCGATGTCCTTCGGGTCGTCGGTGTTTCGCGCGTTGTACGGGGCGACTGGCACGACCCCTGCGGCCAGCAGGTGGTCGTGCCAGTCGAGCGTGTCGTAGGCGCTGTCACCGACCATCCAGATCGGCTTGGTGACGGCGAGCGCGTCACGCGTGACGCGCATCGCCGTCTCCTCTGGCGCTTGCTTACTCTCGGTGAACTCGGCTTTAATCGGGATCTTTTGCCCGGTCGAGACGATTGTACAGCCGTAGCCGTAGTAGTACTCGTCGTCGGTTGGATCGTAGCACTTCGACGCGTCTTGATCGGCGGGCATCGCCCTCACATCGGTTGAATCGATACAATAAGTCAAGTCAAGCAGGCCGCGCCGGGCGGCCTGCTCGACGAGTCGGTCGAACACCTCGTCAACGACGTGTTCGAGGTCGGTGAGAAAGCGATCGACTGCGTCTCTGGACGGCGGTCGATCGAAGCCACAGCTGAGCCAAACGAGCGTGTTCCGAAGTTCTCGCTCAACGAGACGAATGCCGTAGATGTCGTGGTAGTAGCAATGGATGAAGCCACGCATCAACTCTGGTGGTTCGTGCTCTCGTGTTCGCCCCGTCTGCGCCGGGGCGAACACGTCGAACTCTTCGAGAAACTCGAAGGAGAGATGCTCAAACAACGCTAGCGTCTCGGTTTCCGCGACATTGAAGAACGACTCTATCGAAGGATCATCTTGTAGGGTCGCTAAACTCATCCACCTCAGCGTTCACCCTGCTCTTTAGTGTGCTACTCGTTCTATGACACCCTCTTTGTTGGAATATTTGCTCTTTTGAGCGTTCTGCAACTCATGGAGAGGGGTGCCATTCCATGGATTTCAATTGCTGGCATTGGAGTCATTATAGCACTTCTTGCTGGCCCGTTTGTCTGGCTACTGCGTGACCAATACTCTGAACAGCACAGAGAGCGTCTGACATTGGTCGCGTTTGGAGTCGTTATGATAGCTGCTCCGATCACACTTGGGCTTGCGCTGGCGTTCGGCGTCCCTGCGTACATCCCACCGTTTCAGGCTCTCATTGTCGGCGGTTTTATCGGATTCTTAGTTGCCTTCATAACAGAGCACACGGTAGTCCCCGAGAGGCTACGAGCTGCTCAATAGGAGAAACGTTCCACATGCGGAGATTTCTCTAACCACCAATGCAGTTCGCCTGCGGCGGAATGTATTCGATCTATGCCGTGTTCTATACGCAGCGTGATGGTGTCCGTAGCAGCTAGGTGATAGTGACTCGACAGTATGACATGAACAGTAGTTTGTGCGTGTTACAGCTACTGTGGCTGGACCGGCTCTTCACATTCGTAGCACTCCGCAAAGAGGCGTGTTCCCTCTTCAACCTCATATTCGATGAGCAATGCTCCGGCTGGAACAGCCGACCCACAGAATGGACACGTACCGAGTTTCGACACTGCATTGGACATGATGTGATGAGGAACGTGGAGCGTGTGACAGGATTCCAAGTTCCACGCTTGCATACGCACCCAGCTGTTGTATAACTAAGGAGAGTGCGGCGGAAGTAATAGGCGAGATCAACGCTATTGCCGTGGTGAGAACTCAACTGCGTACTCCTTCGCTAATTCAATCACGTCATAGACGTGGATACCCGATTTGAACCACAAGATACGGTCATCCAGTCCATCGAAATCTTCAGACGAACAGTCCAACCGTTCAGAGACGGCGACGATGAGGTTGTCCCGGTCAGCATTCCGTATCTTCGCCAGCTTTTCATTCAGATACTCTGGCGTCCAGAATCCGACAATCTCGAATATGACTCGACGTCCATCAGGGTGTTCGATAGCGAAGTCTGGGAGCATTACCTCTGCTCCTAGGTCCAGTACGTCATCCTCGCGGACGAGTTGCCAGTCAGTGTTGGCACGTCCCCATTTCTGGGCAAGTGTGCGTTCCACATCGGAGTCAAAATCGCTCTGAGCCGAGTAGTGCGAGGAGAGTTCGTCCGTGTGGTCAAGTTCAAACGAGAGCGTTTGACTCGTTGCTCCTCCATCGTCATCAAGAATGTCGGCTTCCATCTCCCAGCGGTCACACAATGGGAGAGCCGGAAGGAAGTTTGACATCCGTATTCCGTACTTCCTCGATTTCGAGAAGAGAGACGCTGCTCCATCCAGAATAGCCTCGTACCCGTCGGCAACTTCTGTACTGGAGACACGGTTTCCGTTGGCGTCGATTGGATAGATGCGGTGCATCAGCCCAAACAGTTTCACGTAGCTGAAGACTGTCGCAAACGAGTCCCAAACTCGTATTCGCATCTTTGTCGCATCGTACAGTACTGCTTGTGCCAGAGCGAGATTGTAGCGTGTGAGAAGCCAATCGACCGTTATCGTATCCTCAGCATACGATTCCTCACTATCTCCAGTCAACCGTGTCGTAGTCGTCCCGTCGTCAGCCTCATCATACTCATCGGACGTACGGTGTCCAAATCGTACAAGTCGCTTGTTCTCCTCTAAATCGGCGTACATGCCTCGGTAGCAGTCTTCGAGTGAGATTCCGAACTGGTCAGCAACAGCACTGTACACCTCCAACTTTTGTGTGTCCTCACCGAGCGTGGGCTGACGTGCAATCGGGTACGAATCGTTCGCTTTCTCAAAAAGCCGCTGCCGGATCTTCTGTGGATCTACTGGTGCAACGGTTTCGAATTCACATTCGTCTTTGAGCAGTTTCGCCAGCCCTTGTACGATCTTGTAGTCCGTGTCTGCGATAGTGAGTTCGTCTATCGTCTCCTCCAGCCTACCCTTGGATTGTCCGAGATGCTCCTTGAAGATCTGGATGAGTTCTGTAGCGGTCTCTCGGTACTGCTGGTCGTCCGCGTCGATGAACAGCGGGGAGGTAGTTCCTTCGTACGTACGTGAGCGGGCGAGGTCAGCTGTCAGCATTAGCGCTCACCCCCTGCCGTCGCCGTTCAGATACGTAGGTCTCCATCGTATCCTCGGTAATGATCTCATAGAGTCGAGCGGGTTGACGATCATCCGTTGGACGAAGAATCCGCCCCAATCGCTGTGCATACTGTCGTTTCGATGCACTTCCAGAGAGGATGATACCCACGTTTGCAGACGGTACATCGATTCCCTCATCCAGCACCTGCGAGGTAGCAAGCATCGAGTACTTTCCTGTTCGAAATCGCTCTAGAATCTCTGTTCGCTCCTCAGTCTCGGTCTGATGCGTGATACAGGGAACAACAAACTCTTGAGAGATCTCGTATGCAAACTCGTTGTTCGCTGTAAAGATGATTGTACGGTCGTCGTGGTGTCTCTTCAGCAAACTATCCAGCGTATCGAGTTTCTTTTCCGCAGTCCGAGCAATTTTCTCGGCTCGTTGCTTCGCAATGAGGGAGCGTCGTCCCTGCGGGTCGTATGACGTGCGCTTGAGAAATTCCTGATAGCCGCTCTCTTTCCAGAGATCAAAATCATGACTGTCGACGTAGTCGCGGTAAATCTGGTATTCCTCAGTATACTGCTTCCGTTCCTCATCAGTGAGTTCCACGCTGAGATGGAGCGTTTCGTACTCGCTGAGATACTCCCCTGCAAGCTCGTCGACTCCTTCTCGATACACAACCGTGCCCAACAGTTCCGCTAGCTCTTCATGTTTCCCGTCAGCGCGCTCGTAGGTAGCTGTGAGTCCAAGTCGATACGGGGCAATCGTCATCTCAGGGATCTGTTGGTAGGTCGGTGCCGGAAGGTGGTGTACTTCGTCCACCACGAGAAGTCCGAACCGGTCGCCGTACTCGTTGATATACCGGTACGCAGAGTCGTAGGTCGTCACCGTAATATTGGTCACGTTGTGGCTTCCACCGCCCAAGACGCCGACTCCATCAGGGAGTTGATTCCCGAAAGCGTTCGTGAGAGTGGCGTGCCACTGGTTCATCAGGTCAATAGTCGGAACGACAACAAGCGTGCTGACACCAGCGTCAGCAATTGCTTGGACGGCGAGAAACGTCTTTCCGCTTCCTGTGGGGAGGATCACACTGCCCTGACGGTTGTTATCCTGCCACGCTGAGAGTGCCTCCTGCTGGTAATCACGAGGTTCGATAGCGACAGAAGGCGTGAGATGGAACTTCGAGTACGCACGAGCCTCGTCTTCCAATTCAGCCACAGTTCCCATTGGCTGTTCAAGGCTGGCTTGCCCATCAGATCCGGTCACCCACTTTCGAATGTCACGGTAATGGTGTGCCTGTGCTCGGTACTCATCGACACGGTCGTCCCACTCAGCATACGGCACAGACTCAGGAGCGTCTTCAACAAGGAGTGTCCCGTCATCAAACGAGAGACGCATTCAACTCTCTTTATGCAGGTCACATACTTGTCGTTGCTGGAGTGGAGAACGAGGAAGTAACTACACCGAAAGTTCGTCAGCGATTGAGCGCAATTCGCTCTTTGTTGGTCGTCTCCCGATCTCGACTCTACGGTCGCCAACCCAGAATCCGAACTGTTGGTGGTTAACATCGAAGTGGAGCCCACAGGAGACATCCGGGTCAGCTTGGTCGTACTCTGCCTTGCTCACGTTCTCACCATCTCGGAGTGTCTCTAAAAGGTACTCGACAACGTGTGGGCGTTGCTTCATTGCTAAGATATGGTCAATTGCTACGTATTTTAGGACATCTTCACCTGTATCGTATTCATCGCCCATGAGATAGAACTCGCCCCTGTAGTCGTGTGATTCGATGGTAACACTGAGAGCATACGTCGCTGTCATACGCTACTATTACAGTTTTGAGACACAAGCATTACGACTAGGGTTTCTGTAGAGAGAATCAATGGTGCCAGACAGACGATCAGATCCAATCGAAATAGAGGCGCTTGAACAGCAGATAGCAACTGCTGACGATGGGGATGTAGCGGCACTCATGCAGGCAGTAGCAACGTATGAAACAGAGTTATCGTCAGCACACGAACAAGGGGAGTCCGACCGTTATCAGGGGATTACCCGTGCGTATCGGGAACGACTCATCGCGGTGTTTGATGATGCCGTACTAGCGGAAGATTGGGAGTTGCTTGAAGAGTTTCTTGACGCCTATCACCCGGACACATCAGACGAGTTCCCTCATGTGACGACAGTCCTTCAGAATGTCACGGGTCGGTATCTGATCCGGACCCGACTCACAGAGGGTGTAACGGAGATCCCAGTCAAATCGTTGGAGTTCTTCAGCTCAATTCTTGATCGTGTCGAGGGCGACGGATACGATTTCATCAACGAGGGAGTCCATCCGTACGGTTGGGGGATCGGACATCCTGATCACGCTGTTGCAGACACCATTCACCAGCATGCCTCGAAGGACATCTCTGTCGTAAATCCAATGCTCGAACATGCATTCTATGCAGACCAGCACGCGGCTATCGACTTACTGGAACGAATCGTGAATGACGACAACATCAGCAGAAGCTTTGCCCATCCACGAGGGGACATATCCGAAGCCCGCCATCTTTTGGATGCACCCGCCGGAGCGGTGAGTGAGTTTTCGCCGACGATCCCGCGCTACTGGGAATGGCAAGAGGAGTTTGACTTCGAATTTAGGCTTGATGATGATGTTGAGCAGCGGATACAGAAGCTCGTGAGTGACGAGGGACTGGACAATGAGCTCTCGGGCGACTGGGAGATTGCTGACCTAACTCTGTGACCAGTCTCGGAATTGTACCATTACTCACGAACCAATTTGCCAATATTTACTACTCTGACCCGTTAATACCGGATTGTATGACAGACCTGATCGTCAATAGCGGGGTGCAGGATGCACTAGAAGACCACCCAGTTGCAGCAGATTTCTACGATGCTCTGGATGAGGAAGTGGCCGAACTCATTGAGGAAGCCTCCCGTCGTGCTGAAGCGAACGACCGCAAGACTGTCATGCCACAAGACTTGTAACGGTCTGAGAGTTCACCAACGATCCATTCTAACCGGGTCGGTAAAGCGCCAATCTGAGCATCCTGCGACCGTGAGTTCCTGTGTAGTTGGACAAAGTAGTCCTGCTATTTTGTGTACAAATGATGTTCGAGACCACTCACGGGTGTCAAGCACACGTGCAAGTGTGGGCCGATCTCGTAACCAAATCAGCAGCACATCGTGATCGGTTACGGTAGTTGGGCAAAACCAATCCTGAAAGAAACCCTTGGTCAATATCAAAGGACTACTGGTAGTTTCGCGGTGTTGGCGTTCCATATTCAATAACTACTAGTAGATCGTGCTGACCTGAAGATCGGTAGAAGGCGGCGAGATATCGGTACACTCAGCAGTTATCGGTGGAGATCGAATCGGCTGTAGAATACGAGGGATGTGCAGCGCTTAACTGTCATCATCAAGAGTGGTCTCTGGGCGGCATCACTCATCGAGAGGCATTGTCATCAGAAACCCGAATGGAAATGACTGCTGAATATAGAGGATGAGTACAGCACGCCACCTCCGTCTGTTTCGCGCCGCAGGAAGTGAACCATCCGTACACTACACGTGCAGACTGATTGTTTCGATTTCGACCGATTCACGTATATTTTACGACTCGGTAAGACGCAGAGCGCATGTTTCACACAATCAGCTCAGAATTTCGTGGAAGGTATCTCATACGCTATTGAGTTGCCCAGAGACAAACGTCTGTGTATTTACAACCCAGCGAGCCTAACGTCTGGTATGACTTTGCCAATTCAAGTTGCTGTCACACAACCATCCGTTATAGTTTAGCGGCGCGTCAAGACGGTGTTTGTGCGGATAGTTGAGCAAGACAGTGTTGAGTCGAATCGCTGATGAGGCGTGATCGGAGAACTGAACGGATGTTCTTCTGTCTCGGGTGATGAGATCTGTGTCACTCTCTGAAGGCGGCGCACTCACTCCGGTGAGTGCGTCGCCGATCCAGAGCTGTCGCTACTACCTCCGTCTGAGCTGACCGGCTTGTCAGGCGAGTTTCTACCAGAACTCGCCTGACTCAACCTGCTCACGTAATCTTGGTCGATGTGGATTTGGATCCCGTGACGACCACAACAGCAATTCGTCGAGATCTGGCAGTTCATACCCGAGATCCAGCATCAGGTACAGCTGGACTAGGTGTGCGTGACGTTCGAGCGCGTGAGAACACCGACGGCGTGGGAGACGCGTCGACGACGCGGCCGCGTCGTCGTCGCTCCCCTGCCGCCTTGCGTCTAATTTGCGGAGTTCATCCACCATAACGCGGCTCATCAGCAGCGAGAGCGCCGCTACGATGATCAGCGCTTCAATAATGTAGGGATCCGTCGTATTGATCTCATCAAGACCAAAGCGCGATTTGAGTTCCTTGAACAGCAGCTCAATCTCCCACCGCGCCCGATAGAGCTGTGCGATATCGGGCGCGTGGTAGTTGTCTCTGGGAAGATTTGTTAGGTAGAGATGGTACTCATCGCTGTCCTCGTTGAGCACACCGACGAGTCGGAACGTTCGGGTCGTGCTGACGCCCGACCCTCGCTTGCGGTCGAATGAGAGGGTGACCCGAGCGTCGATCTCCTGTCGCTGCAGGTCGTCGAGGACGTCCTGCAGCGACTCGCCTTCGAGGGGAATACTGTTTCCCCGCCATGTGCGAAGCTCTTCGACGATCTCGAAGTTCGCGTCATCTTTGACCCGTGAGACGAACCAGCCGTCGTTTTGGTCGATACGGTCGAACAACCAGAAGTCGTAGAAGCCGAGATCAAGTAAGACGAGTGCGCCAGCTACCCACTCGCCGGTGGGTAGCTGGCTCCGTTCCTGCGTTTTGGCTTCAGTCGTTTGAAAACGCGTAGGAAGTCCGGTTGAGAGTGATTCCGTAAGGTGGAGCTTTACGCCAGCTTGATCTTCGCCAGTCGCTGCGTAGACATCTGTAGCGTCTTGGTAGAGTGAGACGATAGAGGCGTCAACAATGAGGACGTCTCGAAAGCGTTCGAGACGTCCGCTGAGGTCGGTTTGTCCCGGTTCGAGATTCTCGATAGCGTCATCGAGAATCTCTCGCAGGAGTGCAACGAACGCGGGTGAAAACCAGCCGTGGAAAGTTGGATAAGCAAGTTCGTCACAGTCAGCCATTTCGACGAAGCGCTTGAGAAAAGTCTGAATAGAGCGATCCGATCCAGCAGCGAAACCCAGTGAGAGGGTGTAGAACAACGCGACAGTGTCGAACTTGCGCTCTCGTTGGACGAGATTCGTTGCGCGAGCGCGCTCGCGCAACTCATCAGAGGGAAACGCTCTTTTGATCCGGTCGACAATCACTGAATCCGGTGGTTGGTAACTCACAGCAGCCACCGGGTTTCTCTGACAGGTAGTTCCAACGATATTCAGATCAGGAGACGGCGCTGGCGTGAGGCGTTAAACTACAACGGATGGTCACACAACACAATCCCATCATTGGTGATATTTCTGGCAACTGCGATCAGATCATTGAAGCATACTCGCAAGCTGCCGATGCAGGTGCTGAGCTAGTCATTACTCCGGAACTCGCACTCCTTGGGTATCCGCCACGTGACCTACTCCATCGACAAGCCGTTCTTAACGCTGAACAGGCCACTCTGGATAAACTTCGCCGTATCACCGAGGACGGTCCAGCACTCATCGTTGGGCATACCGCCCCCTCAACTCAAGAGAGCGGCCCGCCACTGACGAACAGTGCCACCGTGTTTATCGACGGCGAAGCTGCCACGAGATATGATAAGCGCCTCCTCCCCACATACGACATTTTCGACGAACGTCGGTACTTCACCCAAGGTGACTCACCACAGTCCGTCGTTGTGAACGATACAACAGTTGGCATTACGATCTGTGAGGATGCGTGGTACAACCACGAAGTGACCGGTCAGCAGCGACATGGAACGAACCCAGTTGCATCGTACGAGACCGTTGACCTGCTTGTCAACCTGTCTGCGAGTCCCTACCGGGTAGGCAAACTCTCGTCACGGGCAACTCGGTTTGGCAATCATGCTGAGCGTATCAATTCGCCGGTGGTTTTTGCTAATCAGGTGGGTGGAAATGATGACATTCTCTTTGACGGAACGTCAATACTACTTGACGCTACTGGTTCCACGGTCGCCTCCGCGCCGGTCGGCAAGCCACATATCCTGTCCAGCACATCAGAGGAAGACCTCTCAAGGACAACAATGCTGTCCGACACGGTTCAACTCCGACGTATGCTTGAACTTGGAATCCGGGATTACTTGCGTAAGACCGGATTCGAAGACGTTGTGATTGGCTTATCGGGCGGTATTGATTCGTCCGTTACTGCTGCGCTTGCCGCCGAAGCGGTTGGCCCAGAACATGTCTACGGGATTACTCTCCCCAGCGCAGTTACTACAGACGAGAATCGTACAGATGCGGAGCGTGTCGCTCGCAACTTAGAGATACAATTCGGTGAAGAAGAGATCGAACTGCTCTCGAAGTCCGCAATTACGTCGATTTCGGGACTCACAGAAGGAACGGGTACGCGAGGTGTCACCCGTGAGAACGTGCAGGCTCGGGTACGAGGTCTGTTACTGATGGGTGTCGCCAACGACACGGACGCATTGGTTTTAACCCCTGATAACAAGAGCGAGGCTGCGGTTGGCTACTGTAGAGCGTGTCATAGAATCCATCTCATAGCTTCTCACAGCCCGGATTGTTTCCTCGCTCGTAGTTGGTGATGGCCACGACGAGCCGTAGGCAGAGCGCAACGAACACTTCTGTTCGTGCGTGGACGCGGCCTCGGGCGCGGACGTGCCCGAGGCCGCAGTCTTTCACCGCGCCGTTGGTTCGCTCGACTCCTGTCCGGTTGTTGTACGTCTCGTCCAAGATAGACTGTTTCAGCTGAACGTCCTTGCTGTGTTCCTCGATGCGGTCTTCGACCCTGTACTCGATATCTTTCGGGTCGTCAGTGTTTCGCGGGTTGTACGGAGTGATTGGCACGACCCCTGCGGCTAGCAGGTGGTCGTGCCAATCGAGGATGTCGTAGGCGCTGTCCCCAAGCATCCAGATCGGTGTATCGACGGCGAGCGCGTCACGCGTGACGCGCATCGCCGTCTCTTGGTCTGCTTGTTTAGCCTGTGTGAACTCGGCTGCAATCGGTATCTTTGCGCCGGTTGAGACGATCGTACAGCCGAAACCGTAGTAGTACTCCTCAGCTGTTGGATCGTAGTTCCACGACGCAGCGTCGTTGTATTGGATCGCTTCAACGTGGGTCGAATCGATGGAGTACGTGGAGTCGAGCAGGCCGCGAGCGGCGGCCTGCTCGACGAGTCTGTCGAAGACATCGTCGATAACGTGTTCGAGGTCGGTGAGAAAGCGGTCAACCGTGTCTCTGGATGGCGGTTTGTCGAGTCCACAGTAGTACCAGACAAGGCCGTTCTGAAGTTCTCGTGTAACCGGGCGTGTTCCGTAGACATTCTCGTAGTAGCAGTGCAGAAAGCCTCGAAAGAGGTCTGGTGGCTTGTGAACTCGTGTTCGCCCCCTCGAAGCGGGGGCGAACACGTCGTACCCCAGCAGAAACTCGAATTCAAGGTGTTCAAACAGCGGTACTGTCTCGATAGCCGCGACATTCAAGAAGTCGTCTACCGAAGCTACGTCTTGCAGGGTGCTGGCGCTCGTAGACACAGTTCCAACACCCTGCTGCCTTCTCTGAGAACGTTTCTATGACACGCTCTACTGTACGCTGTATGGCGATGCAGTTGGTGCAATCGCACCGCTCGGAGACTGTACCAAACGCCGAGTGTATGCGCTTGCGGAGTCATTCAACTCAGACCCACCACCGTGGATTGATTCAGCACCGATCCCCGACTCGGTGTTGGAGAAAGCACCGACCGCCGAGTTGGCTGAGGGACAGACTGACACCGATGACATTCCACCGTACCATATCATTGATCCAGTGGTCAAGCGATACGTTGGCAGCAAAGAGACTGTAGAGGAGATCATTAACGAAACTGATGCGACACGTGAGCAAGTTGAAACGGTCGTGCGCCGCCTTACGCAGGCGGAATTCAAACGCGAACAAACTCCACCGTCACTCCGTGTTACGACAAAAGCATTCGACAGCGGGTGGCGGTATCCGATTACGGCATCCTATGCCGAGGTCATCGAAAGCGAGTCTGGAAGCGGATCGTAATGTTGTGTCGGACCTCTATAATCTGTAGACCGCTTCTGACAAATCCTGAGCGGATGCGGACCTGACATGATAGTGCTTTCCCCTGTACTGACCGATCACTCTCTCCAGTTGATTAGTCTCGGTTCGTACTGCATTCGCGCTGTGTATTCAGCACGGCCCTCGTATCAGATGTGAAGGATTTCACCTATGTAAACGCTGCTAGCCGATCAAACCACGTCTAGCGACAAAATGATTACGCCGTCCGGGGATCTGTTCCTTTCACAGCCGGTAGGCGGTCGAAACGTGTGTGCGGTGCGGTCGCTGTCTAGCGATAGCAGATGCTAAAGAAAGGCTCCGACCGACCGCTGAGGGCCGCCGGTTTGGCGGCCCTCAGCTCCCTCGTCTGTCTGCCCGGCCAGTGGTCATCATCGTTCGGAGAGGCGATCTTGTGACTCGGGACGCCAGCACGTGAAGCAGAGATTCACCTATTCGGGCTTTCCCGGATGCCGCGCCCTGCGGCATCCGGGCTGTAGCGCCCATGGCTCGACTTCTTTCGCGCATGGACCAGTCAACAGAACGTGCTCGATGGCACGGAATCCTTATCGGTCTCTTGCGCCCCATATCTTGGTTCACGTTCTCCAGGGATAGCAGCGTTTCCATCGAGTCAACAGAGCCAGCTCAGTCAGAACAGTCTCGTCCGAATTAGCCCTTGGCGATGACATACATGGCGAGTAGAGTTGCCGTAATCGTGATGACCGAAGCGATTGCCTGAGATCCACGAGTCCATAGAATGCCGCTGACGCTGTAGCTGAGTATAACCCCAAATGTTGCTGTCCACTGCCAGTTCCACTGGGTAGTTTCCATTCGCTCAAGCAAACCATTCATAGAGCAAAAAGGATTCTGCCGTTACAGCACCACAGAGATAGTATCTTGAGCGAGCAGACCAACGATGGGGCACTTTGTGTAATGCTACATCCACGCTGTGTATTCATTATGCTGCGGGGGACATCTAGTGGAGCTGGTAGCATTACGCCCAGCCAATACAAGGATGCGGAACGGGGGCAGATTTAGATAAACTGGGTCCAATCAACTACGTATGCCCGGATTTGAGTTGCCGGTCAGTGGACACCGTACCGAGACGGAACCAATTCAGTTTCTGGACACACTGTCGTTTGTCCATGTGGCCAGTGAAGAGACGGATGGGCGGTGGTCGGTCGTTGAGATGCAACTTCGGGAAGGACACGCTCCTCCCTTGCATATACATGAGAATGCTGACGAGCTGATTCACGTAACTGATGGAACCATCCACGTTCACACTGAGGACGACCAACAAGAGTTGACCGCTGAGAGCTCGGTCGTCTTGCCACGTGGAGAGCCACACTCACTCCATGCCGTAACAGAGGCCACGATCGTCACAGCTGATTCACCCGGTGGGTTTGGCGAGTTCGTGACCGCCGTTGGTGAACCGACCGAGGACCGAACCGTCCCGACCGCTCCACCATCTGAAGCAGCTATTGGCCGCGTGAACGAACTCGCCCCAGAACACGACATTCGTATTGTTGGACCGCCGCCTGTCGGCCCCTGAAATACCTCTCATTTGAGAATGTATTCAATAGAAACTACGAATATTAGCCACCTCTGTGCGTTCTCCCTCGACTGACTCAGTCTGAACGGATCTACAACCAGTCTGTGCGAGATATGTGCGTTGTATTTACCAGACCGATTTTGGTAGAATGTCGGTAAATCGCTGAACGCCTGCCAAATATAGAGGATGAAGCCAGCACGGGAGTCACCTTCATTCCGTTTCCGACCTGCTGAATCAGCTGTGCTACTCGAAGTGCGTACCAATCGTTGACCTACCTGACAGATCCATCATGTACTCTGTGGCGTACTGATAGAGCGCGCGTTTCTCGAACGTCGTTGCTGACAGGCGATGGGAACTAGAGAGGCTATGCTGTAGACCGCAATGGCAATCCGACCTATCCGACGACAAACACTACTGCGCGTCTTGTTCCCAGACCCGGACCCAATCAATGGCGAGGCGCTCCCTCCACTGTTCAGTAAGATTTGCCTGACCGATCCGGTTCACGTGATTCGAGAAGACCAATCCGAAGGGCCGAGATTCAAGAGCAGTCAGCGATTGGATCATCGCTGGTGGCGTCGTTCGTGTCAGAATATGATTCTCGTTGAAATACCACTCAATCCGATCTTCAAACCATGCACACCCGTACGTATTGAAGCTTTCAGTGAGATCAATGCTAGTGTCCAGTGAGAATGGATCATCCGTGTGCGTCTCTCTATCATTCGGTGTTCCTGACTCGCTCCAGTGGACGTTCACGTGTAGGTGCTGGCGTTCGGATGAGGTCTCTTCGCCGCGCTGAAACAGTTCGACAATATCTATCTCCGGCGGCCAGTTCATGTTCGCCGGGTGCATCCAGAAGGCAGGTAAGATTCCTGTTCGTCCGGGGAGTTTGAGCCGTGCTTCAACATACTGGCCCGGCACCGGATCGATTGGAATCCCTGCAGCCGGATGGTGCGGTTCCTCTCCTGTGGTTGAATTGATGACACCCTGAAAGCATCCATCCGGGCCAGTTCCCTCAGATTCTACCAGCAGCTCACAGACGCCGTCGGTGATCGTGACGTTCTCCTCCCGCACCGCTGCGTCGTCGTCTGGTATCCACTCTTCGCGGTCGATAAACCCAACCCCCCATCGGTCGGTGTCGAATGACTCCCACTGTTCGTCAACGACGAGCTGCCAGTCATCATCCGGCCAGCTTCCGGACTGCGAATCACGTCTCATAATATCATCAATCCTCGAACCGAGACAGCCGGCGGTGCTCACTGCTCCCACCGTTGCGAGTACGTCCCTTCGCCGAGAGAGATCTGAATCCATCATCCACGACCGTATCCGAATTGTTTCTTACTACACTCTCATTCGTCTTTAAAACTCACCCAGACGAATCCGGCGTTATCGATAAGCCGGTTTTCGCCATCGTGTGCTTCAAAATCGCCTTCCGTGAGATACGGGTTCTTTTGTTCTATAACATCCGGTGAGACTTTTTCAGATTTGGGCGCGACTTTTTCTGTAACCGCGAAGGTCTGTACCGGGGAAACCCACCCCCATAGCGCGCCAGCAGTGTTCAGGACGACCAACAAGGGCGTCAGTGGGACGGCAAGCAGTTGAATCCGCTCACAGCGAATATACACGCGGACGCCAACGAGCGTAATCACGAACAGGAAAAGAAACATGGCAAGGGAGCCGAATTGATACAACAGCGGTTGCGGAAGGTACTGTGGAAATAAAAACAAGAATACCGACATAACAGGGATCAACGGCGACAACGCCCACGCAACCATCCGGAAACCGAGGAGCGAACGGTATCGTCGTGGAAGCACGTCTGAAGAATGCTGGGTCCCCGCGAACCACCGTCGTCGCTGTCGGAACATGCCCCGAAGTGAGGGCGGAGCCTGATTCCGGAACTTCAGGTTCAACACCCGAAAATCAAGGTCGCCGGCCTTTGCTGCACGCCAAATGAAATTTGTATCCTCCGTGATCGTCTCTGCATCCCATGTGATCGTATCCTCCACCGATTTTCGAATCGCAATCCCTCCACCCCACGCGTAGAGTGGATATTTAAACTGACCGTACGTGTTTACCCCGAGGTCTCGACAGCCGGCACAGCGTGAGCCCGTGAGATCATTTCATTGTTGCTGACGACTCGACGAAGCTCTTCGTATGGATTGCGTCCCTGCTGGCGCCATGTCGCCAGCAGGGACAAGATCGTCTCGTGAACGAACATTCCTCGGTCATTACGGAGCGTTCCGATGATTTTCCGGAGAACCACTGGCTCACGAAGT
>NZ_JBHSWW010000028.1:0-18617 GCF_042661865.1 Halorubrum tibetense
GGCGACGCCGTGAGGCGCGTCCGCGTCGACGACGTTGTCGCCGCCGACGAGCCACGCGAACCCGTTCGGCGCCGCGAACCAGACGGCTTCGAGCCCGCGATCGGCGAGATACGCGTCCAACCGGTCCGCACGCGCGTCGAGATCAACCATACCCGAGAACTCGCTGCGACCCAGTAAAAGCGGTCGATCGCCGATGACGGGACGGGCAAACCGGAACGGGCTGGGCGAGTCGGAGAACGTGTGCCGAATCCCCACGCCGGCCCCCGTTCCGAAAGGTTCAATTACGTCCCCCGGATACGACGAAACGCGTCAGTAAGCCCCGGCGGGTTGGTAGTCTAGCCCGGTTATGACACCTCCTTGACATGGAGGAGGCCGGCGGTTCAAATCCGCCCCAACCCACTTCCTTTCGTCACGTCGAACCCAGTAGGGACCCGTCCCGCGTGCGACGTGTTTTTATCCGTCGCCGTCGGTCTACGACCGAGACGATGCCACGCGAACAGTACCAAGCGAAACTGGAAGGGCTCCGCGAGGACGTACTCTACATGAGCGAGGTCGTCGCGGACCGGCTCCGGACCGCCCTCGACGCGTTGGAACGGCAGGACGGCGAACTCGGCGAGGAGGTCATCACCGGCGACGCCGAAGTCAACGAGCTCTACTTGGAGCTGGAACGGGAGTGTACGGACCTGATCGCGCTTCAGCAGCCGGTCGCGGGCGACCTCCGGTTCATCGCCGCCTCGTTCAAGATCATCACGGATCTCGAGCGAATCGCGGATCTGGCGACCAACCTCGGGCGGTACGCCGGCGAAGCTGAGGAGGAAGTGTTCCCCGACGTCGACGTCCAGCGGATCGGCGATACGACCCTGGAGATGTTGGACGCGGCGATGACCGCCTACGCCGACTCCGACTCGGAGCTGTGTTACGAGGTCGCCGCGATGGACGACGACCTCGACACGGCGTGCGAGGCAGCGAGCGATCTGGTCGTCCGCGACCTGATCGAGGAGGACCGCTTCCGGGACGACGACGACGTCGAAGCCACGATGGAGAACGTCTCCCGCCTGTTGCTCACGGTACGTGACCTCGAGCGAGTGGGTGACCACACCGTCAACATCGCCGCCCGTTCGCTGTACATGATCGAGAACGACGACGAACTGCTGTACTGACGGTCGAGAACGACGACGAACGACCGTGCTGACCCGCGGCGGATCGTCGGATCCGTCGGAAGCCGACGCGTACATACTTCCCCCCGACGACACTCGGCCATGAGCACGTACACGACGACGGTCCCCGTCCGGTTTCGCGACGTCGACGCCATGGGTCACGTGAACAACGCCGTCTACGCCACCTATCTGGAACAGGCTCGAACGGAGTACTTCCGTGACGTCCTCGACGCCGATCTCTCCTCGGTCTCGACGGTGCTCGCGTCGCTGTCGATATCGTTCCGCCGACCGGTTCACCTCGAAGACGACTCGGTCGATGTCGAGATCGACGTCACCGAGATCGGCGAGTCGAGCGTGCCGATGACCTACGAGCTTCGCACGGACGACGGCGTCGTCGCCGAGGCCGAGTCCGTGCAGGTGGCGGTCGACGAGACCGGATCGTCGCGGCCGATGCCCGAGGCGTACCGGACCGCGATCGAGTCGTATCACGGGCTTTAGACGGCCGGGAACGGATCGAAGGGGAGGCGAGCTCGGATGGCCAGCGACCCAGACGAGACGACCCACCGGCAGCGTCCCCGGCGACGACGCCGGGAGCCGTACCTTCTTGCCCGCGGGCGTCGATCGATCGGGTATGTCCATTCGACTGTACGCCCTGGACGGGTGTCCGTGGTGTGAGAAGGTGAGCGACGCCCTCGACGACGCTGAGGTCGAGTACGAGACGACGTGGGTCGACGCCCTCCACTCCGACCGGAACGAGGTAAAACGCGTGAGTGGGCAGCGTGGCGTCCCGGTCATCGTCGACGCGGACCGCGGCGTGACGATGTCGGAGAGCGCGAACATCTTGGAGTACGTCGACCGGACCCTCGCATGACGGTGTACACCGGGCGCGGCGACGAGGGGAAGACCGACCTACGGGACCTGAGTCGCGTGTCGAAGTCCAGCCCGCGGATCGAGGCGTACGGCACGGTCGACGAGGCGAACGCCCTGATAGGGACGGTGCGACCGACGGGGTACGCCGACATCGACGACGTGCTGGAAGCGGTTCAGAACCATCTCCACGTCGTCCAAGCCGACCTCGCGAACCCCGACCCCGATCCCGACGATCCCCGGGTGGAACCGACACACACGACGGAGCTGGAGGAACGTATCGACGCGTTCGACGAGGAGCTCGATCCGCTCCAGTCGTTCGTCCTCCCCGGCGGGGGATCGGCGGGCGCGGCGTTACACCACGCGCGGACGGTCGTCAGGCGGGCGGAACGGCGCGTGGTCAACCTCGCGGGGGCGGAGCCGATCAACGAGTCGGTGATCACGTACCTCAACCGACTGTCGGACCTCCTGTTCACGCTCGGACGGGTCGCGAACGCGCGTGACGGCGAGCCCGAGGAGTCGCCCTCGTACTAACGGAGCTCGGCCGCCACGGCCGCGGAGGAGGAGATCTCCCGCAAAGCATATATCTGTCCTTCGCTAAAGGGCAGATATGAGCAAACACTTCGAGGACGCACGGTACTACTTGGGTCGAGCGGCGGAACACGCGAAAGCGGGGATCAAAGAGGAACTGGAACCGCTTCAGGACCGCGTCTCGAAGCTCGTCGGCGACGAGCCCGAGGAGGAGCCCGAACCCTCCCGGCTCGACAAGCTGCAAGCCGACCTCAAGGAGCTCGAGGAGCGCGCCGAGGGCGAGGCCCGCGAAGCCGTGACGTCGGCGCGCGAACGGATCGAGGCGTACCGGGGTCGGAAAGACGAGAAACCGAGCGAGTAGCGAGCCGACTCGACCGACGAGCCGAGTCGGGTAGCGAGTCGGTCCGCCGAGCGAACCCGGGCCCGTACCGGTCCGAGCCGAGTGATCACGTATCGCCGTCGCTCCCGACGACGCGTTCCTCGGCGGGGACGACAGCGAACGGTACCCCTTCGCGTTCGAACAGGTCCCTGACCCGCCGAACACCTTCTTCGGCGTCGACCTCCCGTGCCCGATAGTGACGGATCGGGTGGCGGATCCAAGAGGGTTCCCAGTGGGCGTACACGTCCGTCGTCGACTCGTCGGGACCGACGAACAGCCCGAGATGGAGCTGGTGGCTGCTCCGGAGCGCGCCCGCCGGGTACCGCGCCCAGCTCGCGACGGTCGTCTCGGGCGGGGCGTCGTACGAACGGTGTTTCAGTGAGGAGACGAGGTTGCGGACGAAGCCGAGCCGGTGGAGCCGCGCCTCGACGTGCGGGTACGGCTCCTGCAGGGTCATGGCGTACTGGTCGGGAGGCGTGTCGCGCTCGGCGTACAGCCCGACGAGCGAGAGGGGGAGGTGGAGTACGCTGGCGACGTGTCGTCTGAAACGTTCGAGCGTGCGGAGCTCGTGGGTCATACGGCCCGTCTCGTCGGGAGAGCACTTGAATCCGGGCGACAAAGCAACCCTTAAGTTCGGACGCGCGGAATCCAGAGCCGTACGGGTCGGTGGTCTAGTCCGGTTATGACGGCTCCTTCACACGGAGCAGGTCGGCGGTTCGAATCCGCCCCGACCCATGAGCGTTTTCGACGAGCGTAGCGAGGAAATGACGCACAATGGGGAGGAAGGATTCGAACCCTGCAAGTCGCGCGCAACGAAGTGAGCACGTCTTGTTTCGGTTCGAATCCGACCCATTGGCTGCGGACGAGTCGTGAACGGGATTTCTCGATAGCGCAGCTGCGAGCGATGGCGAGCGGACCGGTTCGGTGAACGCGCTGGGTTAGCCAGCCGATGGTAGAGACGACGAGGTAGGACCGGTCCGGGCTGTTCCTCCCGCGGATCGACACGGCGCGTGTGAATAACACACAGGGATTTTTGTTCGCGGACGAGCACGGGTGTCGTATGCCATCCGCAGTCGGCAGATCGTCCCGTGATATCGGGACACCCCCCGTTCGTCACCGCGATCGCGCGGAGTGTCGACCGTGGCTCCGGCTCCTTCCTCCACACCGATTGCTGAGGGTGGTTCGACCGTGAACGTCCTTCGGATCCTCGCGAAGCGGGTCGCGATGGGCGTCGTCGTGGCGTGGACCGTACTGACGACGGTGTTCCTGCTGTTCTCGTTGACGGACGACTGGGTGCTCGACGGGCAGGAAGGTCTCCTGCGGTTCGCTCACCGTGACGGGGCACAAGCGGAAGCCGCGGTCGAAGAGATGACACAGCAGTACCTCGCGTCCCGGGGCCTGGACCGACCGATCGCCGAGCAGTATGTCGATTGGATGGGGAACATGGCTACCCTCGACTGGGGGTACTCCCTCTCGACCGGGGAGGCAGTTGCGCCGCTTCTGCT
The DNA here is from genome assembly GCF_042661865.1 of Halorubrum tibetense. Classification (GTDB taxonomy): domain Archaea; phylum Halobacteriota; class Halobacteria; order Halobacteriales; family Haloferacaceae; genus Halorubrum; species Halorubrum tibetense. The sequence continues at coordinate 4,440 of NZ_JBHSWW010000028.1, forward strand.
CCGTGCGACCGGGCGGACGCTGGCGTACGTCCTTCCAGCGCTGGTGGTAGCGTTCGGGGCCGGTCTGTCGATCGGACTGTACGCCGCGATGAATCGGGGTAGTTGGACGGGTCGGTTCGGCGTCGGGATCGCGTACCTCCTCTTCGCCGTCCCAGGGTTCTGGGTCGGCGGGATGGTGTTCTCGCTACAGTGGGGCGATCACATCGACCGGATCGATCCCGTGATAGCGTACTCGCCGCTGCTGTACGAGCAGCTCCTTCCGGTGGTTCTCACGGCGACCGTGCTTCTCGGGGGATACGTGAGCTACGCGCGAGCACACTCGCTGGAGTACGTCCCCGCGACGTTCATCACGCTGGTCGAGGCGAAAGGGGCGACACGGGTTCGGGTCGCGAAACACGTCGTCCGGAACGCCGCAATCCCCTTCTTTTCGATGCTGTTTACCGAAGCGGTCGGACTCCTCGTGCTGGCGGTGTTCGTGATCGAGGTGTTGTTTGGGATCGAAGGGTTCGGCCTCCTCCTTCTGGAAGCGGTGAACGCCCGCGACGTCCCGGTGTTACTGGGCGGGACCGTCTTCGTCATCGTGTTCGGCGTGCTCGGCAATATCGTCCAGGACGTCTCGTACGCCGTGTTGGACCCGAAAGTGAATGCAGTCTGACGCACCCGTCGGCGACGGAGAATACCCGCGGTTACGACGGGGTTATAACCGCCGAACGGATATCATGTTGTATGATAACACGAATTTCTGGGGCAGTCGGACGGCCCTCCGGAATCGACCGATCGGGTAGCAACGGTGAACCGGGCAACAGGCTTATTCCCGAACCGGGTCCAGTTACGGACAACCCCCGCGAGGAATCATGAACGAAGTTCAACTCGAAGTGGCGAAAGCGTACCCGAACGACTCGGGGCGCGGTATCGCCCGGCTCGACCCCGACACGCTGTTGCATCTCAAGCTCTCACCCGGCGACATCATCGAGATCGAGGGTGCGGAGACGACTGCCGCAAAGGTGTGGCGTGCGGACCGGCAAGACTGGAACACCGACACGGTCCGCGTCGACGGGTTCACCCGGCAGAACGCCGACGTCGGTATCGGTGAGCGCGTCACCATCCGGAAAGCGGAAGCCGAGAAGGCCGACAAGCTGGTGTTGGCCCCGCCCGAGGAGGCGTCCGTCCAGTTCGGATCGGACGCCGCCGGAATGGTGAAACGACAGATCCTCAAGCGGCCTGTCGTCGAGCGCGACATCGTCCCCGTGATGAGCTCGACGAACCACCCGTTCATGCGCTCGCCGGGCCAAGCGATCCCGTTGATCGCGGTGGAGACGGAGCCCGACGGCGTCTGTCTCATCACGGAGGACACCGAGGTCGAACTGCGCGAGGAGCCGATCTCCGGGTTCGAGAAAACCGGCGGTGGGATCACCTACGAGGACATCGGCGGGCTCAAAAACGAGATCCAGCGGGTTCGCGAGATGGTCGAGCTCCCGATGAAACACCCGCAGATCTTCTCGAAGCTCGGGATCGAACCCCCGCAGGGCGTCCTGTTACACGGCCCCCCGGGGACCGGGAAAACGCTGTTAGCGAAGGCGGTCGCCAACGAGACATCCGCGTCGTTCTTCTCGATCGCGGGCCCGGAGATCATCTCGAAGTACTACGGGGAGTCCGAACAGCAGCTCCGTGAGATCTTCGAGGACGCCAAAGAGGAGAGTCCGAGCATCATCTTCATCGACGAGCTCGACTCGATCGCGCCCAAACGCGAGGACGTCACCGGCGAGGTCGAACGCCGTGTCGTCGCCCAGCTGTTGACGATGATGGACGGGCTGGAAACGCGCGGGCAGGTGATCGTTATCGGCGCGACCAACCGCGTCGACAGCGTCGACCCGGCGCTCCGTCGCCCGGGGCGGTTCGACCGTGAGATCGAGATCGGCGTCCCGGACGAGGTCGGTCGCAAGGAGATCCTCCAGATCCACACCCGCGGGATGCCGCTGTCCGACGACGTGAGCCTCGACCACCTCGCCGACGAGACCCACGGGTTCGTCGGTGCCGACATCGAGAGCCTCACCAAGGAGGCGGCGATGAAAGCGCTTCGACGGTACCTCCCCGAGATCGATCTCGACGAGGAGGACATCCCGCCGAGCCTCATCGACCGCATGATCGTCAAACGCGACGACTTCGGCGGCGCGCTGAACGAGGTCGAGCCGTCGGCGATGCGAGAGGTGCTCGTCGAGCTCCCGAAGATGTCCTGGGAGGACGTCGGCGGGTTGGAGGACGCGAAACAGCAGGTACAGGAGTCCGTCGAGTGGCCGCTTACGTCCCCAGAGAAGTTCGAACGGATGGGCGTGGAAGCGCCGAAAGGCGTCCTGCTGTACGGCCCGCCGGGGACCGGGAAGACGCTGATGGCGAAGGCGGTCGCCAACGAGACGAACGCGAACTTCATCTCGGTTCGCGGCCCCCAGCTCCTCTCGAAGTGGGTCGGCGAGTCGGAGAAGGCGATCCGCCAGACGTTCCGGAAGGCACGGCAGGTGAGCCCGACGATCATCTTCTTCGACGAGCTCGACAGCCTCGCGCCCTCGCGCGGCCAGGAGATGGGTAACAACGTCTCCGAGCGGGTCGTCAATCAGCTGCTCACGGAGCTCGACGGGTTAGAGGAGATGGGCGACGTGATGGTGATCGGCGCGACGAACCGCCCGGACATGATCGATCCCGCGCTGCTCCGGTCGGGACGGTTCGACCGGCTCGTGATGATCGGCCAGCCCGATCAGGAGGGCCGCGAGCGGATCCTGGAGATCCACACGCAGGACACTCCGCTCGCGCCCGACGTCAGCCTACGGGAGGTCGCGGAGATCACGGACGGCTACGTCGGCTCCGACCTCGAGGGGATCGCCCGCGAGGCCGCGATCGAGGCGCTTCGCGACGACGACGAGGCCGAGGACGTGGAGATGAAACACTTCCGTCGGGCGATGGAGTCTGTGCGTCCGACGATCACGGAGGACCTCATGTCCTACTACGAGGACGTCAAACGCGAGTTCAAGGGCGGCGGCCGCGACACGGTTCGCGACGCCGGCGGCCGCGTCGGGTTCCAGTAGCCGATCGACCGCCGCGCTGACCTCGACCGCCGCGCTGACCTCGACCGCCGTTTTTTGTTCGCTTGGCGCGTAGTCAGAAGCAGTATGTCCGAAGAACCCGACCGGGACGTTACCGTCGACGTGGAGGTCGAAGTCGAGGTCGACACGGACGAGCTCGAGATCGAACGGGACGACGCCGAAGAGATCGAGGCGACCTACGAGGCGGGTGGGGTCGAGATCGAGGTCGAAGCGGAGGTAGCGGTCGATCACGGAGGGTCGGAAACCGAAAACGACGGAGACACTGAGTTGGAGGGGGACGAGACTGGGTACGAGGATTACGAGTAGCGTCTCGCCGGAACGCGTTCCGGCCTATCCGCGCCTTTTAACCGAGCCAACGGCCAAGACGTGATATGACTCAGCCACGCGTCCCCGGTGGCGACGACAACACGCTGGAGCTCGCGTGTGGCGAAACCGTCGGTCTCGGCGAGCTCGACCTCGGGATGCGGGAGTTCGACTGTGACTGCGGTGAGACCCACGCCGTCGTGATGGACGTCCACCCCCCGGAGCGGTTCCTCCCGGAGTTCCTCGTCGACGTGCTCCGCGAGGCGATCGAGACGACGAGCGAGGAGATGCCGGAGTTCGACACCCCTCACCTGCTCGGCGTCGTGTTGGAGGAGTTCCCGGAGGCGGTCGTCACACACGACGCTAGCGGCGACGGCGACGTAGGATACGCGATGGTGTGGGTGGCCGACTTCGATTCCCGGCGACTCCACGAGACCATCGTCGAGCTCGTCGTCGAGCTGATGGAACACGCCGTCAGTCACGCCGAGGACGGCGACGCCCTCTCGCGGTTCGAAGCGGAGATGATGCGGTTCGACGTCGAGGAGTTCGTCGACCAGTACCGCGCCGAACGCGACCTCGAAGCCGAGGACCCGTACGCCTGAGTGTAACGATATCAAGCGTTTCAGCCGCTCGGCGTCCGACGGATGTCGGACTCCTGTCTCACTGAATCATATACGTTCGGGGAACGTGTGTAAGACACATGCACACCCACGAGTACGAGCGTATCCGCGGTGTGCTCGCCGAAGCCGACGAGCCGCTGACGGCGCGAGAGATCCTCGCGCTGCTCGATGACGTCGACGAGCCCGACAGTCCACACCGCGTCGCGACCGTGTTGGGCCGCTGGGCGGAGCGCGGCGATATCGAAGTGATCGCGGAGCGGCCGTACCGGTATCGGCTCAACACCTGAGCCGGAAGGTGAGCACGGCGCATAAGCGGACACGCAGCACACGGTGGGTGAAACGACACGCGACGGGCGGCGCGTAGCACATGGTCCGTGACACGACGGTGTAGCGCGTGGTACGTGACTGCATGCCTTGCGAAAATCGCAAAACTGCTGCGAGATTCGTACTCTATCGCCGACCTTATTACGATGAGCGTACTCCGTCGCGGTAATGACCGAGGACCGGACCATTCTGCTCATCGGTAGCGGACCGATCCAGATCGGACAAGCGGCGGAGTTCGACTACTCCGGCGCGCAGGCCTGCCGCGCCCTCCAGGAGGAAGGCGCTCGTGTCGTGCTGGTGAACTCGAACCCGGCGACTATCATGACTGACCCGGACACCGCCGACCGAGTGTACATCGAGCCGATCACCACCGAGGCGATCGCCGAAGTGATCCGGATCGAGGAGCCTGACGGCGTGATCGCCGGGCTGGGTGGACAGACCGGCCTCAACGTCACCGCCGAGCTCGCCGAGGAGGGGATCTTAGAGGAGTACGACGTCGAGGTGATGGGCACGCCGCTAGACACCATCTACGCGACGGAGGACCGCGACCTGTTCCGCCAGCGCATGGAGGCGATCGGGCAGCCGGTTCCGAAGTCGACGACCATCTCGCTGGACGAGGGGGAGTCGGTCACCGAGTTCGATGAGGAGGCGTTCCGCGGACGGGTACAGGAAGCGGTCGACACGGTCGGCGGTCTTCCCGTCATCGCCCGGACGACGTACACCCTCGGTGGCTCCGGCTCCGGCGTCGTCGACGAGTTCGAGGAGCTCGTCGAGCGCGTCCGCAAGGGGCTCCGGCTCTCGCGGAACAGCGAGGTGCTCATCACGGAGTCCATCGCCGGCTGGGTCGAGCTCGAGTACGAGGTGATGCGTGACGCCGACGACTCCTGTATCATCATCTGTAACATGGAGAACATCGACCCGATGGGGATCCACACCGGCGAGTCAACCGTCGTCACTCCCTCGCAGGTGATCCCCGACGACGGTCATCAGGAGATGCGTAACGCCGCGCTCGGCGTGATCCGCGAGCTGGGGATCCAGGGCGGCTGTAACATCCAGTTCGCGTGGCGCGACGACGGCACACCCGGCGGGGAGTACCGCGTCGTCGAGGTGAACCCGCGGGTCTCGCGCTCCTCGGCGCTCGCCTCGAAGGCGACGGGGTACCCCATTGCACGCGTGACGGCGAAGGTCGCGCTCGGCAAGCGCCTCCACGAGATCGACAACGAGATCACCGGTGAGACGACCGCCGCCTTCGAGCCCGCGATCGATTACGTGGTGACGAAGGTGCCGCGCTGGCCCATCGACAAGTTCGACGATGTCGACTTCGAGCTCGGCACGGCGATGAAGTCGACGGGGGAGGCGATGGCCATCGGTCGCACCTTCGAGGAGAGCATGGTGAAAGCGCTCCGCTCCTCGGAGTACGACCCCGCCGTCGACTTCGCGGCGGTGTCCGACGAACAGCTGGAATCGGAGTACCTCGTCCGGCCGAGCCCGGATCGGCCGTACGCGATGTTCGAGGCGTTCGATCGCGGCTACTCCGTCGAGGACGTCGTCGAGCTCACGGATATCCACCGGTGGTACGTCGAGCGCTTCGCCAACGTCGCGAACGCGACCGCGGCGGCGGCGGCGGGCGACTTCACGCCGGCGGCCTCCGTCGGTCGGACGAACGCCGAGATCGCGGCGGTCGCCGGGGGCGGTGGCGTGGACGCGAGCGTGAGCGAGATCGAGGACGCGGTGCCGGACCGCACGTTCAAACAGGTCGACACCTGCGCGGGGGAGTTCGAGGCGTCGACGCCGTACTACTACTCCGCGCGACTCCCCGAGTTCCTCGCGGGTGCCGACACGGCGGGGGCAACGAACGAGGTTCGCGTCGACCGGGACGTCGAGAGCGTCGTGGTCGTCGGCGGCGGCCCGATCCGGATCGGCCAGGGCGTGGAGTTCGACTACTGCGCGGTGCACGCGGTCCGGGCGCTCCGCGAGCTCGGCATCGACGCGCACGTCGTCAACAACAACCCGGAGACGGTCTCCACGGATTACGACACGTCGGACGGGCTCTTCTTCGAGCCCATCTCCGCCGAGGAGATCGCGGACGTGATCGAGACGACCGGCGCGGACGGCGTGATGGTCCAGTTCGGCGGTCAGACCTCGGTCAACGTCGGCGCGCCGCTGGAAGCCGAGATCGAGCGCCGCGGACTCGACTGTTCGATCTTGGGGACGAGCGTCGAGGCGATGGACCTCGCGGAGGACCGCGATCGGTTCAACGTCCTGATGGACGAGATCGGCGTCGCCCAGCCGGAGGGTGGCACGGCGACGAGCCGAGAGGAAGCGCTCGATATGGCCCACCGGATCGGCTATCCCGTCCTCGTTCGTCCCTCCTACGTGCTCGGCGGTCGTGCGATGCGCGTCGTCGAGGACGATGAGGAGCTCGAACGCTACATCGAGGAGGCGGTCCGGGTCGCCCCGGACAAGCCGATCCTCGTCGATCAGTTCCTCTCCGATGCCGTCGAGCTCGACGTGGACGCGGTGGCCGACGGTGAGGACGTCCTGATCGGCGGCGTGATGGAGCACGTCGAGAGCGCGGGCGTCCACTCCGGTGACTCCGCATGTATGATCCCGCCGCGTTCGCTCGACGACGCGACGCTCTCGCGGGTCCGCGAGGCGACGGAGGATATCGCTCGGGCGCTCGACACGCAAGGGTTGTTGAACGTCCAGCTCGCCGTGACCGGCGTCCATGACCCCGACGCGGACGCCGAGGTGTACGTGCTGGAGGCGAACCCGCGGTCCTCGCGGACGGTCCCGTTCGTCTCGAAGGCGACCGGCGTACCGATCGCCAAGCTCGCGGCGAAGGTCATGACGGATGACCTCTCGCTCGCGGACCTCGATGTCGACGAGCGGATCCCCAAACACCGAAGCGTGAAGGAGGTCGTGTTACCGTTCGACCGGCTGCCCGGATCGGACCCCCGCCTCGGCCCGGAGATGAAGTCCACCGGCGAGGTAATGGGAACGGCGCGGTCGTTCGGGAAGGCGTACGACAAGGCGCAGGACTCGACCGGCAAACCGATCCCTGAGTCCGGGACGGCGGTCGTCGACCTCTCGGCCGAGGAGTTCCCGGATCCCGGGACCGAGGCGGGCGAAGCGCTGGTCGACGGGTTCGCCGAACACTTCGAGCTGTCGACGGCGACCGACCTCGTCGAGGCGGCGAAACGCGGCGAGATCGACCTCATCGTCTCGCGCCAGCGCGACCTGCTGGAAGTGGCCGTCGAGGAGGAGATCACCTACTTCTCGACGCACGCCAGCGCGAAGGCGGCGCTCGAGGCGATCGACCACGCCGGCGACGACCTCGACGTGATGGCGGTCTCGGACCGGCCACAGCGCGTAGCCGACTGGGGGAAGTAACGCCTCTCGACGCCGTCGAGGAACCACAGGCGCCGACTCCGCCGGTTACGACGCCATCCCACGCGACCGTTCGACCCGGAACACAACGTTTAGCGGGGTTCCCGACACACCCCCGAGTATGCGATTCTTCGAGCGGCTCGCGGCCCGGATCGATCGGACGGACAGCGTCGTCTCCGTCGGGCTCGACCCGGACCCGAGCCGGATCCCCGAGTTCCTTGCGGACGCCGACCTGCCGCGGTGGGCGTTCAACCGCCGGATCATCGACGCGACCCACGAGCACGCTGCCTGCTACAAGCCGAACGCTGCCTTCTATGAGGACCCCGACGGCTGGCGGGCGCTGCGGGAGACCGCGGCGTATGCCGCCGGGAAGGACGTCCCCGTCCTGTTGGACGCCAAGCGAGCCGACATCGGTAACACGACCCGGCAGTACGCCGAGGTCCTCGACTGGGTGGACGCGATCACCGTGAACCCGTACATGGGGCGTGACTCCCTCCAACCGTTCCTCGACCGCGAGGGGAAGGGCGTGTTCGTGCTCTGTCGGACCTCCAACCCCGGTGGAAGCGATCTCCAAGACCTCGAGCTCGGCTCCGGAGAGCCGCTGTACGAGCGGGTCGCGGCGCTCGCGGACGTCTGGAACGCCGACGGCGACGTGGGGGTCGTCGTGGGCGCGACGACGCCCGAGGAGCTGCGTGACGTCCGCGAGATCGTCCCCGAGGTCCCCTTCCTGGTGCCGGGTGTCGGCGCACAGGGCGGGGACGCGGAGGCGGCGGTCGAGCACGGTCTCGCGGCGTATCCGTACGGCGACGCCGACGTGGACGTCGGGTTGGTGAACTCCTCACGCGGGATCGTCTTCGCCGGCGAGGAGTCGTCGCGCCCGGGCGAGGAGGAGACGTACTTCGGTGCCGCCGGCGACGCGGCGAAGCGGCTGAAGCGACGGCTGAACCGCTACCGGTAACCGTCGGTTGGATCGCTACCGGTAACCGTCGGTTAGATCGCTACCGGTAACCGTCGGTTGGATCGCTACCGGCGATGGTCGGTCGAGTTGTCCGGGTCGGTCCCTCCGCCCCCATCGAGGCCGCGGGCGCACGGGGAACAGGCCCCGACGGCGTCGTTCCAGTGCTCGGGACACGCCTGTCGGCCGCAGGTCCGGCAGGTGTGGTCGGCGCGGGCGGTCTCACACACCTGGCAGATCCCGGTCAGACTCATGACGCGTTCTCGACCCGGGCGGATTATAAGCGTCCGGGCGGAGGGGTTCGTATGCGCCAGTTCGTCGTCGTCGGTCACGACGTTCCGACCGACCCGGACGCGGTCTCGTTGTCGGATCTCCCCGGTGCGGGCCGGCTCGACCTCCTCTGTCGGTGCGTCGCGACCGGCGTCTTCCTCTCACACGGGATCCGCGAGGACGCTCGTGTCCACCTGGTCTGTGCCGACGAAGTGACGGTCACCTTCGACGCCGCCCGGCTCCGCCACCTCCATCCGGACGAGCGGAACGTCGCCGCCCGGATCCGCGACGCGCTCGCCGCGCGCGACGAGGCGATCGGCCACATGCCTGCGGACGTCTCCCCTGGCGTGGAGCTGCGGCGAATGGGGCTGTCCGCCACGCTCGACCGACTCGCCGACACGGGGGCGCTCGTTCACCTCCACGAGGACGGGGATCCCCTCGTCGAGGCCGAACCCCCGTCGGATCCGGTGTTCGTCCTCTCGGATCACAACGACTTCACCGACGCGGAGTCGTCGCTGCTCGCCGACGCGGCCGACCGCCGGGTCCGGGTCGGCCCGAAGCGCCTCCACGCCGACCACACCGTCTCCGTCGTCCACAACTGGCTCGACACGGACGGCTACACGTCGTACTGAGCCATGGGTGACGCCGACGACGACCGGGTGACGAGCCGCGAGCCCGGGCGTGACGACCGCTACCGCGTCCCCCTTCGCGGGGTCGACGTGGACCCCGAGACGCGGTGTGCCCACTGGGCGTCGCCGGTCGACGTGGTCGCCCTCCGGTTCGGCTGCTGTGAGACGTACTACCCCTGTGCGTCGTGTCACGACGCCGTGGCCGGTCACGAGGCGGAGCCGTGGCCCCGCGACCGGTTCGACGAGCCGGCGGTCCTGTGTGGGGTCTGTCGCGAAACGCTAACCGCTCGGGAGTATCTCGACGGCGACGACGCCTGTCCGCACTGCGGGGCCGCGTTCAACCCCGGCTGTCGTCGACACCGCGATCGGTACTTCGAGTGAGGGCGGCGCCGTCGGTGGGGACGGTCGCCCCCGTTTTCGGAAGGATTAAAAGAACGAACGGCCTTCCTTCAGATGCGGGCCGGTGGGGTAGCTTGGTATCCTTCGGCCTTCGGGTGGCCGTAACCACGATTCAAATTCGTGCCGGCCCACTTCTCCCGCATTTCGCAACGACGAGCGAGAGCGACGGGTCTGAGTGTCGTGTTCTGATCGCCGTCGACGAGGCAGACGACTTCGCGAACTTCCGCGAGACGGCGACGAAGAGGAACTCGCTCGTCGACCGGCTGAAGGCGATCGAGTTGCCCGACGTCGACGACGTGGCCGACGACTTGGAAAGCTATCCGGAGACGAAGAAGCGCGCCGAGGAGATCGGCGCGAAGATCGAGATTGCCGAGGAGGCGGTGGGGGAGTAGTCGTCGAACGCGAACGAACGAAGCGAGTTCGCGCTTTTCCGTCGAGAGTTTTCCGTGAGCGGTCGCGAGCACAGCGAGCGACCCGATTCGGAAAACAGTCGGAGTGAGGCGACGGGAGAGTAGACGAGCACCGACACACGGAGAACCGAGTGTACGCTCCGCTACTGGTCGTCAGGCTTGGTCCCCTCACGGAGGTTCTCTCGGTACTCTTGGTACGCCGCTGCCCGTTCGCGTTTCTCTTCATCAGTCAGGACATCGTGTTTCTCTTCGTCGTAGAAGGGGAGTTCCTCCACGGGTGGCACGTTCATCACCACCCCCAAGTTCGTGATCTGGGGAGAATAGTTCTCGATGACCCATTCCTCGCTGTGTTTCTCGACGGCTTTGCGGATGAAGGGCGCGACCTCCGGATATTCTTCTTCTAGCTCGTCACTCATAAATACTGAAACACGACGCTCCCGGAAGATAGTTACCCCGACGCCGACCCCGCCGACCGGAAGACGTATTCCCGCTATCACTCTATGGTCGACAAATGCACAGCGATCGGGAGTACGCCGCCGACCTGGCCGGCGCGATAGACATCGACCGGTACGCGACGCTCGTCGGGTCGGTCGGCGACCAGCTCAACGGCCGGAAGGACCGGTTCGACAAGTCCGACCTCATCGAGCGGTGTCTGGAGGTGTACACGGACGGCCGACTGAAGTGGGTCGACGACGAGGGCCGCGACTTCGTCGACACGGAGTACGGCTACGACATCGAGTTCAAATACGAGACGGACATGCTGTTCACGCCCGCCCGAGGCAACGAACGCGACCCGAACCCCCGGCTGTACAACAGCCTCGGGAGCGGCAACCAGGAGGCGCTCCCGAACCCCGCCGACTTCTACCTGCTCGGCCAGGCCGACGCCATCGGCCTCCTCTCGTATGCGGTGTTCGAGGACGAGGACAAGCGCTCGCGGCTCAAACCCGACGACGATGCCGTGATCGGCGACGTGTACGCTGAGGACATCACGTTCGTCTTCCGGCCCGAGGACGTGGGCGAGTTCGACACGGTGGACGTGAACTACAAGGAGCGGAAGATGGCGATGCAGATGGAGCTGATCGAGTCGATCTGAGGCCGTGAGACGGGCGGTCCGCGTCGCGGCCACCGGCGTGCCGTCACGTATAAATCCCCGCCACTGCTGGCGTGTGACATGGACGACGACCGGGCCTTCACGTACAACGGCGGCGCGGTCGCCCCCGGCGAGACACAGAACATCAGGTACGGGATCAGCGAGACGTATCTCGGCGACCCCGTCCGGATCCCCGTGACGATCGTCAACGGCGAGCGCGACGGCCCGACCGTCTTCCTCACCGCGGCGTCCCACGGCGACGAGCTCAACGGGATCGAAGTGGTCCGCGAAGTCGCCCACGAGTGGGACCTCTCAGCGCTGGCCGGCACGCTCGTGTGTCTCCCCGTGCTCAACGTTCCCGGGTTCCTCGCTCAACAGCGGTACCTCCCGGTGTACGACAGGGACCTGAACCGCTCGTTCCCGGGGAAACCGGGGTCGACGAGCTCGAACCGGATGGCTCACCGGATCTACGCGAACTTCATCGAGCCGTGTGATCTCGGGCTCGACTTCCACACCTCCACCCGCGGGCGGACGAACATGCTCCACGTCCGCGGCGACATGACGGACGAGGGGGTCCACCGGCTCGCGATGGCGTTCGGGTCGAGCGTCGTCATCGACAGCGAGGGACCGAGCGGCACCCTCAGGGGCGAGGCGACCGCCGACAGGATCCCGACGATAACCATCGAGATGGGGGAGGCACACCGGTTCCAGCGCGGCCTCATCGACGACGCGCTGGCGGGAGTCCGCTCCGTGTTCGCCGAGTACGGCTTACTGGAGACGGAGTCGGTCCGCTGGCCCGGGTGGCGGACGATCGTCGCCGGGTCGAGCGAGAAGACGTGGCTGCGGGCGGACGCAGGGGGGATCGTCGACACTCACTTCGAGAGCGGCTCACTGGTCCGCGACGGGGACCGGATCGCGACGATCACCAACCCGTTCAAGGAGGACGCGATCGGCGTGAAAGCCCCGTTCACCGGGCTGCTCATCGGCGTCTTGGAGAACCCGGTCGTCTACCCCGGCAATCCGCTGTGTCACCTCGTGCGCGTCGACGAGTCGACCCAGCGAGCGATCGAAGCACAGGGGTCCCGTCGCTCGGGCTCGTGGTCGGGGAGGAGTAGCCGACCCACTGACGCCGAGTGATCGCGAATCGAAAACGATCGGTATTAGCGGCTGGGGCGTAAATAGCGGGTACGTGATGATCCGAACTACTAGCGGACGCGCGGGGGATCTGTAGTGAATCCGAATCGGGTCGACTTCCTCGTCGACGTGACGTACGGGCTGTTGATATTCGTCTCTATCGTTCTGTTTGCAGTCGTCGGGAGCGAGGTCGGTGGCGCGTTCGGGCTGGGCGTACTGGTGTCGTACGTCGTCCACGTGACGTGGAAGATGGCACGGTTCGATCCGGAGTGGATGACCGAGGAGGTCACCGAGAACGTCGAGGAGACCCTCCGGACTGAGGTCGAAGAGGTGATCGACCGGCTCGAAGCGGTGAACGAGCGGGTCGATCGTCGGCCGCGCGCCGAGGAAGTCGAGGAGGCCGTCGACGAGAGCGTCGGCAAGGTGTCCGAGGAGGTCGAGGAGACGGTCGAAGAGAAGGTCGGCCAAGTGACGAAAGACGTCGAGGAGACCGTCGAGCAGGTGTCGGAGAACGTCGAGCGCACGGTCGAGGAGACGGTCGACGAGACTGTCAAGGAAACCGTCGACGAGACTGTCAAGGAAACCGTCGACGAAACAGTCGGGGAAACCGTCGAAGAGACCGTCAAAGAGACCGTCGACGAAACAGTCGGGGAGACGGTCAAGAAAACCGTCGAAGAGACTGTCGACGAAACGGTCGAAGAAACGGTCGAGGAAACGGTTGAAGAGACAGTTGAGGATACGGTCGAGGAAACGGTTGAAGAGACAGTTGAGGATACGGTCGAGGAGACTGTTGAGAAGACTGTCGAGGAGACAGTTGACGAAACCGTCGAAGAACAGTTAGACGAGGTCGTCGGTGAGGGCTCGGACGACGACAGCGACGACGACACGGACGACTCGGACGAGACCGGAAAGTAGCCAACCGGCCCTCCCGGGCCGGGAGCGGGGTCAGTCAAAGGAGGGCGGCGGGAGCGGAGTCAGTCAAAGGAGGGCGGCGGGAGCGGCTCGCGGTTGCCGTCGCCTGCACAGTCGTGTTCGAACAGTCTCGAAGCGGACCGGTCACGGGCGGCGGGCTCGTCGATCGTCTCCCGCGTTATTTCCTCGGTGACGCGGTACATTTCGATACGAGTGAGCGTCGCGCCCGCCTCGGTCCGATACGTCGCACAGGTGTGTTCCGCGAGTCGCCCCGCGAGGCGCTCCGACACCTCGCCGTCATCGAACAGCGACACCATGTAGAACCGCTCGCGGTACGTCGCGTGCTGCCGCTGGAGTTCGTCGTGGGGGCGCTCGTAGGAGAGCGCCCGGTCGGAGTACGCGTCGACGAGGGTTCCGTCGGCGGCCCGTGCGGGGAACACGTAGTAGCGGTCCGTCGTCCTGGGGACCGGCGCGAATATCGACCAGTCGGTCTGGAACTCGACGAGCGCGGCGGTCCCGCTTTCGACTTCGGAGCGGGGCGTGTCGTCGTCGAGAACGCCCGCGGCGGAGAGCCCACCGGCGACGACGAGAACCCCGACGACGCAGGCGAACGCGGCGACGACGGGCGCTTGCGGCGCGAGCGGATC
>NZ_JBHSWW010000029.1:0-17842 GCF_042661865.1 Halorubrum tibetense
GCTCGACGAGGCGCTTCGAGCCGGCGTCTCGGCTGCCGCCGCGACCGCAGCGGCGGTCCATGCCGCCGTCGCGTCCACGGGCTCCGATAACGGGACGTCTCCCGACGCCGACGATGGGATGTCTCCCAGCACCAACGATGGACCGTCCAGCGTGAACGATCCGACTGTCGCGACGGGCCGGAACGTACAGGAAGATAGAACCAACACGGTAGCAGCGTCCTCGGACGTGGACGGCGCGCGGACGCTCGAATCGAACGGGGATAGCTCCGATCGGTCGAGCGATCCCGACAGACAAATCGAACAGACCGGTCAGGGAGAGTCGACCACCGCCGACGGCGACAGCGGGATCGACTTCGATCGCCCGTTCGATGGCGCTATCGACGTGATGGGACCGCCTTCCGATATCGACTCTGGCAGTGACAGTCCCGATTCGGAGGCCCGTGGGGAGCGGACCGAAACCAACGGTGCGACCGACGAGAACGGCCGTAGTGACGCCGAGGTCATCACGGACGGCGATACGGTCGATGAGGATACCAAAGAAACCGACGGCGACGACGCCAACGAGACCGACGGCGACGACGCGGCCGGGTCGGAGACGGATATCGACGAGTGGGGATTCGAGACTGTCGAGCCCACCGAGGAGGACGGGTAACATGAGCTCACAGGACGGGTCACCATGAGCCTCGATACGGGGCTTCGGGGCGGGACCGTGGACGACGACCCCCTCGGCCGGCTGTTCTACCCGGCGTTCCGGTTTCTGTTCGATCCCGACGGCGACTTCGTCGGAGACGTCGAGCGGAAGCTCGCGGAGGCCCGGATGCCCGACCCCGTCGAGATGTACGTCTCGCGGTCCCTCGGTGTCGGCTTGCTCGTGGGATTCCTCCTCTGGATCGTCGGGACCGTCATCGGCTACGCCGTGTTCTCTCTCGGGCTGATCGATCCCGAGATGCTGTCGCTCGGGATCCCCTCGCCGAGCCCGGCCGCGACGGAGCTGTTGCGGTCGCTCGTCGTTCCGGGGGCGGTGTTCATCAGCGGGCTGGTGTTCGGGTCGATCGGGTTCGCGCTCGGGTTCGGTGGCCTGATCGCGGTTCCGTACTCCCGGGCGTCGGCGCGGGAACGTGAGATCAACATGCTGCTCGCCGACTCCGTCTCGTTCATGTATGCGCTGTCGGTTGGAGGGCTCAACCAGCTCGAGATCCTGCGAGCGATGGCGACCGCCGAGGACACCTACGGCGAGGTATCGAAAGAGTTCCAGAGCGTGATCAACGAGACGGAGTACTTCGGCACCGACTACCGGAACGCGCTGCGGCAACAGTCGATGGAGACCCCCTCCGACGAGCTGTCGCAGTTCCTCGCGGATATGCTCTCCATCGTCAACTCCGGCGGGGACATGGAGTCGTTCCTGAAGGACAAAAAGGAGAAACACCTCCGTACCTCGAAACAGGAGCGCGAGATGACCCTCGAGACGCTGGAGCTGTTCGGCGAGATGTACATGACGCTCTCGCTTTTCCCCCTGCTTCTCATCGTCATCCTCGTGATCATGGGGATGATGGGCGAGTCGGACGACTTCCTGTTGTACGCCACGGTGTACCTGCTCATCCCGCTCACCGGGCTCGGCTTCCTCGTGCTCGTCTCGACGGTCAAGCAGGACGAACCCGGCGACGGCTACCTCCACCCGGACGGCGGCAGCGAGCGCCTCCGACAGACCAGCCGGGAAGGGCTGTTCCACTTCGGGCTCGTCGAGGCGTTCGTCGGGCGTGGTGGTGTGTTCGACCGGATCCGCGACCGCGAGGGGACGTACAAAACCACGCAGATCCTCGCCGCCCCGCACCACTTCCTCCGGGACAACCCGCTGTACACCCTCGCGCTGACCGTCCCCGCTGCCGGGGCGCTGCTCGCGGTCGCGGTCGCCGCTGGCTCCGCGCCGACGACGTTCGACGGTTGGGTCGACAGCCCGGTGTGGTCCGCGTTCATCTGGGTGTACGTCCCGGCATACGTGACGCTGATCCCGCTGGCGGTGTTCTACGAGTGGGACCAGCGCGCCAAGCGGGCGGTGACCGGGAAGCTCTCGGAGAACCTCCGGAAGCTCTCCTCCGCGAACGACACCGGTCAGACGCTCCTCGAGTCGGTCCGGACGGTCGCGGACACCTCCTCCGGGAAGCTCGCCGACGAGTTCGACGTGATCCACGCGAAAGTGAACTACGGGATGAGCCTCCGCGACGCCCTCGTCGAGTTCAACAACAAGTACGCCGTCCCAAGGCTTGCCCGGACGGTCAAGCTGATCTCCGAGGCACAGGAGGCGTCCTCACAGATCACCGACGTGCTGACGACCGCCGCACAGGCCTCCGAGAATCAGGACGACATCGAGCGCGAGCGACGCTCCAGAACCCGGATGCAGGTCGCGATCATCCTGATGACGTACGTCACCCTGCTGGGTGTGATGGCGATCCTCCAGACGCAGTTCATCGACGTGATGGGCGGGCTGGCGGCCGAGGCGGACGGCGGGTCGGCAGAGGCGGTCGGCGGCGGTGCGGGCCCCGACTTCGGCGGCGGCGTCGACCCGGACGTGCTCTCGATGCTGTTCTTCCACGCGGTGACGATACAGGCCGCCCTCTCCGGGTTCATCAGCGGCTACATCCGGAACGCGAACGTCCTCTCCGGCGTGAAGTTCGCGGTCGTCCTCATGACGCTGGCACTGGGGGTGTGGATATTCGTCGGATGACCCCCGAGCAACCCAATGCCGACCGCGGACGCAACCGTGCACAGACGCAGATCGACTTCGCGGTCGGCGCGGGCGTGTTCCTCGTCGCGCTCGCGTTCGTCATCGCGTTCGTACCGGCGCTGTTCGAGCCGTTCGCCGCCACCGAGAGCGCCTCGCCGATCGTGAGCGACCGGATCGCCGCGGCGACGGTCGACACGCTCGGGGCGTCGTCCGCCGAGGGACTGCACGCGCCGACGGAGCCGGGCGTGCTCTCGCCGGGGTGTACGGTCGCGTTCTTCACCGCGAACACGACGCTCAACGGGACGCTCGACTGCCCGTTCGACGCCGGCGACGACCCGGCCACGCTGTTCGGCCACGACGGGGACGTCCAGGTGATCGTCCACGAACTCGACGGGAGCGCACCGCGCGACGAGACGGAGCTCCCCGGCGTCGACATCGCGACCGAGGCGGGAACGTTCGAGAACGTGA
The DNA here is from genome assembly GCF_042661865.1 of Halorubrum tibetense. Taxonomy (GTDB): domain Archaea; phylum Halobacteriota; class Halobacteria; order Halobacteriales; family Haloferacaceae; genus Halorubrum; species Halorubrum tibetense. The sequence goes on from NZ_JBHSWW010000029.1 coordinate 3,191, forward strand.
CGTTAAGCCGAGCGAGCGCCGATCCACTGGGGGCCACCGACGACACCACGGTCTCGGGACGGATCGTCTCGCTCGACGGCCAACAGTACCGGCTGACGGTGCGGGTGTGGTGACGATGGCCCGAACGATCACCCTCGGAGGCGACGACCGCGGCCAGGCACACACGCTGGAGGCGTTCGTGGCGGCGATCCTGCTCGTCGCGGGGCTCACGTTCGCGCTCCAAGCGACGGCGGTGACTCCGTTGTCCGCGAGCACGTCGAACCAACACATCGAGAACCAGCAGCGCGCGACCGCGACCGACCTCCTCGAGACGAGCGCCGCGAACGGCGACCTCCGCGAGGCGGTGCTGTACTGGGATCCCGGCAACGAGTCGAGGGACTCCGGGTTCGCCGGGACCCGAGAGGGCCTGACGTATCACACCGGGGGCGGGCCGCCGAACGCGTTCGGCGAGGCCCTAGACCGGGCGTTCCTCGAATCCCGGATCGCGTTCAACGTCCACGTGACGTATCACGTCGGGGATCACGCATACGGCGAGAAACCGTTCCGCAGCCAGCGGATGGTGTACATGGGGTCGCCGAGCGACAACGCCGTGACGGCCACCCGGACGGTGACGGTGTCGAACGACACGACCCTGACCGCGCCGGGGTTCGAGGACCGGCGGCTCTCGGACGTCGAACCGGACCCACCCGTAACGGACGGCTTCTACGCCCCTGGCGTCGGCGACGGGCCGACGTACAACTATCTGGAGGTGCGCATCGTCGTATGGCGCATGTGAGCATCGACCTCCCGGACGGCGAGCGCTTCCGCGGGTCGGACCGCGGCCAGCTGCTGGTGGTCGCCGGCCTCGTGATGGCGGTGTCGCTCGTCGCGCTCGTCGTCCTGCTCAACGCCACCATCTACAGCGAGAACGTCGCGACCCGCGGGATCGAGGCGGCGGACGGCGAGGCGACGGAGGTGCGGGTCGTCACCGTCGAGGGCGTCGGCGAGACGATCGACGCGGTGAACCGGGCACACGAGGGTGAGGATCCCCCGACCGACGCGGCTCTCGCCGACATCGACGAGCTCGAGGAGCGGCTCGGTCGAAGCTACGCCAGACGCGGGGCTACGGTACAGCTGGACGCCGATGCCAGCCGCACGAGCGGGGGCGACCGCGTCGACACCGCCGGCAAGGACACCTCGCTCGCGAACGCGACGAACGCGACGTCGTACACCGTGGCAGGGAATATCGACGGCACGCGCGGGTTCGTCCTCGACCTCGAAGTCGACTCGCTCGCGAGCTCGACGGCCGGCGACGCCGCCGACGAGGCGTTCCACGTCGTCGTCGATCCGGCGGGCAACGAGCGCCGCGAGGTGTACGTCTATCGGGACGACGGCTCCGACGATGTCGTCGTCGCGGCCGGCGACGGGGGCGAGGACCCCGCCGTCGTCTGCACTGTCGACCCGGTGGGAGCCGACCGCGTGTCGGTCGACGTTACCGGCGAGCGGCTGGACGGAGAGCCGTGTGTCGGCCTGTGGCCGTCGGACCGACTCGCCCCGGGGAACGAACACACGCTCGAAGTCGGGAACGGCGACGCGGCCGACGGCGTGATACGCGCGACGGTCCGGCCGACGAACACCGAGCTCGTCACCGACGTCGACGACGCCGACACCGCTGGGGCGGTGTACGACGCCACGGTCGACCTCACCTATCGCACCGCCGAGCTGTGGTTCGAGACGACCCTCCGGGTCGCCCCGGGTGAGCCCGATGCGTGAGGGTAGCGGGACCCGAGGTCCGACCCGAGATCCGGCCCGCGGTCGGAGGTCCGTGCCCGACGACGAGCGCGCGGTGAGCACGGCCGTCGGGTACGTGTTGACCCTCGCCATCGGCGCGGTGTTGCTCTCGGGCGTCGTCATCGGGGTCGGCGGGCTGCTCGACTCACAGACCGACCGGGCGGTCCGCGGGGACCTCTCCGTCGTCGGGCAGGGGGTCGTCGCCAACCTCGAGAACACCGACCGGCTCGCTCGGGCGGCGGAGGCTGGGCGGACCGATCCGGCAGTCGATCCGGCGGACGGAACCGCCGTCGTCGAGATCGAGGTCGACCTGCCGAGACGCGTCGCCGGGGTTCCCTACACCGTCGAGGTCGGTCAAGACGCGGTGACGGTCCGGACGGACCGGCCGGCCGCCAGCGTCCGGATCCCGCACGCGGCTCGCGTCGACGTGGCGGAAACGACCCTTCGTGGCGGTCCGCTCCGGATGGCGTACGACGCGGACCCTGACGACCCGGCGAACGGGACACTCGAGGTGACAGAGCAATGACTCGTGGACGCCTCGGTGAAACCGGTGGGGACTCTCCCGACGAACGGGCCGTCAGTGACGTGGTCGGCTACGTGCTCGTGTTCGCGTTGGTGACGGCGACGCTCGCGGCCGTGTTCACGATCGGGTTCGTGGGTTTGGAGGAGCGCCAAGACGCCGAGCGAGTCGAAAACGTCGAGCGGGCCTTCGACGTGCTCGACGACAACGTCCGTGACATCCAGCGCTACGAGGACCCGAGCCGGGCGACGGAGGTCCGGCTCAGCGGGGGTTCGATGTCGCTCGCGGAGCCGACGACCGTCACCGTCGAACAGCTGGACGCCGGGAACAACACGGTGGGGAACGTGACGACGCGAACGTCGAACGCGATCACGTACACCCGGGACGACACGACGATCGGGTACGACATGGGAGCCCGGTTCCGGACGCAGGGAGACACGACGGTGTTCCGCTCCGGTCCGCGGTTCGTCGCGGAGGACGGGAAGACGGTGCTCCCGATCGTCAGAACCCGTCTCGGTGACGGGTCGGACACCGTACGCGGCGACGGGACCGTGCAGGTGTCGACCGAAACCGCCGAGCTCCGGTGGTTCGAGTATCCGGAGTCGGACGTCGACCCCGCCGACGTGGAGGACATCCGGATCCGGATCGACTCCCAGCGGGCGGACGCCTGGGGTGAGTACCTAGAGCGGACAGGCGGGTTCTCCGTCGTAGAGACGGGTGAGACCTCCGTTTCGGCGCGTCTCGAACACGACGACGCCGTCTACATTCGGGTGTACGTGGTCGACGTCTCGTTCCGTCGGTGACCTGTTACGGCACCTACGGTTCCAGTCGGTGACGCGTCGTGAATGGCTCACGCGTGACCTAACAGAGAACCGGGGCGATCAGTCGACCGAGGCGGTCAGTCGAACCGGAGCTCGACCGTGTTCTCGCTCACGTGGAGATACGTGATCGGGTTCTGTCCGGGGCCGCCAGTGATCGTGAGCTGGATCCCGGCGAGGCCGGGATCGTACTCCATCTCGGAGTTCCCACCCAAGTCGACGCGGTCGAACACGAACGAGCCACGGAGCGTGGGGTTCCCGTTGGCTTCGAGGTGCGCGTTCGGCGCGTAGATGATCGCGTCGATCTCCGCGTTCCCGATGCCGTTAGTGTTCTCCGCGACGCCACCGTTCACGTAGAACTGGGTCCGCTGTGCGTCGATTGACGACGCCATCGTCCCTATCGTCGGGTTGTTGAGGTCCCAGTCGCCGTTGATGTAGTACCGGACCTCGTGTTCCGTCTCATCGACGATCTGGAGGTCGCTTCCTCCGCTGTCGAAATCCCCGTCGATGGCGATAACGATGTCCCCTCCCGTCGTGTTGAACTCGACATCTTCAGTGAGGTCGAAGTCGCCGTCGCTGTAGTAGACACCGTCCGTACAGGTGTCGACACCCAAACACTCGGTGATGTCCGCCCCCTCGTCCGCACCGCGTTCGAGCTGGTCATCGATCACGACCGACGGCGACGGATTCGATGCCCCGAGCTCGTACTCGTCCTCGTGCAGCGGGATATCCATGTCCGTGTCGTCGCTGCCGAGCGCGAGCGGCTTGTCGAGTGACACCTCGTCCGGCACGACCAGCCGAGCCGTCGCAGTCCGGTTCTCGTCGTCCTTGCTCACGTCGCCGTCGGCGCGCTGGGAGAAGAAGTCGTACCACCCCTCGTAGTAGTCGCTCTCGATCTCGACGATCACGGTCCCGTTCTGGAGCGGGTTGTCCACGTTCGGGAACACCCGCTCGCCGACGGCCTGTTTGCGGACGACGCCGGTCCCGCGGTTCGGTGCCGCGTCGTCGCCGGTCAACCGGACGATCGGGAACGTGAGCGTGCTCCCGCGGTAGTGGTACTCCGGCGGCGACACCATTCTACCGCGATCACCCTCCAGACTCCAAACGCCGCCGCCCTGTACGGCCACCTGGCGACTATCACCGGTGTACGTCAGCGTGCCGAGGTCGAACGACTCGCTCGCGACCGTTCCGTTCGGATCCTCGATCCGGATCTCGACGTGACCGGCCTCCTCGTCCAACCGGAGGTCGCCGCCGTCGACGTCGCCGAGATCGAACCGCTTGGCGTCGGTCTCGCCGAGCGCGACCAGGCTCGCCTGCGAAGTCAGCTGTGACATCCCGTTCTCGACGCCGGCGGAGCGCGCGTCGTCGGTGACTGCCGCGAGCGCGACGCTGCCCGTCGCCACCGTCACCGTCACAGCGGCGATCGTGATCCCCAGGAGGAACACCGTCCCGAGGACCTCGCTTTGGGCACGCTCACGGCGGAACATACGATCACTTCGTCGTCACAGTATATAAACGTCGACCGCCGAGTATCGAGACTGATAGCACTTGCACGGCCCAACGGCGACATCGACCGATTGCTGGTGGAGCGACCCTGCGACACATCACTTAAGAACGCTCGCGGTCGATTCCGGATATGAGTGACCCCCCAGTGCTCGGCGAGAAACGACGGTTCCGTCGAGCTGCGGGGGTGAACGTCGTCGGGAACACCGCGAAGATCGTCGTCGAGGGGGCCGCCGGGCTCGCGTTCGGGAGCGTGGCGCTGCTTGCCGACGCGGCCCACTCCGTCGCCGACCTCGTCGCCAGCGCCGTCGTGTTCGTGTGGGGTGGGTCGCGGTACGACGGCCCGGACCCGGAACACCCGCACGGCCACCAGCGGATCGAACCGCTGACGGCGCTGTTCGTCGGGGCGATCATCTTCCTGTTGGGTCTCGTTCTCCTGCGCGAGTCGGCTCTCGGCCTGTTCGGCGTGCCTGAAGTCTCCGCCAGCCCCGTGTTGATCGGGGCGCTGCTGTTCGCGATCGCCGATATGTACGCGCTCTACTGGTACACGACGCGAGTGAACACGGATCTCGGATCGACCGCGCTCGCCGCGCTCGCGACCGACTGTCTGAACGACATCTACACGTCGCTCGCCGCGATGGTCGGGGTGCTCGGCGCGCTGTTCGACGTCCCGGTGCTCGACCCGGTCGCGGGCGCGCTCGTGAGCCTGCTCGTGATGTATCAAGGGGTGAACATCGCTCGTGAGAACGTGACGTATCTCGTTGGCGCGGCCCCGCCCGCGGGCGACCGTCAGCGGGTGGTCGGTGCGCTCCGCGAACATCCAGAAGTGGTCGGCGTTCACGACCTTCGCGTGTTCTACGACGGGACGGATCTGGAGGTCGAAGTCCACGTCGAGGTCGACGGCGAGATGACGCTCCGACACGCCCACGACATCGAGACCGAGCTCGTCACCCGGCTGCGGGCGTTGGAGGGAATCGGGGACGTCCACGTGCACCTCGACCCGTCCGGCGTCGGCGAGTGGAAGGACGCGGAGGAGTCGACCCCGACCGGGACCGACTGAGATCACGGCGTCGGCGCGGTGAGGGCTGACCAGCCGCACGGACGCAAACGACTCTCCATTACCCGGCAGCGTGTGGGTTATGCCGCTCACGACCCAACGATCGGTATGTTCGGTCGTCGCTGGTTGGAGATGACGTGGCGCGACGGACTGTTCGTCCACTGGGCGGTCGATCCCGCCCTCGTCGCCGACACGCTTCCCGATAGGCTCCGGGTCGACACGCACGACGGGGACGCGTATCTCGGTGTCGTCCCCTTCGTGATGGCGGATATCCGCCCCCGTGGGTCCCCGATCGGACTCTCCTTTCCGGAGCTGAACCTCAGGACCTACGTCGAAGGGCCGAACGGCCCGGGCGTCTACTTCTACAACCTTGACGCGGCCGATCGCCTCGGGGTTGCGGTGGCACGACGACTCTTCGCGCTCCCGTACTATCGAGCCCGGGTGGAGGTGACTCGTGATGGCGAGGCGGTGCGGTTCTCCAGCGATCGAACGCATCGAGGCGCGCCCGCGGCGACGTTCGACGCGACGTACGAACCGACCGGCGACCCGTTCACACCCGAACCCGGGTCGTTGGCGGCGTTCCTCGTGGAGAACTACCGCTTTTACGCGCGTGGGAACCGGCTGTACTGCGGCGAGATCGGACACGACCCGTGGACGCTTCGGCCGGCGGACGCCGAAATACGGACCAACACGCTGTTCGAGGCGAACGGCTTCGATCGGCCGAAGGGGGACCCGATCGTCCACGCCGCCGACCCGATCGACGTGACCGCGGACCGGATCCGACGGGTCTGACCGGCCGGTGGAATCGGGCCGTCGACGACGTTGACCGGCGATCGGTTCCGATCGACCGGCGGGTCCGGGCTCCCGCAGTCAGGGGAACAGCCCGCGGTACTCGTGTGCGCTCGCGGTTCGCTCCAACGCCAGCGTGTACGCCGCGGTCCGGAGATCTGGGACGTCTCCCACGTCGTACCGCTCGATGGTGTCGTCGAACGCTGAGCCGATGCGTCGTTCCAGCTCCGCGTTGACCGTCTCCAGCGGCCAGGAGAACTCCTGTGCGTTCTGTACCCACTCCAGATACGAGACGATGACGCCGCCGGCGTTCGCGAGGATGTCGGGGACGACGGGGACGTCCCGTCCGGAAAGCACCTCGTCGGCCGCCACCGTCGTCGGTCCATTTGCGGCCTCGACGATCGCGCCCGCCCGCAGGTCGTCCACGTTGTCGGCGGTGATCACGCCCTCGATCGCCGCTGGAACGAGGACGTCCACGTCGAGCGTCAACAGCGTCTCGTTTGTGACGAGCTCCGCGTCGTCCTCGGGCGAACGCTCCGGCTCGCTCCGTGTGTCGCCGGCGGTATACTCCTCGATGAGGCCACCGGCACCGACGTGGTCCGCGAGCGCCGCGACGTCGAGCCCGTCGGGATCGTACGCCGCGCCGGTCACGTCGGAGGTCGCGACGACGGTCGCACCCATCTCGTCGAGGAGCTGAGCCGCGTTCGATCCGACGTTCCCGAACCCCTGGATCGCGACCGTCGCGTCAGTGAGCTCGCGGTCGAGGTACTCGAAGAGGCGCTCGGTGACGATCGAGACGCCGCGACCGGTCGCCTCGACGCGCCCCGGCGTCCCGCCGATCTCGAGCGGCTTGCCGGTGACGACCTGCGGGACCGAGTACCCCTCGTACATCGAGTAGGTGTCCATCATCCACGCCATCGTCTGTGGGTTCGTGTTCATGTCCGGCGCGGGCACGTCGATCTCGGGCCCGATCATCCGCCGGATCCCCTCGGTGTACCGGCGGGTAAGCCGCTCGAGGTCGCGTTCCGTGAGGTCTTTGGGCTCGCAGATGACGCCGCCCTTCGCGCCCCCGTACGGGAGGTCGACGAGCGCCGCTTTCCACGTCATCCAGCCGGCGAGCGCCTCCACTTCCTCCTGTGTCACCGTGGGGTGGTAGCGAACGCCACCCTTGAACGGACCGCGGGCCCCGTCGTACTGACAGCGGTACCCCTCGAACACCTCCACCTCGCCGGATTCGAGCTCGACCGGGAGCGTGACTTTCAGCGTCCGCTCCGGGTGTTTGAGCCGCTCGAAGACGCCCTCGTCGACGTCGGCGTACTCCGCGGCGCGGTCCATCTGCGCGAGCATGTTGTCGAACGGGTCGTCGGCCATCGTCCGCCACTCTCTGGTGACGGGTGATATCGGTTTCGCAAATATTGCGAGGGGCGCGACGGGGTACGCCGCCCGTCGGATGGGGCGAAGACCGAGCCGCATGTCGGGTGCCGCTCCTCCAGCGTTTCGCCGGATCTTATAAGTGACCGTCGACAACGGAGCGGTATGAGACCCGCACACGTGACGGAGGAACGTCGATGACGGCACAGCGGCTACACCCACGCGTCCGGATCGTGTGGGTCGTACGCGCCGTCATCATCGCGTTGTTCCTCTCGGTGCCCGTCGCGGGCGCCCACTACCTCGGCTACCTCCCACGGTGGGTACCGGCCGTCGCCGGCGTGACGTTCGCCCTCCTCGGTGTCATCCACGCCGTCCTCCGATACCGCCGGTGGAGCTACGAGATCCGCGAGGACGCCCTCTACTTGGATCGCGGCGTCATCACGCAAGTCAGAACCACCGTGCCGCTCGTGCGTATCCAACACGTCGACTCCCGGCGCGGCCCGGTCGAACGCGGGGTCGGGTTGGCGTCCTGTGTCGTGTACACCGCCGGCTCGCGCGGCGCGGACGTCCGTATTCCCGGGTTGACCCCCGACGGGGCCAGCGACCTCCGTGAGGAGCTGAAACGACTGGCGATCCGCGCCGACGGGGAGGACGCGGTGTGAAGCTCGCGCCGCAGTCGATCCCGTACCGTGCGCTTCAGCGAGTCCTCGGGATCGTTATCCTGCTGTTCTTTCTCGCGTCCGCCAACGAGTGGGGTGTACTCGTCGGCGGGGCGGTCGCGCTCGCCCTCGTGCTCGTCTCCGTCGGCTACGAGGTCGCCTACTACCGGCGCTTCGAGTACGAGCTCACCGAGGACACGTTAGACATCTCCTCGGGGGTGATCTCCCGGCGCGAACGCGAGATCCCCTATCGGCGGATCCAGAACGTCGACATCAGCCGCAGCGTGATCCAGCGGGCGATCGGCGTCGCCGCCGTCGACTTGGAGACCGCTGGCGGTTCGAGCACCGAAGGGTCGATCCGGTTCGTGACCCCTGAAGAGGCCACGCGGCTCCAGCGCGAGGTCCAACGCCGGAAGTCCGCGGCGTCGACGTCGGCCGACACCGACGAGAACGGCGACCCGGTCGGCCCGACGGAGGAGGACCTGTTCGCGATCTCGCCGCGCGAGCTCGCCCTCGTCGGCGCGCTCTCGTTCGACGGCCGGCTCATCGGCTTACTCGCGTTCCTCGGATCCGGTTCGTTCCCGGTGTTGTCCGGGTTCCTCCCCGACGCGTCGGCCGCGGTGCTCACCGCGTTCGCGATCGTCGCCGTCGGCGTCCTCTTCCTCGCTTCGTGGGTGATCGGTGCGGGACTGGCGTTCTCGAACTACTACGGGTTCCGACTCTCGCGCGCCGGCGACGAGCTCCGCTACGAGCGCGGCTTGTTCCGCCGGTACAGCGGCTCGATCCCGACGGAGAAGGTACAGACCCTGACGGTCTCTGACAACCCGGCGAAACGCCTGCTCGGCTACGCAAGCCTCTCGATCGAAACCGCGGGGTACGCGCCCGGACAAGGCGGCGATTACGGGAGCCAAGCGGCGGTCCCCATCGCGTCGACTGACCGCGTGTACGAGCTGGCCCGCGAGGTCGAGTCGTTCGGCGATCCCGAGTTTAACCGGCCGCCGAAGCGGATCCGGTGGCGGTACGTGTTCCGTTACACGATGGTCCTCGGCGTTCTGGCGGGGATCGCGTTCGCGGTCGACTGGTACGTTACGCCTGATCTCCCCTGGTACGCGGTGCTCGCGCTGCTCGTCGCGGTCCCGCCCGCGGCCCACCTGAAGTGGAAACATCGCGGCTACTGGCTGGGCGAGGACCACCTGTTGACCCGCAACGGGTTCTGGAGTCGCGAAGTGAAGGCGGTCCCGTACTACCGCATCCAGAACGTCATCGACAGCCGGACCGTGTTCCAGCGGCGTTGGAACGTCGCGACGATCGTCGCGGACACCGCCGGAACCGGATCGCTCGTTGGGAGCGACGCCGCCGCGATCGACTTCGACACCGAGGAGGCGATCGCGCTCCGCGACGAGCTCAGAGCCCGGCTGGGGGACGCGCTCGCGGACCGGCGGGCCCGGCGAACCGCGTTCGAGTGGTTCGAGGGGAATATCGGGAGCGACGAGCCGGCGGACGCGATCGGGGACGAATCCAGTGACGAGGAGCCGGTCGAAGACGATGCCGGCGTCGAACCGGCACCGGACGACGCCGACGGCGACGAGTCGACTACGGGCGAACCCCAAGATGATCCGGTGGACGATCTCCCCGACGACGGGGTCGTCCGTCCGGACTTCTCGACGACGACGCGGGACTACTCACAGCCCGCAGAGCGTATCGACACGGGCGAGTACGCCGTCGATCAGTTCCCGTCTGACACCGACGTGGCGCACCGTCCACAGGAGAATTCCGGCGACGAGTCGGCCACCGACGATTCGGAACCCGAGGATCCCTCCGGCGACGCCTCCAGCGAGGCCTCCGACGACGAGTCCGGGAGGTAGCTGACGCCGACTCTCACACGTCGCTGATGCCGACCCTTACGAAGAATACGAGGCGAAAGCCTCGCCCTTCAGGGCGGGGATGAAGCCGACAAACCCTACACAACCGACATTATCAACTATCCCGGCGTCGTATCATGTGGTAAGACAACTCGCGTAAACTCCCAATCGGAAGAACCGGGGCCACTTCCCGCTGATACGGACGGTTCCACGCCCACTACCGGCAAACCCGGTGGGGAGTACGTGGTTGAGGTTCGTCCGCCGTCCTCACAGTACCCCTACCCGTCACTGGAGACGGTCGGCAACGACCGCGCACACGAGGGGGTGACAGCACATCAAAACACGCCCCGTTCGCGGTTGCACTCCGCCCTCGTCGGCGGAGTACGGTCGATGGCACGACCCGTGTCCGCCCCCGTTCCAACCGTGGGCGGTTGCCCGGTATTCGGACGCTTCGGTCAAGCGGTATCGGGTACGGCACAAGCGGATACCGCGTCCATCTCGGACGTTGAATACACCATACCCTCGTTTCGAGGGCCGACGTGTAGCGCACGAACCCGGTACTCACCACGCGAGGTGAGGAAGTTGCCTTCGGGGACTGACGGAACGGCCCGACGCCCCACGAAGGAATCCTCGCGCTTCAGTGCGGGGAGGATGTCAATGGTCGCTGATGCCGACTCTCACTCGTCGAGCAGCTGTTGTGCGATCGTGTTCCGAAGCACCTCGCTCGTCCCCTCGTAGATCTCGTTGAGTTTGGCGTCGCGATAGAACCGCTCGGCGGGGAAGTCCTTGGTGTACCCGTAGCCACCGTGGATCTGGATCCCCTCGTTGGCGACCTCCCGGGAGACCTCCGAGGCGTACAGTTTCGCCTGTGCGGCCTCCTTGATGAATCCCTCGTCCCGCTCCTTCAGATCCGCCGCTTCGTGCATCAGTAGCCGCGCGGCCCGGACCTTGGTGTCCATATCGGCGAGCTTGTGCTGGATCGCCTGGAAGTCGGCGATCGGCCCGCCGAACTGCTCGCGCTCCGTCGCGTACTCCACGGCCGCGTCGAGGGCGGCCTGTGCGATCCCGACCGAGCGCGCCGCGATGGTGATCCGTCCGCCGTTTAACGTCTTGAGCGCTTGGACGAACCCGTCGCCCTCGTCGCCGAGGAGCCGGTCTTCCGGGATCCACATGTCGTCGAACCGGAGCTCGGCCGTCGGACACCCTTTGTCGCCGAGTTTGTCCTCCGTCCCCTCGACGATGAACCCGTCGTCCTCCTCGGGTCGGACGACGAACGACGAGATCCCCTTCCGGCCCGCCTCGGGGTCGGTCTTCGCGAACACGGTCACCGTGTCCGCGACGGACCCGTTCGATATCCACAGCTTCCCGCCGTTCACGACGTAGCCGTCGCCGTCGTGTTCGGCCGTCGTCGACATCGCGGGCACGTCCGAGCCGGCCTCCGCCTCCGACAGCGCGAACGCGCCGATGTCCTCGCCGGTGTTCAGCGGGGTGAGGTACGTCTCCTTTTGTCGCTCGTCGCCGAACGCGTACACCATGTTGCCGGCGAGTGACGTGTGTGCGGCCACGACGGTCCCGAGCCCGCCCGAGCCGCGTGATATCTCCGATAGCCCGATCGCGTAGCTGTGGTAGTCGAGTCCGGGCCCGCCGTACTCTATCGGGAACGGCATCCCCAACAACCCGAGGTCGGCCATTTCGTCGATCAGGTCGGCGGGGAACTCGTCGGCCTCGTCGATCTCGGCGGCCCGCGGGACGACCTCCTCGTCGACGAACTCCGCGACGGTGTCGCGGATCTGCTCCTGCTCCGATGAGAGCGTGAAGTCCATGATCGTTCGTTCGGTCCGGGGAACTTAGCCGTTTTCACGTGTCGCGCACCAGTCGATGTCGACTCGATCGCACGACTGGGGCGGTGTCTCATCCCGAGATCCGCCGGTAGCGACCCGCGATCCTCACCGATCACATGCGGGCACGTGCCGCGAGGCTTTTTTATGGGTCGTACCGTAAGGTCGGGTAACTGAATGAGCGGACGAGAACACTACCCCGCTGAGCCCGACCTCCCGTGGTGTCACGAGGCGGTCCAAGGGGTGTCCCGTACCTTCGCGCTGACCGTCGACGTGTTGGAGGAACCGATGGCCTCACAGATCTGTCTCGGGTACCTGCTTTGTCGGGTCGCCGATACCGTCGAGGACGCAGGGCACATCCCACCCGAGGAACAGACCGCGGTGCTCGAGACGTACAAGCAGGCGATCGACCCGGAGACCGATGTCGGGATCGAACGGTTCCGCACGGAGGTCGACGAGTGGCTCCCGGCCCCCGACGAGCGGAACGACGACTGGGAGGTCGTCGCCGAGTCCCCAACGGTCGTCGCGACGTTCAACGAGCTCGATCCCGACGCACAGGAGGCTATCATCCCGCCCGTCGTCGAGATGGTCGACGGGATGGCGATGTTCCTCGATCGCCACGCCGCGGAAGGAGGCCTCCGGATCGACGACCGCGACGAGCTCGAACAGTACTGCTACTACGCCGCCGGCACCGTGGGGAACCTCATCACCAACCTCCTCACGCGGGGGGACGTCCGCGACGACCGCGCCCGACAGCTCCGGGAGACGGCCGAGGAGTTCGGGCTCCTCTTACAGCTCGTGAACGTCTCGAAGGACGTCTACGACGACTACACCGAGGAGAACAACGTGTACCTCCCCGCCGAGTGGCTGGAGGCGGAGGGCGTCGACCAGGAGGCCGTGATCGATCCGGAGAACCGCGAGTCATCCGCGCGGGTCGTCAACCGTACCGCCGAGTACGCTCGGTCGTTCCTTGACGACGCGCAGGCGTACTTGGAGACGATGCCGCTGTCCCACGGTAACACGATGGAGGCGTGGACGGTACCGTACCTGCTCGCCGTGGGCACGCTCCGCGAGCTCGGCTCCCGTCCGGAGGACGCGCTGACGGAGGCGGGCGTGAAGATCTCCAGACAAGAAGTGTTTGCCGTGATGTCCGTCGCGGGCGACGCCGGACGCGACTCGCTCGCAGAGCTGCGCGAGACGATCGCCAGAACGCCGTATCACCGCGCCGTCGAGCCGGCCGACTAACGCCGCAACCCGCTTTTCGGGCGGTGACGCTGTAGGAACGTCTTTCGAGGGTGCACTGCCAGCGCACAGCCTTCGGAGCCGTACCGCTATAGCCGTGACCGCGCACGCGGCACTGCCGGCACCGACACCTCGATCGTGTCACCCAGCGCCTCGGCCGCGCTCAACAGCCACTCCGCCCGCTCGACGCGCGAGTCGAGGTCCCCTGGCCCGATCCGGTACGCCTCGACCAGCTCCTCCACCGTCGCGCCACCGATCCACTCGTCGAGGATCCGCGCGGTTTTCACCGCCTCCAGCCACCCCTCGAAGTCGTCGGCCTCGCCCATCCGGGTCGTCAGCGCGGCGGCATTGTTGTCGGCAAAGCTATACATCTCGGCCCGCTCGCGGTTCCCGAGATACGTGTCCTGCATGTCCGGGGTGTCACAGACGATCTCGAACGCGGTAAGCGTCGTCGCGCTCGCCATCTCGGCGGCCGTGTGGAGCCCCTCGACGATCCGCTCGCCCGTCTCCGGGCGGACGTACTGTCTGGAGGTCGTCTCGCCGACCGGGGTCGCAACGAGCCGATACGCGTCGACGCCCCCGGTCTCGCGGCGGACCATTCCGGCGTCGACGAGATCGTCGACGGCGACGGCGACCGCGTCGGCCAGGCCGCCGGCACCGGCCTCCCGCGCGTAAAACGTCCCGTCGAACACGTCGAGGATCTCCGCTTCCGTCCCCGCGAACCCGGTCGCGATCGCCGAGAGCACGTGTGTCCGCAGCGACGCGGGGTCGGCGAGCGTTGACTCGACGGCTTCGGGGTCGCCCTCGACGTAGCGCGCTACCAGCTCCGCTCTCGTCGCCGGCTCCCCCACCAGTACCGCCTCGCCGTGCGGATCGAGGCCGGGGCGACCCGCACGGCCGCACATCTGGTGCACTTCGAGTGTCGGCAGCCACTCCATCGACGAGCCGGTGTACCGCCGCTGATCGCGGACGACGACGCGTCTCGCGGGGACGTTGACCCCCGCTGCGAGCGTGGGTGTCGCACAGATACAGGCGATGGAACGCTCGCGGAACCCGCGTTCGACGACCGTCCGATGGCCCGCTCGGAGCCCCGCGTGATGGAACGCGACGCCGGACCGGAGACAGTCGGCGAGCTGTCGACCCGTCAGCGTCCCGTCGATGTCGGCCGCATCGGCGGCCACCCGTGCCGCGTCGTCCTCGATCCCCATCGCCTCGGCCAGCCC
>NZ_JBHSWW010000030.1:0-17550 GCF_042661865.1 Halorubrum tibetense
AGAAGATGCTCTTCTTCTATCTCGTTGTCTGCTTCGGTAGGTTCCACACTCTTCCCAAGCAGACACTTTCACTCAAACCCGATGTGATCGACTGAGTTTGAAGAACCATCTCTTGACTTAAGTTGTGGAGATGGGATATTTAGTTTCCTACTTGCTGGTGGTGACTTTGGTACAGAGTTCGATATTTTCGGTGCAACGGAGAATCTTGACAATTTCTTCCAGAATAAAGATATTTATAACGCTACCTCAGAAGATTATAGTCCTGTTATCAGAGACCGTCCCGATCGGCGAATTACTGTCGGAACCGACTGGAAACAGCCGCTACTTGATAAAGCGGCTGAACTTGATTTCTATGACGAACTCCACCAACATGATAATAATCAACCGTTGCCATTTGAAGACAATCGTTTCAAAACCGTGTTCTCTAACAGTGTTTACTGGGTTGAGAACGTAGAACTCCATCTTGACGAAATTGCCCGTGTACTCGCTGATGACGGACAGGGCCATCTCGTGTTGAAGAATACAAATGTTCGAAATTTTCTTAATACCCTCTGGAATCAGTGGGAAGATGAACTGGGGAATGAATTTATCGAGATGATCGATCGAGGTCGAAGTGATCACTATGCTCATCTGTATACTCCAGAAGAGTGGGAAGAGAAACTTGAAGCGGCAGGACTGGATATTGTCCAACAGCGGGCAACAGTCACACAAGCGCACTCACGTATGTGGGACATTGGCCTCCGTCCAATCTCACCGTATTTAATCCGAATGGCCTATTCAATGCCAAAAGATCAGCGAGTTGAACTAAAAGAAGATTGGATAGAAACGTGGTACAAGATGTTGGAACCGCTCTGTTCGCCAACTTGGGATTATTCTGACCGACCATCTCCTGAAATAGTTTATACAGTCACTCCAAAGTAAAAAAAAAAAAACAACCACTTCTGGCTCTCTGTCATAGGTTTTCCTTGTTCTACAACGGGTCAACAGCTACAAAAGGGCAACTCGATTCACACCACTTACTACCAGACAAGGCAGTTTGTCCTGTTGCTGGGATGTCACCACCACAGAAGTTGTGCTGACAAACGATAGCGACCATCAGCAGCGATAATAACATACTGAATACACTATCTAGGAGCACGGTGAATTATTATGATTCAAATTAATAGTCTTATCCGATGCAGGAACAAGATTCGATACCGCTTTTCGAGATCCCATGGGATGAAAACGATCTCGCAACAGTCACCGACTCGATTAAGCGAGGTGGGTACTGGGCGAAAGGCCCGTACGTCGACCAATTTGAATCAAAACTCGAAGCGTTCCTAAATGTAGATCACGCTCTCGTCGTCAATTCAGGTACAACTGCACTCATCGCCGCACTTCATGGACTTGGGATCGGTAAGGGTGACGAAGTTATTGTCCCTGCTTTCACGTTTATCGCAACTGCCAACGCAGTTCGATTAGTCGGTGCAGAACCAATATTTACCGATATTGAGTCAGATACATATGGACTCGATCCGGCCTCAGTAGAAGACAATCTCACGGAGTCAACTGCTGCGATAATCCCCGTCCATCCGTACGGAACCAGTTGTCGAATCGATGAATTAGTCGACCTTGCGGCTGAACACGATACACCCCTAATCGAGGACGCAGCGGAGGTTCTCGGTGCCGAGTTTGACGGTCAAAAACTCGGCTCCTTTGGGGATGCCGCAGCGTTGAGTTTCTGTCAAAACAAGATTGTGCCCACGGGAGAGGGTGGCGCAGTCGTTACTAATGATGACGAACTCGCAGAACAGGTGAAACTGTACCGCTCACACGGCCGTGCGTCGAGCGATTACTTCGAGAGTTCAGAATCCGGGGACTATGCCGACATTGGAACCAATATTCGAATGTCGGATCTCACCGCCGCGTTAGGTTGCTCTCAGTTCGATCGGATCGATGAACTCATTGAGGGCCGTCGGCAGGCGGCCACCGAACTTACTGACCGCTTCGAAGATGTTGACGGCATACAACCACATATACCCCCGGAGGTAGGAACCCACGTCTATCAATTATATACCATAGAGCTTGCCAATGAGCTCAATCGTGACTACGTGATTGAAACTCTAGAGGATCGCAATATCTCATCAAAAGTCTACTGGGATCCAGCTGTTCACCAGACGGAGTATTATACACGAACGAAGAATACTACTCCAGATCTCCCTGTTACGGAGGACATCGCAAGCCGTGTGCTTTCGTTACCAATGTATCCGAGTCTTTCCACAGCAGAGACAGACCGGATCGCTGATGCTGTGATCGAAGCGGTGAATCAGTAACAACTGGGATACTTCGAAAGCGGTTTACTCACGCGCTCAGGGATTCGATGTATGCCATCTCTTGAAGAGAAAGACGTTCTCGTCACTGGCGGGTGCGGTTCCATTGGCTCTCGCCTTGTCAAGGCGATTTTAGCTGAGGACCCCTCTGTTGTCCGTGTCTTCGATAACAGCGAAGAAGCGCTGTTTAGTCTACAAAAGGAGCTAGGCGACGATGCGCCGGTCCGGTATCTCCTCGGAGATATTCGGGATCAAGACAGACTCGAACTTGCTGTCGAGGATATCGATGTCGTGTTTCACGCCGCAGCGTTGAAACACGTCACATTGAACGAGTATAACCCCTTCGAGACTGTTCAGACAAACGTTAATGGGACCCAGAACCTTATCCGAGCTGCTCTTGAGGAAGAAATTGAATCATTTATTGGAATAAGTACAGACAAGGCATCAAACCCGACATCGGTGATGGGCGCAACGAAACTTCTCTCTGAACGGCTCATCATCGCTGCGAACACATACAAAGGAAACCGAAATATCTCGTTCGGATGTGTTCGCTTCGGAAACGTTCTCGGGTCGAGTGGATCGGTTGTTCCTCTATTTCTCGATCAGATACAGCAAGGTGGTCCAGTAACGGTTACAAACCCTGAAATGACCCGTTTTATTTTGCCAATTGATGAAGCGGCCAGTCTCGTTCTTAAAGCGTACCAAAAAATGACTAGTGGTGAAATTTTTGTTCTGAAGATGCCGGTGTTTCAGATTGGCACGCTAGCAGAAGCAATGGTCGAAGAGTATGCTCCTGCTGCTGGGTATAAGCCCGAAGACATCGATATCAAAACTATTGGAGCGCGTCCTGGTGAACGAATTCATGAGAAACTCGTCTCGGAGGATGAACGGTTCCAAGCCCGTGAGTTAGAAGATATGTACGTTATATTACCACAAATTGATATTGCTGCGTATGACGATCTCAATTACTCAGATGCAACACCCGTAGAAAATGCCTATACATCGGCCGATGAAAATCCTCTCTCTGAAGCTGAGATCGTACAGAAAATTGATCACCATGTGTCACAGCACGATCTGTTATAGATGCGAATTCTACTCACCGGTCTTGGCTCTATAGGAAGACGGCATGCTCGCATCCTCCATGAAGAATTGGATGAGCTCGAACTACTGATCTACCGGAGTGGAACTTCCCAATCTGGGAACCCCTTTGGCGCACCCGAGTATACCGACTTACAAGATGCGCTCGCACAAGATCCTGATGTCGCATTCATAACGAATCCAACACACAAACACGTCGAAACGGCTATCGCATGTGCTAGAGCTGGCTGTCATCTTTTCATTGAAAAACCACTTTCTCACACGTTAGAGGATATTGAGAAGCTAATTAGAATCGCTAAAAAAAATAGTTTGGTGACACATGTTGGCTGTCAACTACGATTCGATCCAACTCTAAACGCGGCACGTGAAGTCATCAACAGCGAAGATATAGGAGATGTACTCGCGTTTCGGGCGACCTCAGGATCGTATCTTCCAGAGTGGCGTCCCGAACAAGATTATCGTGATTCTTATAGTGCAGACTCTGAACGTGGTGGCGGCGTTGTCCTCGATTTAATTCATGAGATTGACTATACATACTGGTTGTTCGATAACATTTCGTGTGTCGCCTCAGCGATCGCTCACACAGACACATTGGAAATCAATTCCGAGGCTATTGCAGAGGCTATCATGAGAGTCCCGGGCGGTGTCGTCGGTAGTATTCATCTCGATTACTGTCGTCGTCAGCCAAAACGGATACTAGAAGTCGTCTGTGAGGACGGGACAGTTATCGCCGACTTACAGGAACAAATATTGACGGTAGAATGGCCGTCTGCGACTGATACAGAATCGTTCGATTACGAACGTGATCGGCGGTTTGTGGGGCAATTAAACCACTTCATCCAGAACGTTCGCTCAGGTGGAAAGTGCGACAACGATCTCACCGAGGCAAAGGAAGTATTACAAATAGCACTCGACATAAAAGGTGAATATAATGGCTGAGATTCTC
Source organism: Halorubrum tibetense (assembly GCF_042661865.1). Classification (GTDB taxonomy): domain Archaea; phylum Halobacteriota; class Halobacteria; order Halobacteriales; family Haloferacaceae; genus Halorubrum; species Halorubrum tibetense. Next base: position 4,354 of record NZ_JBHSWW010000030.1, read on the forward strand.
TGTACCATCTGTGCTCGTGGCGGGTCGAAAGGTATCCCAAATAAGAATCTCAAGGAAGTTGGCGGGAAGCCCTTGATCGGGCATGCTGTTTCTGACGCGCTCACGTGGGAGCGTGATACTGATGTAGTTGTCTCGACTGATGATGAAGCGATCGCCTCAGTCGCGGAGAAATTTGGCGCAGCGGTACCGTTTATGCGCCCGTCCAAACTCGCAAGTGACGAAGCCGCGAAGCTTCCAGTAATACAACACGCTGTGGAGTACATAGAGACTGAGCGCAGCATAACGTATGATTATGTGGTCGATATCGATGCGACTACTCCACTTCGGCGGCCAGCGGATATAGAGGACTGTTTTGAGACCGTCATTACCGATGAAGAAGCAACTAATGCCTACACCGTCTGTGAGGCGGACAAGAATCCGTATTTTAATATGGTTGAACTCGACGAAAGTGGATATGCCTCTCTTTCAAAGTCTCTTGATGACGAAGTAGTCCGTCGACAGGACGCACCTGTGGTGTACGAGATGAATGCCGCAGTGTACGTCTACGAGCGTGACTTTTTGATGAAAGCCGATTCTCCCCACGGTAATTACACTAAGATTTCGGTGATGCCTCCTGAGCGTTCTGTCGACATCGACACTACAACTGATTTACAGTTCGTTGAGTTTATGTTTAATCGAGATGATAACACAGATGACTGACTGTTTGTTTGATCTCACCGAGCAAGTTATCATTGTTACTGGTGGTGGCGGTCTAATCGGAGCAGAGGTCTGTCGATTGTTGGATCGTCATGGTGCCGATATTGTCGTTGCAGATCTCGATGAAAGTCGAGGACCTGAAATCGCTGATCAGCTAGATAATGGTACATTCCAATCACTAGACATCACCGATGTTGATTCGATTGACACGACCTGTAATGTCGTATTTGATAAGTACAATCGGATCGACGGACTAGTCAATATGGCGTATCCTCAAACAGATGACTACGGGAAGCAGTTTGAATCTGTTGAGAAGGAGGATCTAGTGGCAAATTTATCACTACATCTTGGAGGGTATTACGCCATGACGAAGGCAGTCGCTCTCCGAATGGTTGAACAGGAACATGAAGGGTCAATCGTGAATTTCAGTTCGATCTATGGAATACAGGCACCTGATTTCTCGATGTATGACCAGACGGACATGACGAGTCCGGTTGAGTACTCTATTATCAAGGCTGGAATTCTAAATTTCACTCGATATCTTGCTTCCTATCTCGGTCAAGATGGAATTCGAGTTAATAGTGTAAGTCCCGGCGGTGTTTTCAACGACCAAGATCACCGATTTGTCGAAAACTATGAGAGTGAAGTACCACTTGGACGGATGGCAAAACCAACTGAAATTTCTGGAGCAGTTGTGTACCTCCTCAGTAACGCCGCCTCATACGTTACAGGGCACAATCTTGTCGTCGACGGAGGATGGACGATCAAGTAACTCGCTTAGTTTGATCCTCTATATCAGTCTGGTAGGACAAGATTGTTACCATCGGTATCTAAACAGGGGATATGAGTAATCAGAAGCGATCCATTCTCGTCCTTACTGGAACGAGAGCGGAATACGGTTTATTGAAGTCCTCAATGGAAGCGATCCAAAATCACAAGGGCCTCTCTTTGTCAGTCGTCGCAACCGGAATGCATCTTTCCCCGAAGCACGGCATGACTGTCGACGATATTCGCGCAGACGGTTTTACTGTCGATCGAGAAATACTTATGCAGGTTGACGGGGATTCTGGTACGGCGATGGCTAAATCACTTGGTGTCGGTGTGATGGGCCTTGTAGATGGTTTCAACGACTTAGATCCGGATATTGTGTTATTACTTGGTGATCGTGACGAAGCTCTTGCCGGAGCACTCGCAGCGGCACACTCGAATATCCCTATCGCTCATATCCATGGCGGTGATTCAATGTATGGCGCGGTCATCGATGATAGCATTCGACACGCGATCACGAAGTTTGCTCATATCCATTTTCCGGCTTCCGAGCTGAGTGCAGAACGTATCCGAAAACTGGGTGAAGAAGAGTGGCGTATCATAACCGCCGGTGCTCCGGGTCTCGATGATATTCTTGCTGGAGAATATATGGATCCAGAAGTTGTTCTTGATAAATACAATCTAGATCCCGGCAAACCGTCGATACTCGTTGTACAGCACCCAGTAACGACACAGCCAGATCAGGCGGGAGACCAGATGGCTGAGACACTTGACGCAGTAAAATCATTCGATGTACAGGTTATCCTCATTTACCCTAACTCCGACGCCGGTGGAGACGCAATCATATCTGAGATCGAGTCTCGTGATGATACTACATCAATTCGGACGTTTCGAAGTCTACCGCGTCGAGAATATCTTGGAATCATGGATGCGGTGGATGTGATGGTCGGAAACTCTTCAAGCGGGATCATTGAAGCTCCGTCTTTCTCCTTACCGGTTGTGGATGTTGGACCTCGACAAGAGGGGCGGGAACGAGCTGAAAACACTCTTTCTGTTGCGCATAATTCTTCAGAGATCCGGGATGCGATAAGAATGTCTTTTGATGATCCTGAATTCCAACAACGGGTCGAACATTGCGAGAGTCCCTATGATTATGGTGGGGCAGGTCGCCTGATTGCTGATCATCTATCTCAAGTGGACCTCAATGAGGATCTCCTCCGAAAACGCCTGACCTATTAGCTTCCCAGATTTCATAAGCTAGCAAAATACATTCAGCGTATGCGAGTCGTGTTTATCACTCATAACGAACTCGGTCAAGCTTGTTTGGAAGAGCTAAACTCTCTTGGAGCAAATATTCAAGCGGTCTATACCCGCTCAGAACAAGAAGAACTTGCAGACCAAACAGATCTTTCTGAGTTCACTACGAGTAACGAAATTCCGCTCCATGGGGTGGAATCTGTTAACACAAACTCAGTGAAATCACAGATTATGGACTATGAACCAGATCTTCTATTCGTCGTCGGATGGTCCCGATTGGTTGATTCTGAAGTAATAGAGATACCTTCCGTAGCGGCTCTTGGAATGCATCCCGCACCACTGCCTAGAGGAAGAGGAAGGGCACCCCTCGCTTGGTCTATTATCAAAGGTCTTGATGAAACTGCCCTCTCTCTTTTCCATCTCGTAGAAGAGGCTGATGCGGGTGATATAGTGGGACAAGAACCGCTGCCAATTCATATTGAGGATGATGCCTCTTCACTCTATCAAAAAATGATCAAAGCGGGGCGGACATTGATGAGAGAACACTACCCGGAGTTTAGTAAGGGTATTGTTCAAAGTACGTCTCAAGACCATTCACGTGCGACGTGGTGGCCGAAGCGTGAGCCTCATCATGGACTTATTGATTGGAACCAGCGACCAGATGTAGTATACGACTGGATACGTGGACAATCGAGACCATACCCTGGTGCGTTCTCTTATCTCCAGGATCAAAAAATAACAGTTTGGGGGGCAAATCCGCCTGAGGGTGACACAACGTTTGGTTGCCCTGGTGAAATAATGTATCAAGATGAAGATCGTCTTGGCGTTGAAGCATGGGAAAGTACTATTGAACTAACAGAAGTACAAGTAGAAGGAGATGACCCCATTTCAGCTGGTTCACTCGTTAGTAACTATGACTTTTCTATCGGTGATACATTTATTAACGCACGTGACTTCCTACTTGAGAACAAATGAAAGTAATTTACTGTGCTGGAGAACAAGGTAAAGTTGTCTTAGACATATTACGTGCTAGCGGTGACTCTGATAACGTTGTTTTTGTGGATGATGATCCATCTCTACATGGTAGATTGATCACAGATGTCCCCGTAATTGGTGGGTTAGATGCGATCTCTGAGCGGTCAGAAGAAACTATTCAATGTCTAATCGCATTCGGTGACCAACCTGATGTCAGATTAGACCTCGCAGAAGACCTTTCAAAGTTTGATAGTAAATTTTTTAATGCGATCCATCCCTCTTCAAGTATCTCCGGAAAAGCTACACTTGGCTATGGAGTAACGGTAAATGGTCAGTCATATATTGGTCCACATTGTGATATCAGTAACCATGTTATTGTCGACAGTTGTGTGAATCTATCTCATGACTGTGCTCTGCGAGAGGGCGCTACGATAACACCAAGTGTGTCTCTTGCTGGAGGGGTTGATATCGGTCGGAACTCATATATCGGTCCGAATGCAACGATAGTAGAAGACGTAACTATAGGGGAGAATGTAATTGTTGGTGCTGGATCTGTAGTAACTGAGGATGTACCCTCTGAAACAACGGTTGTCGGAGTTCCTGCGTCACCAACTGAGACTGAATAAGTGATTACCGATATGCCCGTAAAATATCAAATGCCTCAGCAGCTCTGCAACCACTAGCAGCACCACGCGCTTTTGCGATGCTTCTTATTGACTCAGTTGAACGCGGATGTGGATACTCTCGAACTTCAGTCTCATAACAATTAAACGCATCAGTCTTTACATCCAGATACTCTTCAATCTCAGTAAACAATGTTGGATTAAATCCATCTATGTCAGTAGCAAAATCAGTTGATGATGGCGTTTCATATGTGAGTACTGTGGAAACACCCGATCCAGGTCGTGTTGCGACAACGGTTGATTCATGAACAGCAAGATGATCCAGATTCACCTCCCTTCGAGAGTGAGTATACACGATATCTGGATTAACCTCACAACATACACCTTCGATAACTGAGTTCACTTCCACGTGTGGTATTTGATCTAACTTCATATCGGGTAGATCCCCAAAATGAACTGTGGAAGCTCCGAGAGTATCAGCACACAATTTTGCCTGTTTTTTCTTTTCCTCGATCAGTTCTGTATCGCCGTACTGGTGAGTTGTTCCTTCCGTAACGATGAGAATATGAACGTCATCTCCGGAATTTGCGTGTTTAGCGATCGTCCCTCCCGCCCCGAGAACTTCGTCATCTGGGTGGGCACCGATAACGAGTACAGTATTATCTCCCTCAAACATTACGAACCACCTTCCTCCATCTCCAAATCTGACTTAGTGATTGGACTGCCTTGAGATATATTTTGAGTTATTTTTGTTCCAATAATAGAATCATACCACTGTGGTGTAAGTCCATCTTCAGGTCGGAGAATTGCGATATCGCTCTCCTCCAATAAGTCACCTGAATCGAGGTCTGAAGCGGCATAAAGGCTCTTTCGTATGGTTCTGATGTTTTCCTGTTCGCTTTCAGTTGGTTGCTTCCTTGGGTTACCTCTACTTTGTGCCGCAGTATGAACTAAATTCACTGCGTGGTTCAATCCTTCTGGTTCAAGTGATGCTTCGTGATCCGGGCCTGGTAGCGTCGAATTCAGCGTGAAGTGTTTTTCAAGTATGGAAGCGCCAGCGGCGACAGCGAAGGCCGGTGTCTCCGGCAAAACGGTATGATCTGAATACCCTACCGGTACATTCAATTTTTCTTTGATTGTCTCCATCGCCCTGAGATTCACATCTTCCAGAGAACAAGGATATGTTGACGTACAATGGAGAAAGACGACATCAGCTCCCGCATCCACTGATTGGATCGCCTCATATGCTTGTTCCACTTCTTCTAATGTCCCCATTCCCGTACTCACAATTAGTGGTAAATCAAATTCAGCTACATGCTTTATTAACGGAGTATTAGTGAGTTCTCCTGAACCGAGTTTAATAGCGTCAACCCCCAGTTGTTTTAGCATATCAGCACTTTCGCGGTCGAATGGCGTTGAGAGAAAGGTAATGTCCTTTTTAGAACAGTAGTCCAGTAGCAATCTATGAGATTCTCGGTCCAGTTCGTACTGCTTTAGCATCTCATATTGGCCCCCTTCACCGGTTGTTTCCGTTTGGTAATCTGCTTTATCGGCATCAGGAGTAACTAATCGATTTGCGGTGAACGTCTGGAATTTAACTGCATCTGCTCCCGCGTCGGCAGCGACATCTATGAGTTCTTTTGCTTTTTTCAGCTCTCCGTTGTGGTTGACACCTGCCTCCGCAATGAAAAATGGCTGAGAGTCTGGACCGATTCGGGCACCATCGATCTCCATAGCTCAACTGTTATTTAGAAGGATATAGATTTGATCATTGATCCGGCTTACCAATCAAGCTTCTTTGGCAAGAATCGTCTCGATGAGTATCATAAGACGTCTGTCTCTTTTTGGAAAAAGTCCGACCTTTGGAGGGTTACCGACTCGCCTGGATCCCGTACAGTTCGGCATACTTTCCGCCTTCCTCAACGAGTTCGTCGTGCTGTCCAGTCTCTGTGACTCGGCCCTCTTCGATTGTGTAGATCCGATCCGCATTCTTCACTGTCGATAGACGGTGAGCGATCGTCACTATCGCGTAGTCTCGCTCCATCTCTTCGATCGCCTGTTGGACCTGCTTTTCCAGATTGGAGTCGAGGTCGCTCGTCGCCTCGTCAAGGATCAACACGTCGGCGTCCTCAAGGAGCGCCCGCGCAAGCGCGACGCGCTGCTGTTGCCCGCCCGACAGTCGAACCCCGTCGTCACCCAACAACGAGTCGTAGCCGTCTGGTAGCTCGTCGATAAACTCGTCGACCTTCGCGATAGAGCAAACGCGATCGAGTTCTCCGTCCGACACCTCGCGATTCCCGAGTGTCAGGTTGTACCGCAGCGTGTCGTTGAAGATGAACGGATCCTGTCTAACCATCGAGAGCCGGTCGCGCCACTCCGCGATGTCCATCTCGTCGATCGGGATCCCGTTCGCGCTGATCTCACCATCGTCCACCGGGTATAGCCGAGCAAGCAGCGAGACGATCGTCGACTTCCCGGCTCCGGACTGCCCGACAAACCCGACGAACTCCCCCTTCTCGACCGTGAAGTCAATCCCGCGGAGGACCTCTTTTTCGCCGTCGTACGAGAAGTGGACGTCGTCGAACTCGACTTCTCGGATTTCTTCAGGGACGTCCCGGCTTGACCCGGTCGGTTCGTTATACGTCGCCAGCTCGTCGGTAAACTGGATGGTGCGGACGAGGTGTGGGAGATTGTTCTCAACCTTGTAGTACAGGGTGTTCACCTGACTCGCCTTCGGCCCGAGTCGGAACATCGCGAAGAGGAAGACACCGAGTTCCCCGACCGAGAGATTCGCGAACGTCAACGCGAGATAGATGAGGACAAACACTGATACCGCGACGACGAGGTTGTAGAAGTTGTTGATCGCGGCCTCGTTGCGCCGCAAAACGATCCGCGACCGCGTGAACTGCTCGATCGCGTCGGTGAAGTCCTCGAAGAGCTCCTCGGCGAGTCCGAAGATTCGCACGTCGCGGATTCCCTGCGTTCCGGCCTGCGCGGCCTCCTGACGCATCTCGTTTGCCTCGGCAACTTCGTCCCCTATGTCGTACCCCGAATCGAGCACTCGCCGGAAGAAGATCGAAAAGCCACCGAGGACGACGCCAGTGATGATCGTCAATGTCGGGGCAATCACCAACGCGACAGCGAAGTAAATCCCGGCGAGAAACACCTGTTCAGTGAACTTGATTCCGCTTTGAATTACTCTCCCCGCGTAGTTCGTTTGCGTAACGATCGCGTTCAGGATGTCGTCCGAACCCTCTTTGTCGAAGTACTCGACTCGCGCGTTCAGCGCGTTCCGGAACGCCCGCGTCTGGAGATCACGAATATAGTAGGTCCGTAGCGCCTCGCGGAACCACGCAACGGCGAAGCTCGTCGTGTACCGCGCGACCATTACGACCGAGACACCGACCACCACGTACCCGAGTGAGAACGGGACTCCAAGGGCCTGATACGCGGTGACGAATGCCAGAAGTATTCCGTCTGCCTCCGCGGCCGGATCATCAAGCTGTACCAGGTCCACGATCGGGAGGATGAAACTCAGCCCAACACCCTCCAGTACCGCGGCAAGGACGCCCAACAGAACGATTGCAGCAGTGTACTTCGGATTGTATTTCGCGACATCACGGAGGGCGTTGAGTTTCTCCCCCCGTGAAACCGACTCGGAGTCTGACGACGACATATGAAGACTAACTGATCCAATTTCCGCGGGGCCGTCGGATAATCTCGTCGGTCTAGCCTCGCCTTCACAAAAGCGAACATCGTTTAATCCCTCCCACCCATAATTCGATCCGTATGCCCCGTCACATCTGCTTCGTCTCGGATACGCTCCACACCTACCTCGGGTCCGGGATCGAGACGGGTGCAGGCGGGGCCGAACGCCAGCAGTACAAGATCGCAACTGCGCTCGTTGACCGCGGCTATGACGTGACGGTACTCACACGCGCGTACGGCTCGCTGCGCCGCGAGACGGTCGAGGGCATCGACGTCCGGCGGGTGATCCCGGATGTCCGTGGTATCCAAAATGCCCCGCGTAAGGCCGCCCGGATTCTCGCTGCACTCCGTGAGGTCGACGCCGACCTCCACTACGTCCGCGGCAACCCCTTCCTCTGTATGGTGACTGCGCTGTTCACGCGCACAGTCGGCCGTGGCGCGTTCTGCTATCAGGTCGCCAACGACTCCAACGTCGAGCCCGGCCACCTCGCCGAGATGAACCCGCTCCTCCACCGCGGCTACCTCGCCGCGATCCGGAGCGCCGACGCCGTCTGTGCGCTCACCCCCTACCAGCGTGACCTCCTCGCCGACGAACACGGCGTCGACGCCACCGTCGTCCCCTGTGGCTACGACCTCCCGCCCGAGAGCGATCTGATCGACCACGCCGACCGCGAGACCGTCCTCTGGGTCGGCCGCATGAACGAGGACCAGAAGAAACCGATGCGCTTTCTCGACCTCGCCGAAGCCCTCCCCGATCGGGAGTTCGTCATGGTCGGCCCCCACGACAACGACGATCCCGACTACTACGACCGGGTTGAGCGCCGCGCCGAGACCATCCCGAACTGCAACTTCAAGGGGTTCGTCCCCCCTGATGAGATTCACGAGTACTTTCGACAAGCGGCGCTGCTCGTCAACACCTCAGACTACGAGGGCTTCGGCAACGTCTTTCTCGAAGCGTGGCGCTACGAGACGCCCGTCGTCTCGCTGCACTACACCCTTCACGGCGTAATCGACAAAGAGCCCGTGGGCGTCCACGCCGGCTCGACTGACAGCCTCCCGGAAGCGGTGGAGGATCTCCTCGTCGATGTCGACCACCGACGTGAGTACGGCGTGGCCGGCCGCGAGCACGTCGCCGACGAGTATTCGTTCCCGAGCGTCCTCGCCGTCTACGAGACCGTCTTCGATCGGATCGCCCCCACGGAGTGACCGCTTATGAGTCCGTTCGGTCGCACCCGTCACGCCTGCCCACTCCGTCGCTGCTGACGTATCGATCGGTAACACACGATCTTGTGGGTTGGGTTTCAGTTCGGAAGCGATCCGTGAGCGAAATACCGCTCACACCACGTCCGTCTCGAGAGCGCGTTGGAACAACTCGTCCGAGATCCAAAATCTGCCTCTTGGAGCGCGTCAACTTCCGCTTCGAAATCGACTTCTTCCCGGTCAGATGCGCGAAGGAGAATTTGCACGACGCCGGTCGCTGAGAGGTCGTGACGCGTGGCCGTCGCACGTCTGTCACGCTCGTCAATGAGTACCGGGTCCGCATCGAGTACCAGAGAGCGTGATCGCGAGGCTCGAACCCACACCCCTCGTTTCGTCTGTTCTCCCCGGATAAACACCCTCCACTCGTTTCACGATGCGTCGTCATACTCCAAAACTTCGGACATCAACCGGACACACCCCTCGTTTCGTCTGTTCTGCGTCCCAAGAGCGCAGATCACGTCGGCTCAGATTCAATCGCGTCCCGTGTTTCGAGGACGATGGTCGGATCGAGTGCCAACTCGTACTGGTAGTGAGCGCCACCTGCGCGCCCCTCGTTGTGTTCGGTCCGTTCGAGGAAGCCGAGCATGGTGAGGTCGGCGAGATGGTTCTGGATGCTTTTGAGCGTGGTGAGCGGCTCCTGACGCCTGCTCTCGGCCACCTGAACGTATACCTGCTGTACGTGCTTCGATTTTGCGGGGGTCGATCCGCTGACTTCGAGTTTCGCGAGCGCTTCGAGGATCAGCTGGCCATGCATGGTCTGATCACGCAGTTTATCCTCGACGCGACCACGTTGAACCCGATCGACTGCGACCTCGATATGCTCATCAGTGACCTCGGTGGCACCGTTCTCCTCGGCGACGTCGCCGCCCTCTCGGAGCAGATCGATGGCCTGTCGTGCGCTTCCTGTGTCTTTTGCTGCGTTGGCTGCAGCGAGTTTGATCGCTGAATCGTCCCACGCATCCTCGATTAACGCTTTCTCGGCTCGAGTCGTGAGAATTGACCGAAGCTCGTCGGCGTCGTACGGTGAAAACGCGATCTCTTTTTCCATTAGCGTGTCCTTCACCTTCGGACTCAACGAGGAACGAAACGCGTAGTTGTTGCTGATCCCGATTACGCCCACTCGCGAGGCAGTCAAATGATCGTTTGCCCGTGCACGCGGGAGTTCATACAGTAGTGTGTTTGGATCCGAGAGATGGTCTATCTCGTCGAGAACGAATAGATACGTCCCGCCGTTTGAATCCATCTCTTCGTAGAGCGTTTCTAGTGCGTGTGCCGTCGAATGGCCGGTCTCTGGAAACGGCTCGCGATCCTCTCCACGAATGCTGTTAATCAGTGCACGGACCGTTCGATAGACCGTATCGTCGTTGCAGTTCCGAAAATGGACGTGGAGTTCGTCCGCATCATCTCGTCGCTTCACTTCAGCTTTGAGCGCAGTCATGATGTGCTCCGTGACGGCGGTCTTTCCGACTCCGGTTTTCCCGTAGATGAATACGTTAGAGGGATTCCGACCGAACAAGACATCTTTCAGTGCGGATCGGAAGGCATCGATCTCGTCTTCTCGTTCGACGATCTCGTCCGGCTGGTACTCCTCCGAGAGAATCGCCTTGTTCGCGAAGAGAGTATCCGTGATATCCGAAAAGAGATCTTCGTTCATTATGCGTTTCTGCCAACAACCTATTTGTATATAAATTTGTGCATTCGTCTGTTTCGTCTGTTTCGCTATTAGATACTCTTCTTCCCAAATCGAGAGAAGAAGTACCGGAGAGATATAGATAACAGACGAAACGAGGGGTGTGTCTCACCGATCTTCGGGTGAGCAAGCAAAGTGTCTCGGAACTTAATCGGGGACGAATCATTCCACATTCTGCCCCAAAGAACAGACGAAATGAGGGGTGTGTCTCACCACTCCCTGTTGTCGCAGACGCGAAGAACAGACGAAACGAGGGGTGTCTCCCTCCGAGTTCTGGAATTGACATCCTCGCGCGGTTAAGACGAGAAGGGTCTCACGGCACAGAGGAGGTCATACTGGCCTATCCTATTCCACAGACGAGTTTTGCCGCCTGCTCGATATCCCCTGGCTCGTTCACGTTCACGCGCGGACCGAGCTCGACCGTCTCGAAGTCGAACCCCGCTCGACACAGCAACCCGACCGCCTCGCTCAGCTGGTACTCTCCCTCGGCGGAGGGCTGGACGAGCGCACACGCGTGGAACGTTTCAGCAGGAAGCACGTAACACCCGGTCGTCACCAGCTGTGACGGCGGGTCGTCGGGCTTCTCGACAATTCCCGAAATGCCTCCTGCCTCCGTCTCGATCACGCCTGTCGTCCGAGCGACCTCACGTGGAGCCTCCTCGACCCCGAGCACTCCGTCGACACCCTCCGCGCGTACCGCCTCAAGCGCCAGTGTCACTCCGTCAACAAACACGTTATCGCCGTTCACGAGCAGAAACGTCCCGTCGACGGCGTGTCGCGCCTGCAACACGGCATGACCCAACCCCAGCTGCTCGCGCTGGTGAACGTACGTGATCGGCACGCCGGAGAACGTGTCGCCGAACCACTCGACGATCGCCGCCGCCTCGTACCCCACGATCACGACCAGCCGGTCGGCCCCGGCCTCGACCGCCGCGTCGAGCGCGTACGCGAGCAACGGCCGGCCGCCCACATCGACCAGGCCCTTCGGCCGGTCGTCAGTCAGCGCCCCGAGCCGACTCCCCCGACCCGCGGCGGGTATCACGGCGTCCATGCCCGGGAGGCGGGCCACGAGCCACCTGAATCCGTCGGTCGGAACGCACGGGGTGTCACGGACGGGGTCGCGCGGTCGCCGACGGGGGCCGCCTACGACGACCGCACCAACGGCTCGTACCACTCTCGGTTCGCCTGGTACCACTCGATGAACTCGCCGACGCCCTCGGTGATCGTCCGCGAGGGCTCGTAGTCGATCCGCTCCCGCGCCTTCGACACCGACGCGTGGGTGTGTTCGGCGTCCGCCTCCCGCGCGGACTCGTAGACGATCTCCAGGTCGGGCGCGAGCTGGTCGCGCACGGTTTCGGCCAGCTCCTGAATCGAGATGGTGTCCGAACTCCCGATGTTCAACACCTCGCCGTCGGCCGCGTCCGACGTGAGCAGCGTCCGGTTCGCGTCCACCACGTCGTCGACGTAGGTGAAGTCCCGCGTCTGCTGGCCGTCGCCGTAGATCACCGGCGGCTCCCCGTTCACACACCGGGAGACGAAGTTCGAGATCGCCATGTTCGGGCGCATCCGCGGGCCGTACACGGTGAAGTACCGGAGACACACCGTCGGGAGCCCGTGGAGCTCCGTGTACACCCGCGCCATGTGCTCCTGGGTCAGTTTCGTCACCCCGTACGGGCTCACCGGCTCCGTCGGATGCGACTCGTCGTACGGTAACGAGCGTGGCTTCCCGTACACCGACGAGGAGCTCGCGAGGATCACGCGGTCGACGCCCGCCTCCGTGGCGGCCTGCAGCAGGTTCACCGTGCCGTCCACGTTGATGTCGGTCACCTTCCGGGGGTTGTCGACGCTCTCGCGAACGCCGGCCTGTGCGGCCTGATGGACGACCACGTCGGCGTCGGCGACGAGGTCGGTCACGGTCGACTCGTCGCGGACATCGCCCTCGACGAACCGATACGCGACGTCGCAGTCGCGCGCCGCCTCGCGGTGGACGTCGATCGTGTGGCGTTTGATACCCTCGGCGTAGAACGGTTCGAGGTTGTCGAGGACGGTCACGTCGTGGCCGTCCCGCAGGAACGCCGCCGCGAGATGGCCGCCGATGAACCCGGCCCCGCCCGTCACGAGCACGTGCATACGAACGCTTCCGGATCCGCGCACAAAACGAACGCGATCCGACACGAACGCGCGCGACCCTCGCCGTCGCCCCCGGCCGCGAGTCGGTCC
>NZ_JBHSWW010000031.1:0-17489 GCF_042661865.1 Halorubrum tibetense
GAGGAGCCCGCGAACGACGGGGTTGGCTTCGCCGTCGACGCCGGCGACCCGCGCCGCGCCGATCGTCGTCGCCGTGGACCCGGCGGAAGTCGACCGGGACGTGGGAACCGCACGATAGGCAGTCGCTCCGGACACGCTCAGAACGGAGCGACATCACGCCGAGACCACCTCGGCTACCCCTGATCGCGGGACGGCACGGACCACCGGCTCAAAATATTCCCGGACAATTCCACGAGAGCGGTCGCTCGTGAGTAGTAGAGTACCGAAATTGGGTGGCTGGGGAGTCCCAGCCCACCAATTTACTCGGGTCGCGCCCGAGTTTAATTAAGGTGGGCCAACACGGATTTGAACCGTGGACCTCCCGGTTATCAGCCGAGCGCTCAACCTGACTGAGCTATTGGCCCAGGTGAGCGCATTCAGTAGTTCCGTGGGTAGGATTTTAAGGGTTTCCTTTCGGTAGCAGGTCGCCGTCCGGTGGTTTCTCACACGGACCGTGTGACGGGACTACGCCGTCGACCCCGAAGCGCCCCTGATTTCGAAGCGCCGCCCCACAACCGCTCAGTACGCGCCGATTATCCGCTCCGCCCGTCGTCGTCCTCAACCGTGTAGTCGACGTCGACGACATCGTCGCTATCGTCCCCGTTGTCGCCGCCGAACCCGGCCGCACCACTCGTGTCGCCGCCGTCGTCCGGGTCACCATCGCCACCCACCCCGCCGGGGAACCCGTCACCGGGGAAGTCGCTCTCGTCGAACCCGCTGGCGTCACCGAACCCGGCCGCGCCGCCGACCCCCGAGCCCTCGCCGTCGTTCGGAAACCCGCCGATGTACACGTTTCCAGTGGCGAACCCGCCCGTCTCGCGGTCGATGTACGGGACGACGACGTACTTCTTGACGGCCATGCGGATCGGGACGCGGGTGAGCGGGAGCGCGAGCAGGAACCCGATCGCGTCGGTGACCAACCCCGGCGTGAGCAGGAACGCGCCCGCAGCGATCAACAGGCCGCCGTCGAGCAGCTCATCTGTCGGGGGCCGTCCCTGCGCGAGCTTCCGTTGGACCCGCGCGAGCGTCGCACGCCCCTCGGCGCGCAACAGGAGCATCCCGAGGATCGCGGTTAACACCACCAGCCCGACGGTCATCGCCGGTCCGAGTCGTGTCGCGACGTAGACGAGGAACAGCGCGTCCACGAGGGGTACGACGAGGAGCAGTGCGAGCAGCGTTCGCGGGCGCATGGCCCAAACTTTCCGCCCGGCACCCATAGCCCTTTTCGTCGCGGCCGAAGAGCGTCGGGCCAGTCCGGCCTACCGATCCCGTACCGACCCGCGACCGCCACCGCTTTGACCGACCGGTCCGACTCAGCCCTATGGATCTCGTCGGCTCGCTCGGCCGCGACCCCCCGGACCGCGAGTCGTTGCCGCGGTGGGCCGCACCGCTCCCGAAGACGCTCGAGGATATCGCCTATCGGTTCGTGTGGGTCATCGTGGCGATCAACCTGGCGGGGACCGCGTTCGGCTTCTGGTACTACCGGTTCCAGTTCGGCCGCCACCCCGTGGAGATGTGGCCGTTCATCCCCGATAGCCCGCTGGCAACGCTGTTTATCGCGCTGGCGCTGGCGTCGTGGGCGGTCGGCCGGTCGAGCGACACCCTCGCTACACTGGCCTTTTTCGGGAACATCAAGCTCGGGCTGTGGACGCCGTACGTCCTCGTCGCCTTCTCTCCGGGGTTCCTCGCGAACTCCGGGCCCGCCATGTACGCGTTCTTGTTCGTGAGTCACCTCGCGATGGTGGTCCAAGCGTTCGTGCTCCACCGGATGACGGACTTCCCGGTCAAGGCGGTCGTGATCGCGACGACGTGGTACACGGTCGACCTGCTGATGGACTACTTCGTCCCGCTCGTGGGAGACGTTACCCACACGTCGGTGCCGTACGCAGGGAGCACGCCCTGGTTCACGACGACCGTCCTGCAGGTCGCGGCCGCCGGGGCAGTGACGCTTACCGTGATCCCGCTGTTCCTCGCGCTCGGTACCCGGGTGGCGACGTTGCGGGCGCGGGACGCCCCCGAAAACCCGGCTCGGTGAGGACGGCGGCGGTGCGAGCGCACGTTCAGTTAAGTGTACACGCGACGACGGGACGGTATGGACGTGTATGAGCGTCTCGCCGACCTCGCGGTCACGATCGAGTCGGTCGGGCGTCGACGGTACACCGCGGCCACGACGAGTGGATTCGAGCGAACGACGACGGAGTTCCGGCTGGAGGGTGACGGCGTCATCGGCCGCGGAGAGGACGTCACTTACGAGACGGCCGACCACGACGCGCTCGCGGGGACCGACCCGGTCGATCTCGAGGGTGAGTGGACGATAGCCGAGCTGTCCGCCGCGCTCGACGAGATCGACCTGTTCGCCGCGAAGTCGCCCGAACAACAGGCTTCCCGGAACTACCGTCGCTGGGCGGTCGAGAGCGCGGCGCTCGACCTCGGCTTGCGGCAGGCCGACACGAGCCTCGGGGCGTTTCTCGGGATCGAACCCGATCCGGTCCGGTTCGTCGTCTCGACGCGACTCGGCGACCCGCCCACGACCGACCGGGTACGAGAGCTGCGCGAACGCGACCCCGACGTGGAGTTCAAGCTCGACCCGACGCCCGACTGGCCGGAGTCCGTGTTCGTCGAGCTCCGCGAGACGGACGCCGTTCGCGTGCTCGATCTCAAAGGGTGGTACGAGGGGACCGACGTCGACGTACCGGCCGATCCCGAGCTGTATCGGGACGTGCTCGCCGCGTTCCCGACCGCGATCGTCGAGGACGCGGCGTTCACCCCGGAGACGACGCCACTTCTCGAGCCCCAGGCGGACCGGCTCGCCTTCGATTACCCGATAGACGGTGTCGATTCCCTGCAGTCGCTCCCCGTCGACCCGGGCTGGTGTAACGTCAAGCCCTCCCGGTTCGGCACGCTGGAGTCGGTGTTCGAGACGATCGCGTACTGTCGCAGCGAGGGGATCGCGATGTACGGGGGCGGACAGTTCGAGCTGGCGAGCGGCCGAACCGCGATCCAGACGCTCGCGGCGCTGTTCTACCCCGACGCCCCGAACGATGTCGCACCCCGGGCGTACAACGACCCCGACGCGTCGCCACCGTACCCCCGGAGTCCGGTCCGGCCGGACGCCGACGCCGTCGGTTTCGAGTTCTGAGCCCGCCCGCTACGAGACGAACTTCAGGAGGTCGTCTCGGTTGTGGTCGTGGAACCGCTCGCGGAGACACGACTCGAGCGCGTCGATGTCGCCGCGCTTCGCACAGATCGGCGCGACCGTGTCGGTCCACTGCTGCCACGGCGGGTACAGTCCGAGCCGGTCGCAGATCGCGTCCAGCCGCTCGTCGAGGTCGTCGATCTTGTCGGTCTTGTTCACGGCGACGATCGGGTCGACACCGACCTCTTGGAGGAACCCGAACATCTCCACGTCGTGCGGGACGTTCCCGCGCTCCGTGTGGCGGTCGATGATGTCGACCGCACTTTTCCCGTCGATGACGACGACGCCGGCGAGGATCGCCTCGGCGTTGTCCTCGACGTACCGCACGACGTCGGTCTTGATCTCCTCACGGCGATCGGCTTCGACGCCGGACATGAACCCGAACCCCGGTAAGTCGGTGAACATGAACGACTCGCTCGCCCAGTCGTAGTGGTTCGGCTGCCGTGTCACGCCCGGCTTCCCGCCGGTCGAGAAGTCGTGGCCCGTCAGCTCGCGCATCAGCGTGGATTTCCCCACGTTCGACCGCCCCACGAGGACGACCTCGGCGTCGCGGTCCGGTCGGTTCTCGAACATACGTCCCTTGAACGGCCGACCCGGTTAAAAGGCGCGTCGCGCGGCCGGGTCAGGCGATCACGGCGTCATCTGCCGATTCAGGCGATCACGGCGTCATCTACCGATTCAGGCGACCACGGTGTCGTCGGTGGGCGGTTCCTCCGACTCCGGGGTGTCCGACTCGATCCGCTCGTTGACGCTCGCGAACGCCGAGCCGAACATCCGGAACACGGCCACCTGCCCGTAGAACTGGACGAATGGGAGGAGCAGCAGCCCGATAACCGTCACCGCGAGGACGCCCGAGACGATCCAGACGACGAACGCCACGACGATCGGCAGGATCACGGCGGTGAGGTACTCCGTGCTCAGCAGCGTCGGCTTCAATAGCCCGACATCGAACGCCGCGGAGATTTCGCCACGGGTCGCGTACGCGCCGAGCGCCGCCGGCACCGCGTAGTAGATCAGGAACAGGACGGGGATGAACGCGAGCAGCATGAACACCCCGATGAGGCCGACGACGGCACCCAGATCGCCGCCAAGCGCCCCGCTCACGCCGAGCACGACGACGGCGAGTATCGAGTACAGCGTGATCGGTACGAACGTGTACGCGAACGCGATCACCGTCCCGATGACCCCTTTCATGAACATGTCTCCCCAGTCCTCGAACTCCGGGGGCGTCTCCTCGCCCTCGATCGTCGTTTCGAGGACTCGAACGAGATAGCCGAGGACGATGAACACCGGGATCAGGAACACCGAGAATGCCGTCAGCACGCCGCCGATGATCACTCGACCGATCCAGTCACCGCGTATCGGGTACGACAGCCCGTCTTCTAACATACCGCAAACGGTTCCGTGACTGATATATAAATCCCCCGGTAGTTGAGATCGTTCCGATCGGAACGTACTCCGGTCGTGTCGGGCCGTTTAATCCATCGGCGGTCAATGTTTCGACATGGATAAGCAGACCGTTCGCGAGGCCGTGTGGGACGCGCTCGAGGACCGCGGGGAGGCCCGGTTCCCGTTCCCGCCACACGGGCGGATCCCGAACGTCGCCGGCGCGACAGACGCGTGTGATCGACTGACGGAGACGGGGGCGTGGGAGACTGCGGAGACGATGAAGGCGAATCCGGACGCGCCACAGCTGCCCGTTCGGCGAGCCGCGCTACGTGCCGGCAAGACGGTGTTCGTGGCGCAACCCCGGCTCCGCGATCCCGACCCGTTTCTCCGGCTCGACCCGGACGACGTGGACGACATCGACGAGGCGACCACCGTCTCGGGCGTGTCGGCACACGGCGTCCCGGTCGGACCCGAATCGGTCCCCCACATCGACCTCGTCGTCTCCGGGTCCGTGGGCGTGACGACCGAGGGTGCGCGGATCGGGAAGGGAGAGGGATACAGCGACCTCGAATGGGCCGTGCTCCACGAGCTCGACGCGGTGGACGACGACACGACCGTCGCGACGACCGTTCACGAGCTGCAGGTTCTCGACGGGCCCGCTTCCCCGATCGCCGACCCGGAGACGCTCCCCGAGCCGGACGGACACGACGTGCCGATTGACCTGATCGTGACCCCCGAGCGGGTGATCCGAACGGGGGCCGACGCTCCACGGCCGACCGGGGTCGACTGGGAGGCTCTCGACGCGGCACGGCTCGACGCGATCCCGGTACTGGCCGAGCGCGCGCCCGATCGAGGGTGATCCGAGTCGGATCCTCCTCTCGATGGGCCGTCAGACGCTTATCGTTCTCGCCCGACCGCCGAGAGATCGATCCCGGTCGTGTAGTTGATCGTGTTCCGGTTCGGGATCGCGTACGAGAACACGTCCTCGGCGTTGAGGAACGTGTCGAGGTCGCCGTACTCTTTCCGGAGCGTGCTGTAGGAGTAGCTCCAGTGTCGGGTTCCTCGCGTTTCCACCAGTCCGTCGGGAACATCGAAGGCGTCCCACTCCATTACCGCCGCGGCGAGGTCGACGAGCCCCTGTAGCTCCTTCCGGCTGGTGGTGGGGTCCTCGAACGTACACTGGTACCCGCCGAGCCCGTGATGGCGCGATGTGACCTGTCCGCGCCCCCGTTCGAACCCTGTCCGTTCGATCCGTGGATAGAGCTCGTCGGCCAACCGCTCCTCGAAGTACGCCGTGTCGGTCCACTCGAACGAGGTCGTCAGGCTCTCGATCGGGACCCATTCGAACAGCCAGTCGCGCACGTTGTCCCGGAACCGATGCGACTGCGCGTTGATCCACGACGAGTCCGGCAGCCAGTACAGTAGTTTCTGCGTCGGGGTCGGGGACGGCGACTCGCCGTGGAGCCACGTCACGAGGTGGAGCGTTCCCAGCGGGTACTTCCGGGAGAACGCTTCGTGCGTGACTCCCCGGAGGAGGTTGGGGTTCAACGAGCTCCCGTGTGGCTCGATCGCGTTCGTTCCGTCGAACTCCAGGATGTGGTGACCGATCGAAGCGATCTCCGGGTGGCTGATATCCAGGTCCACCCAGACGGCGTCGACCAGCTCATCACGAGTGACGCCATCCACCGTGTAGAGGCGGTCGAAGCCCGCGTAAAAGCCGATCGGCTCCCAGTCGAGGCGGTCGGCGAGGTACGCCGCCGACAGGATCGCGTCGATGTCGGCACCGATCACCATGGACTTGCCCGGCTCACCAGCCCACGGGAACCGTTCGAGAACCGTGTCCGGTGACGGTGGATCGACGAACTCGGAAGGCATACCCTAGCAGGCGGTCCTCGCCGTACAAACCAGTTATCATGAACGGGAGCACGCGTGGGGATCGACGACAGCTGATAGAGGAACCGTCGTACTCCCTACTGGCTAAACCGACGACACCGTGTTTATCGAAGCGACGAACTCGATGCTGTCAGGCGATCACGCCTTTGTAGAAAATGAGCGCTGGAGGATTTGAACCCCCGACAACTTGGTCCGAAGCCAAGCACTCTATCCAGACTGAGCTAAGCGCCCGTATTAGTTCGTATCCAACAGACGGTTTTAACTCCCGCGATCCGGAGTCGCTCGCGGCACCGACCGGCACGGGAATTTGTTGGTCGAGACGGACCCGTGACGATCGACGTTGGACACGACGCGCGCCGATCAAAAAGAATATTATTCGGTCTGGGTATGTTCTCTATAGTCGATGTATCCCGGTCGGACGGCACGTCTACTGTACGAGTGCCCGGAGTCGACTCGACGGCGGTTAAGGGACACACATGTATGATCTGAACCCCCACCTCGACGTCGAGGTGGAACCGGGAACGAACTTGCTTCTCACCGGTCCCCCCCTCACCGGGAAGCGCTCGCTCGCGATGGACGTCCTCGCGGCCGGCACGGACGCGGGCGAGGGGGCGATCGTCGTCACCACGAAGGACGGTGCCGACCGCGTCCTCAAGGACTACGAGAAGCGGACGCCGTACGAGGGAAAGCCGGTGGCGGTCGTCGATTGTGTCACCCGGCAGCAGGGCGTCGGCGACGTCCGCGAATCCGACCGGATCAAGTACGCCTCCTCACCGGTCGACATGACCGGGATCGGGATCAAGCTCTCCGAGTTCCTCCAGGCGTTCGGCGACCGTGGGATCGAGCGCAACCGGATCATGGTGCACTCACTGTCGACGCTGTTGATGTACTCGGACCTCCAGACGGTGTTCCGGTTCCTCCACGTGTTCACCGGCCGCGTGCAGAGCGTGAACGGGCTCGGACTGTTCAGTATCGACTCGACGGCCCACGACGAGCAAAGCCTCAACACGCTCAAGCAGCTATTCGACGGGATCGTCACCGTCTCCGAGGACGACGACCCCGAGATCAGGCTGGCTTAAGCGGGGACGCGAGGCTTTAGGACGCTCCGTCGCGGACTCATACGTATGCCGATCACCAACGACGCGGGACTCGAACGCGCGCTCGACGCGGAGACGATCGCCGTCGTCGGCTGTTCGACGACGCCCGGAAAGGCCGCACACGACGTGCCCGCGTACCTCCAGAAACACGGCTATCGGATCGTGCCGGTCAACCCGTACGCGGACTCGATCCTCGGCGAGCCCGCCTACGACGCCCTCGGCGATGTCGACGTGACTATCGACCTCGTGAACGTGTTCCGACCGAGCGAGGAGGTCCCGGAGATCCTCAACGCGGTCCGGGAGCGACATGCGGCGCGCGGGGACGCCGGGATCGCGTGGCTCCAGTTGGGGATCACGCACGATGCGGCGGCGGCCGCGGCCGAAGCGGACGGGATCGAGGTCGTCCAGGATCGGTGTCTAAAGGTCGAACACGGGCGGCTCCGCGGGTAGATAGGTCCCGAGTTCTCGCCCGGAAACGGGGCGTTCCGGTCGGCGACGGATCGTCGACGGTCTGGACTCCCACTCACCCCGCCCACCGACCGCAACGAAGCACTCCGGGATCAGCCCTCCCACTCCTCGAACGACCGGTACACGCCCTTCGAGAGGTACCGCTCAGAGGAGTCGGCGAAGACGGTGACGACGGTGTCGCTGGGGGCGTCGATCGTCCCCTCGGCGATGTCCCGGGCGACCCGTTTCGCGGCGACGGCGTTGGCAGCCGCCGAGGAGGCGACGAGCTGGCCCTCATCGCGGGCGAGTCTCGCCATCTCCTCGTGAGTGTCGCGGTCGGGTATCGCGTGGATCTCGTCGACGAGGTCGGGGTCGAACAGCTCGTTCGTCTCGATGTCGTGGGTGCCGATCCCCTCGGTCTTGTACTCCTCGTGATCGACGTCCTCACCGAAGAACTCGCGGTACGCGGAGCCCGCGGGTTCGACGGCGGCGACGTGGGTGTCGGGGTCGCGTTCGAGGAAGTACTCGGCCATGCCCATCAGCGTGCCGCCGGTGCCACACCCGGCGACCACGGCACCGACCTCGCCGTCAAGCGCCTCGTCGACCTCTGGGGCGGTCGTCGCGTAGTGTGCCTCGGCGTTGAGCGGGTTGGAGAACTGCTGGGGGACGACCGCGTTCTCCAGCTCCTCCGCGAGCTGGTGGGCGCGCTCGATAGCGAACCCCATCCCGTCCTCGCTCGGCGTGTTGATCACGTCCGCGCCGAGCGCGCGCATGAGCTGTTGTTTCTCGACGGAGAACCGCTCGGGCACGACGAACACCGCGTTGAGGTCGAGCTGTCCCGCCGCGACCGCGATCCCGATCCCGGTGTTGCCGGCGGTCGGCTCGATGACCGTTCCGCCGGGGTCGATAGTTCCCTCCTCGAGCATGCGTTCGAGCATGTACTTCCCGATCCGGTCTTTGATGCTCGCACCCGGATTGAACGACTCGAGTTTGGCGTACACCGGGGCCGCGTCCGGCGAATCGTGGACCCGGACGAGCGGGGTCTCCCCGATCGTCTCCAACACGGAGGGGAGGGGCTCGCGGTGGTCGGTCATGTAGTGGCAACTGTTGCCGGTCGGTTTGTGCTTTTCCATCCCCCACATCGTCGCCCCCATCCCGGACGGATCGAACAACACTTATGGCGCTCGTCCGGCTTCCGAAGGGTATGAGCGAGACCGATGCGCAGGCCGACGTGACGGTCGTCCTCCCGGACGGATCAGAACTCCACGTCCCGTCCGGGTCGACAGTCGAGGACGTCGCCTACGAGATCGGCCCCGGGCTCGGTCGCGACACCGTCGCGGGGAAGATCGACGGCGAACTCGTCGAGAAGCACGCCCCGGTCTACGACGGCGCGCGGATCGAGATCGTCACCGACCAGTCCGACGAGTACCTCCAAGTCCTCCGCCACTCGGCGGCCCACGTGTTTGCACAGGCCCTCCAGCGGCTCCATCCTGAAGCGACGCTCACGATCGGGCCGTACACCGACGAGGGGTTCTACTACGACGTGACCGACGTCGACCTCGACGAGGACGACCTCTCGGCTATCGAAGACGAGATGGACGCCATCATCGAGGCGGACTACGACATCGAACGCGTCGTCCGGTCGCGCGAGGACGCTCGCGAGATCTACGCCGAAAACGAGTACAAACGCGAGATCCTCGACGACGAAGCGTCCGGTGAGGAGGTCACCTTCTACAAACAGGACGGGTGGCAGGACCTCTGTCAGGGGCCTCACGTCGAGTCCACGGGCGAGATCGGAGCCGCGACCCTGCTCAACATCTCCTCGTCGTACTGGCGCGGCGACGAGGAGAACGACACGTTGACCCGCGTGTACGGTACCGCCTTCGCGACCGAGGCGGCCTTGGCGGAGCACCTCGAGATGCGCGCGGAGGCCAAAGAGCGCGACCACCGAAAGATCGGCCAGGAGATGAACCTGTTCTCGATTCCGACGGTGACCGGTCCCGGTCTCCCGCTGTATCACCCGCCGGGCAAGACCGTCCTCCGAGAGCTCTCGGATTTCGCGAACGAGCTGAACCGTGAGAACGGGTACGAGGAAGTCGAGACGCCACACGTGTTCCGAACGGAGCTGTGGAAGCAGTCGGGCCACTACGAGAACTACAAGGACGACATGTTCCTCCTCGACGTGAACGACGAGGAGTACGGCCTGAAGCCGATGAACTGCCCCGGCCACGCGACGATCTTCGACCAGTCGACTTGGTCGTATCGAGACCTTCCGAAGCGGTACTTCGAGAACGGGAAGGTGTACCGGAAGGAGCAGCGCGGCGAGCTCTCCGGGCTCTCGCGAGTCTGGTCGTTCACCATCGACGACGGCCACCTGTTCGTGCGCCCCGACCAGATCCGCGCGGAGATCGAGTCCGTCATCGACATGATCTTCGAAGTGGTCGAGACGCTGGATCTGGAAGTCGACGTCGCGCTCGCGACCCGACCCGACAAGTCCGTCGGCGGCGACGATATCTGGGAGTCCGCCGAGGAACAGCTCCGTGACGTGCTCGAATCCGGCGGCTACGACTACGATATCGAGCCGGGCGACGGGGCGTTTTACGGCCCGAAGATCGACTTCGGCTTCGAGGACGCGCTGGGTCGGGTGTGGGACGGCCCGACCGTCCAGCTCGATTTCAACATGCCAGAGCGGTTCGATCTCTCCTACACCGGCGAGGACAACGAGGAGCACCGGCCGGTGATGATCCACCGTGCGCTGTACGGCTCCTACGAACGCTTCTTCATGGTGCTGATCGAGCATTTCGACGGGGATTTCCCGCTGTGGCTCGCGCCCGAGCAAGTCCGGATCCTGCCCGTCTCCGACGAGTCGCTCGGGTACGCCCACCGCGTAAAGAACGCGCTCGCGGAGGAGGGGTTCCGCGTCGAGGTCGAGGACCGCGACTGGACCGTCGGCCGCAAGATCCGTCAGGGCCACGACGACCGGCTCCCGTACATGCTGATCGTCGGTCCCGACGAGGAGTCGTCCGGGACGATCTCCGTCCGTGACCGCTTCGAGAACGAGGCCGACGAGGTCGATCCCGACGCCTTCGTCGATCACCTCGTCGCCGAGCGCGACGAGAAACGGACCGAACCGGACTTCCTCGCGGAGTGACCCGCCGCGGGGTCGTCCTGTCCCGTGAGTAGCGTCTCCGCGACTCGCGTCCCGTGTACCCTCGGAACGCCCTTGGTCTCGTTTCCACAGCCACCCGCCTGTTATCGCCCTCGCGACCGCCGTCCTTTTGCGCGTTGCCCGCGCCTGTCGATCTATGAGCCAGATGCCGGAGCAGTCACGGCCGGCCGAAGAACCGCCAGACGTCGGCGAGCTAACGCCGCCCGACCGGACCCTGATGGGTCCTGGCCCGAGCGATGTCCATCCCCGGGTGTTGCGCGCGATGAGTACGCCGCTCGTCGGCCATCTCGACCCGTCGTTCATCGAGGTGATGAACGAGGTACAGGAGCTGTTACGCTACACGTTCCGCACCGATAATCAATGGACGATCCCGGTGTCGGGTACCGGATCCGCAGCGATGGAGGCCGCCATCGGTAACCTCGTCGAGCCCGGCGACACCGCCCTCGTCCCGACGAACGGCTACTTCGGCGGGCGGATGGCCTCGATGGCCGAGCGGGCAGGCGGGGAGGTCGTCACCGTCGACGCCCCGTGGGGTGAGCCCCTCGACCCCGCGGACGTTGCGGACGCCTTCGACGACCACCAGCCGGACGTGTTCGGGTTCGTCCACGCGGAGACGTCGACCGGCGTGCGACAGCCCGACGTGTCCGAGCTGACCGACATCGCGCACGCCCACGACGCGTACGTCGTCGCCGACGCGGTCACGTCGCTCGGCGGCGTGGAGTTCCGCGTCGACGAGTGGGACCTCGACGCCGCCTACTCGGGGCCACAGAAGTGTCTCTCCTGTCCCCCGGGCGCGAGCCCGCTCACCCTCTCCGACCGCGCGATGGACAAGGTGCTCGACCGGGAGACGGAGCCGCGATCGTGGTACCTCGACCTCTCGTTGCTGGAGGGGTACTGGGGTGAGGACCGCGCGTACCACCACACTGCCCCGATCACCAACGTGTACGCGCTTCGGGAGGCGCTTCGCCTCGTCGCCGAGGAGGGGATAGAGGCGCGATGGGACCGCCATCGCGCGATCGCGAGCGACCTCAAAGCCGGGGTGCGGGAGCTCGGCCTGGAAATGAATGCGCCCGACGCGTACTGGCTCCCCAGCCTCAACGCGGTCCGGGTCCCCGACGGCGTCGACGACGCTACAGTCATCGACTACCTGCTCACCGAGTACGACATCGAGGTCGCCTCCGGACTCGGCGACCTCGCCGGTGAGGTCTGGCGGATCGGCTGTATGGGGTACTCCGCGCGGCCGAAGAACGTCGAGTACCTGCTCGCGGGGCTGGCGGAGGCACTGGCAGCGGAAGGGTTCGAGGGGTAGCGTCGCCCGTCCGCTCGAACGACTCAGGTGGTCGATTTACTCGGACGGCTCGCAACGCGGTACCGACCCTCGAACGGGGTTTTAGTGACCCCGACGGCTACTGCCGGTATGTCCGACGTCTTCGGCCGGGCGATCCGCGACCACTTCCGCGACGAGCGGACCGAGCCGCTCTATCACTCCGACGGGGCGGCCGCCGTCGAACACCCGATCGAGTCGTTCTACTTCACCCCGTTCGACCCCGACGCGGGGACGAACGGCTGGCTGGCCGACCACCTCCAGGGGCCGCTCGTCGACCTCGGTGCCGGGACCGGCCGACACGCGCTGTACTTCCAGGATCGGTTCGAGACGATCGCTATCGAACCGAGCCCGGCGCTCGTGGAGACGATGCGTGACCGTGGCGTCGAGGACGCCCGTGAGGCCGACATGTTCGAGCTGCGCGAAACGTTCGGGCGCGACCGATTCGGCTCGGCGCTCGCGAACGGGACACAGCTCGGCCTCGCGGGGTCGATGCGTGGGCTCTCGGCGTTCCTCGGCGACCTCGCGTTCGTCACTCGGCCGGACGCTACGGCGGTCGTCGACTGTTACGACCCAAGCCATCCCGACACCGCCGAGCTGATCGGCTACCGCGACGACCCGACACCGGGGCTCGCCCACCGCGTGATGTTCTTCGAGTACGAGGGGGATCGGAACCCGATCCTCCAGTTGCGGCTGTTCAGCCCGGACAGACTCCGCGAGGCCGCGATCGGCACCGGTTGGGAGGTGACGGACATCGTTCGTGGCGACGGCTCGAATCACCACTACCGCGCGGCGCTGGCGAAACGGTGATGCCCCTCTTCATCCGTCGATCTCGGCGAGGATCCGCTCGCGGATCGGTTCGGCGTCGACCGGTGCCCACGCCTCGATGTCGTAGGTGACGTCGGCGAGCGTCTCCAGCCGCTCCGTGTCTCCGGCGTTGATCGCGTCGATCGCGTCGGCCGAGAGCCGATCGAGGACCGCATCCGACAACGCCTCTCGGTCGACCTCGCGGTCCGGGACGTCGAGGATGTGCGGCAGATCCTCGGCGCCCTCGGGAAGCTGAGGGAACGCCGCCGGGCCCACCGCGAGAAAAGTCGGGTCCCGGTCCGAACCGGTCGAATCGTCGTCGGGGTCGGTTGGATCGACGGGATCCCCGTCGACCGACACCGCCGATCGGGGCGTGGGCACGATCGCGTACTCCGCGACACCGACGTCGATCGCGGCCGCGATCGCCGCGTCGTCCACCTCGGTCCGTCGTTTGAACGCGAGCTCGGAGAGCGCGCGGGACAGCTCCGCGCGGGTTACCGAGCCGAACAGGTCGACCACCCCGGCGAGGTCGTCGCGGGCGGCAACACTGGGCGCGGGGTCGTCGGTCTCCCCACTGTCGGCCACTACTCGTCACCCCCGATCGAGCCGTCGGTGTTCGACGCCGGTGACTCTGCCGTGTCGGCCGGGCGGTCTCCCCTCTCGTCGATCACGGCCTCCAGATCCCCGCGAGCCGCCTCGGCGACCGCTTCGGGCGCGAGGGGGGCGTCGTTCCACGCCGGTAGCCGAGTGTCGGGCTCCGGGGGTGCGATCGCCTCGGCGTACGTCGCCACTTGCTCGCGCTCGTCCGGGCCGTCGTACGCCAACCCGTTGAACGCCGCGTCCGTCGCGTATCGTCGGACGAGTCGATCGGCGGTTTCGCGGTATCGTGCGGGGAGCGTCCCGTAATCGACATCGACGCCGGCGTCGGCCACCGCCCGCAGCGTGGCAGCCCCGACCGCGCGGCTCATGTCCGCCAGCCCGGTCGGCCCCTCGACGGAGCGGTGGTCGTGCTCGTACCTCCCGAGGTCCACCTGTGCGCTTCCCTCGAAGCCGGCGTGAGCGAACGCCTCGCCGAGCGTACCGACCTCCAACCCCCAGCCGCGCTGGACCCGGAGCCGCGAGACGAGGTCGGTCGTCGCCGCGAACTCGCCGGCGAGCGCGTAGCGGAACGCCTCCAAGTACTCGAGCACCGGGGCGTCGTGGGCGTCTGCGAGCGCGCGGACGAGCGGCCGGAAAAAGAGCCGGAACAGTCGACCGTATAGCGCCCCGTCCTCGACGCGGGCGTAGTACCCCTTCGAGAACTCGTGGCCGTGGGCGATCGGGAACAGCAGTCGATTCACGAACGCGGGCGAGTACGTCTTCGTGTCCGCGTCGTGGACGACGACGAACTCCTCGGTCAGCGCCCGGCCGAGCGCGAGCCACACGTCTCGGCCCTTCCCGCGGTCGCCGTCGACGCCCCGGTTCCCGAGCAGGGAGTCGAGGCGCGGGCCGTCACACCACAGCGTCTCCACATTGAGGTCGAACCCGTCCAGCCAGTCGGCGAACGGCCCGGCGCGCTCGGGGGTCGCTCGTAACGGGACGATCACCCGTGCGGGGTCGACGCGTTCGAGGGCAGTAAGGACGCGCTCGGCCGCGAGCGTGCCGTACTCGCGTTCCGTCATCGGCACCACGACCGCCGCGCGGCCGGTGGGGGCGTCCGGCCGGTGGTCCGTCAGCGCGTGAAGCGTCGTCACGCGCTCCTGTACGTACTCCATTAGCGGATCAAAGGGGGACGAGCCCCTAAATACGCACGATACCGGGGGATCCGACGTCGTGAGTGCGGGGTTCGACAGCGTGAGTGCGGGATGCGATGACACAACACCGCGACGCGACGACTAACCGGTTCAGGGGTGCGCCGCCCCGCCCGGAACTCGTCCGATCGCGTTCAACAGCGCATAGACAGCCACGAGCCCGCCGAGCCCGCCGGCGAGAGCGAGGAACACGGTGTCGTAGGCGACGCCAGCCTCGATCGCTTCGCCGACGACCCAGGAGCCAGCTGCCTGCGTCGTCATCATCCCCGCGGAGAAAACCGCGTACGCCGACGCCCGGGTCGCGTCGGGCAGCGAGTCGAGCAGGTACGTGTCCCCAGCGGGGAACAGCATGTGGATGGTGAAGCCGACGAGAAGGCTGGCGGCGACGATCCCGACGATCCCCGTCGCGTACACCGCGAGGACGATGCTGGCGACGAACGCCGTCACGATCCCGAGGATGTACGGCACGTGGGGGAGCCGGTCAGCGAGGTCGCCGGAGACGAGGAACGCGGGGACGCCCGCGGCGAAAATGACGGTGAGCAGGTTTCGGGCCGTCGCAGGTGCGAGTCCTTTGTCGATCATGTACAGCTCGTAGAAGTTGAACAGCCCCTGCCAGACGAAACTCGTCAGTCCCAACAGAACGACCCCCGCGGTGATCAGTTTCCACTCCGAGCGCGCGCCGGCGAGGAACTCCGTGTCGCTTTCACCGGCCGCGGGGAGATCGGTGCGGCGGGCGAGCAGGACGAAGGCGACGGTGGTCGCCGCCGCCGCGAGCGCGAGCCCGTAGAACGCGTACCGCCAATCGTACCACAGCGTGACGGTGACGACTGGCGCGGCCGCGACCGCCGCGAGCTGGCTCGCCATCCCGTGAACGCCCATCACCCGCCCGACGCGGTCGGGGAACAGCTCCGAGACGAACGGGTTGGCGGCGACGAAGTAGACGCCGGAGGCGCTGCCGACGAGGAACGCCGCGATCATCAGCGTCGTCACGTCGGGCGCGAGCGCGACGCCGAGCGCGCCGACCGTGAGGGTAACCCCTGAGACGAGGACGACGGAGACCCGGGAAACCCGAGTGAGCGCCCAGCCGGTCGGGATCCGCGGCGATGCGGAGCCGAGCCACGCGAGCGTGACGATCAGCCCGGCGGTCCCCTCGCGGATCGTGAACTCGTCGATGAACTCCCCGACGAGCGGCGCGAACACGACCCGCGCGAAGTTGACGAGGAACACCAGCCCACACAGCGAGCCGAACAACCGAGTCCGTGACACGGTGAGCGTTGTCGGCGGGTGGCTACAAGGGTTGCGAAACGGCCGCCGGCGACGGGGGTCGAGCGGTCCGACGGACGTCGTACGGGGTTTTTATGCCTGCCGGCGATCAACCCCGAGACATGAAATCCACGCGCAAGGCGCTGCGGGACGGTGACCTGTACAAGGACACCTACGAGCGACTGAACTGCGCGGAGTGTGAGAAAGTGCTTAAAAAGCGGAACGACCCGGACGAGGTGTTCTCCGTGCGTATCTGTCCGGAGTGTGAAGCCGAGTTCAAAGAGCTGCGATAGCCGTTCCCAACCGACCTCCCTCTCAACTAGGTGTATACCCCTGCCGGCGCGTTCACTCGAACGTCGCGTCGAACGCCGACGCGCCTAACGGGTCGAACGTTCCCGCGGCGACGTTCTCTCGAAGGTGTTCAGTGTCGGTCGTCCCGACCAGCGAGCAGGTCACCGCCGGCGCGCTGCGCGCGAAGTTGAGCGCACGTTGTGCCGGCGTGTCGCCCGCGAGCCGATCGTCGACGCCGTCGGGGATCGCCCCGGAAACCGCCAGCTCGCCCTGGCCGATGCTCGCGCTCGTGACCACGGAGAGGCCGGCTTCGTGAGCGAACTCGAGCGTCGATATCGGGTCACCGTCGGGCTCGCCGTGAGGACGCTGGTTCCGCCGCGTGAACGCGTCGGCCATCCGAACGTTGAACGGGAGCTGGACCGCCTCGAACCCGTGGTCGTCGTCGGGGCCGACCGCCTCTCCGGCCGCTTCCGCGCGGGCGAGGACCTCCCGTAACGAGAGGAACGCCTCGTCGTCCGTGGGCACGCGGAACGCCCGCCACGTCGCGACGCCGTACCGGCCGATGTCCCCGGCAAGCCGCCGACGCTCCAGCCGCTCGAAGGCCGCTTCGAGGGCGTCGTAAACGGCCGAACGCGACCGCGCCGCGAGCTGTGCCTCGGGGTTGTGGACGTAGTAACAGTCGACCGTGTCGAGCCCCAACCGGTCCAGCGAACGGTCGAGCGACCACGCGAGGTAGTCGGGCGCGAGACAGTGGCCGCCGGCCAGGTCCGCGGGGTCGACGAGC
>NZ_JBHSWW010000032.1:0-16798 GCF_042661865.1 Halorubrum tibetense
GCGGCCGCGGCCGACGCCGTCGCCCGCGCGGAAGACGGCAAGTGACCACGGATCGCGCACCGTCCCGTCCTCCCGTCGTCTCGGTGCGGTTTAGCCGGGACGAACCGGGATGAATCGGCCGTAATCCGGCTTAACCGACTTCCCCTTTTAGGTAAGTCACACCCCGTGTCCCGACCGTCATGCGAACACGAACGATACACGTCCTGTTGATCGCGGTCGTCGCGCTCGGTGCGGCGGCCGGGGTCGCGGCCGCGGACGGCGGACTCTCCGTCACGGTCGACGACCTCGACGACGAACCGACCGTCACGGTGACCGAGAACGACACCGCGGTCGCGAACGCCGAGGTGACCGTCGAGACGGTCGAGGAGAACGCCTCCTACGCCGGTGAGAACGAGACGTACGTCACCGCCGAGAACGGTACCGTCGTCCTCCCCGCTGCCGACGAGGACGTGACCGTCGAGATCACGGCCGAGTACGAGAACGAGACGGCGACGACGACAGTCGACCTGACCGCGCCGATCGACCTCGATGTCGCCGTCGACGGGGCGGACGACGACCCGATCGTCACGGTGACCGACGGGAACGAGACGGTCGAGAACGCGTCGGTCACGGTCGAGACGGTCGACGAGAACGCGACGTACGCCGGCGTCGGGAACTACAGTACCGACGCGAACGGCACGGTCGACCTTCCGGTCCCCGAGACGAACGTCACAGTCGACGTGACCGCGGCGTCCGAGGGTGCGACCGCGTCGACGACCGCCGAACTGATCGCGGCGGCGGACGAGGAGCCGGCGTCGTTCGGCCAGCTCGTCCGTGAGTTCATCGCGTCCTTTGACGACCGCGCTGGCGGTATCGGCGCGGCGGTCTCCGATCACGTGACGGAGAACAATCCGGGTAACGCCCCCGATCACGCCGGTAACGGAAGCGGTGCGGGCCAGGGGCCCCCGGATCACGCCGGTAACGGAAGCGATGCGGGCCAGGGGCCCCCGGATCACACCGGTAACGGAAGCGACGATGCCACTGACGCCGAGGAGACCGATGACGGCTCCGATGCCGGAACCGAGGCGAGCGACGCTCCCGATGGGAGCGGTGGCTCCGGTAACGGGAGCGACGCGCACGACGGGACCGGCGCGGGCAACGGCAACGGTGCGGACGACGGGAATGGCCCCGGGAACGGCGCGGGTAACGGCAACGGTCCGCCGGGTAACTGAACCGCCGTCACGGCTCCGCTGCTCCCGCCCGTGTCGGCAGCGTTTAGTGCGCGGTGAGCGAACATATGGGTATGAGCGAGAGCACGTATCCACCGGTCACACAGCACCTATCGGACCCCGAGACGGCCCGCGAGGAGGGCCGGCGTAAGATGGAGTGGGCGCTTCAGCACATGCCGATCCTGGAGTCACTGCGCGAGGAGTTCGTCGCGGAACAGCCCCTCGACGGCGAAGTGATCGCGATGGCGATGCACGTCGAGGCGAAGACGGCGAACCTGGTCGAGCTGCTCGCCGACGGCGGCGCGGAGGTCGCGATCACCGGGTGCAACCCGCTGTCGACCCACGACGACGTCTCCGCGGCGCTGAACGAGCACGACTCGATCACCTCCTACGCCGTGCGAGGCGTCGGCGACGAGGAGTACTACGACGCGATGCACGCGGTCGTCGCCCACGAGCCGACGATCACCGTCGACGACGGGATGGACATGGTGAAGCTCGTCCACGAGGAGTATCCCGAACTCATCGACTCCATCGTCGGCGGCGCGGAGGAGACGACGACCGGCGTCCACCGCCTGCGCGCGATGGACGACGAGGGGGAGCTCCACTACCCCGTCTTCGCCGTCAACGACACGCCGATGAAGCGGCTGTTCGACAACGTTCACGGCACCGGCGAGTCCTCGCTGGCGACCATCGCGATGACGACGAACCTCTCGTTCGCGGGCAAAAACGTCGTCGTCGGCGGGTTCGGCTACTGCGGGAAGGGCGTCGCCAAGAAGGCTGCGGGTCAGAACGCCAACGTGATCGTCTGTGAGGTCGACCCGCGAAAAGCGCTCGAAGCCCACATGGAGGGGTACGAGGTGTTGCCGATGGCGGAGGCCGCGGAGAAGGGCGACGTGTTCGTCACCACGACCGGCAACCGCGACGTGATCACCCGCGAGCACTTCGAGGTCATGTCCGACGGCGTCCTGCTCGCCAACGCCGGCCACTTCGACGTGGAGATCAACCTCGAGGAGCTCGACGACCTCGCCGTCGATCGGTTCGAAGCCCGCGACGGCGTCGAGGGGTTCGAGATGCCCGACGGTCGCGTGCTCAACGTGCTCGCCGAGGGTCGCCTGGTCAACCTCGCCGCGCCCATCGCACTCGGCCATCCGGTCGAGGTGATGGACCAGAGCTTCGGCGTCCAGGCCGTCGTCGTCCGCGAGCTCGCGGCGAACGGCGAGGCGTACGAACCCGGCGTTCACGACGTTCCGGATGACCTCGACCGCGAGGTCGCCGAGATCAAACTCGCCGCCGAGGGCGTCGCCCACGACTCCCTCTCCGACGAGCAGCGCGAGTACATGGGCAGCTGGGAACACGGGACCTGATCGCGAAGGACCCGAGCGTCGTCCGGTCGACCAGCACTGACCGCTTGCGTTCGGCGTTCGTCCCGTCCCGGACGTTCGTTCGGCTTTCGGCGTTCGTCCCGTCCCGGACGTTCGTTCCCTCCCGCCTTTTCCGTGTCTCGTGTGTTCGACCGGCTTTTGTGGCTCCCACCCATACGATACGTATGAACCTCACCGCCGTTTTTCACGCCGGGTTCGGCGTCATGCTCCTTGTCGGGATCCTCGCATCCGACACGACGATCCGGGTCGCCGCGTTCGGGATCGGTGTCGCGCTCTTCGTCGCCGGTATCGTCGTCGCACGACGCGGCGACGAGTAGCGATCGTGAGTCGAACACCGCCACACGTGGCTGACACACGGTTTTTGTCCCCCGACCGCGTACTTCGACCGTGACAGTCACGAGCCTCCACGACCCGAGCCACCGCGAGGCGCTGTGGGAGCTGGAGGCGGCGTTCGACCGCGGTGACCTGATAAGCGTGTTCGGCCGGTGTACCGTCTCCTACGAGGGCCGGGCCGCCTCGGATCTGGGTGCTGGCGACCGGCTCCTCCTGTTGAAACCCGACGGGGCGGCGCTCGTCCACACCGACGAGGGCCGGACGCCGGTCAACTGGCAGCCCCCGGGATCGGAACACCGCGCGACGGTCCGCGAGGGTCGTCTCCGGGTCACGTCGACCCGAGAGAACCCCGACGAGACCCTGCTCGTCCGGTTCTCGGACGTCCATCAGCTGTCGGCGATGCCCGTCACCGGCGGTCGCGACCTCACGCTTCACGGCAGCGAGGAGGATCTCCGGACCCGGATCCTCGAACGACCGTCGCTGATCGAGGACGGGTTCGAGCCGCGGGAGACGGAGCGCCCCTCCAGCGCCGGCCCGATGGACGTCTTCGGCGTCGACGCCGACGGAACGCCGGTCGTCGTCGAGCTGAAACGGCGGCGGGTGGGGCCGGACGCGGTCGGGCAGCTGGCGCGGTACGTCCGGGCCCTCCGGGAGGAACTCGGGGCGGATCCAGACGGGAGAGATAGTTCGGATGTGAGAGATAGTTCGGATGGAAGAGATAGTTCGGACGGGAGGGATAGTTCGGACGGGCTAGACGGTTCGACGGGCTCGGATGTAGCAGACGGCTCGGACGCCCCCCGCGTCCGCGGTGTGCTCGTCGCCCCCTCGATAACGGATCGGGCGGCGGAACGGCTCGCCGACCGGGGCTTCGAGCACGTCGCGCTCGAGGCGACTGGGGGGAAGTGAGGGGTGCGGCGGTGCGTCCCGACGCGTAGTCGCTTCCGTCGCGGTATCGACGGGTTTATTGACGCAGCGGCGGCTACATCGGACAAGTAACCATGTCCGACAAACCCGCCTCCATGTACCGGGAGATCGACAAGCCGTCGTACACCCGGCGGGAGTACATCACCGGGATCCCCGGTTCGAAGATCGCACAGCACAACATGGGCGACCTCTCCGCGGAGCCGGACGACTACCCCGTCCAGATCAGTCTCCGCGTCGAGGAGGAGCTCCAGATCCGCCACGGCTCGCTTGAGAGCGCGCGCCTATCGGCGAACCGCCACCTGATCAAGGAGCTCGGCGAGGGCAACTACAAGATGACCCTCCGCAAGTTCCCCCACCAAGTCATCCGCGAGAACAAGCAGGCGACCGGTGCGGGCGCGGACCGTGTCTCCGACGGAATGCGTCAGGCGTTCGGCAAGCCCGTCGGGACGGCCGCCCGGCTCGACAAGGGCGACGTCGTGTTCACGGCGTACTGCGATGTCGAGCAGGCCCCCGTCGTGAAGGAGGCGTTCCGACGCGCGTACAACAAGCTCTCTCCGCCGTGCCGGATCACGGTCGAGCGCGGCGAGAAGCTACTGGTCGCGTAACCGCTCGCTGCGTAGACGCGTTCGGTTCTTTCTCGGTTCTCACCCCGCTCTCCCGATATCGCCCGAACAGTCCCGACCGCGCCGAGGTGCGGTCCCGTGAGTCGAACCCCTGAAATACCCGAACGACGTACCGGCGACCAGTGTCACAGCAGCTGGGAGCGGTCGAGACGCTGTTCTTACACGAGGCGCGGAGCGACTACACCGTAGTCGCGAACCGGGACGGAACCCGGGTGCTTCGGGGGCGTCTCGAGTTGAAGGACACCTCGGCGGGCCCCCGCCCGGGCAAGTTCCGCGTGGTCCGTGACGGCGAGGACCATCCCCGCCGACCCGACGAGTTCGTCGAGCTCGCGCGGGCCGCCGAGCGGATCCGGATCTCCCAGCAAACCTCGTCGGAGGGACGGAGCCGGCTGGAAGCGATGCTCGACGGCTATCAGCTGGAGGCGATGACGGTCCGGACATGCCGCCGCTGTGCGAACGACGGCCGCTACGGGCCGATCACGTCGGAGACCGCGATCGAACACAACGACGAACACGTCTGTCCCGACTGCGCCCGCCGCGAGCTCGAACGCGAACTGTCGTACAAAGGCGAGTTCACGGGCGCGGCGGAGGAGCGGCTCGAGGAGCTGTTGTACGAGTCGAAGGACCTCGACCGGATCATCAACCTGCTGTCGGGCGGGCTCGACCCCGACCTCACGAAGTTCGACGAGGTGTCGGCCAACGTCGACGACGTGACCGCGGTTCGAACCGACGAGCTCGACCTCCACCCCGACTTGGCAGACCACCTCCAGGGCCGGTTCGAGGAGCTCCTCCCCGTTCAGAGCCTTTCCGTACGGAACGGGCTGCTCGACGGCGACGACCAGCTCGTGGTGAGCGCCACGGCGACGGGGAAGACGCTCGTCGGTGAGCTCGCGGGGATCGACCGGGCGTTACGCGGCGACGGGAAGCTGCTGTTCCTCGTGCCGTTGGTCGCACTCGCCAACCAGAAACACGAGGACTTCGAGGACCGGTACGGCCACTTGCTCGACGTCTCGATCCGGGTCGGCTCCTCCCGGATCGCCGACGACGGCAACCGGTTCGACCCGAACGCGGACGTGATCGTCGGGACCTACGAGGGGATCGACCACGCCCTCCGGACCGGGAAGGACTTGGGTGATGTCGGGACCGTCGTCATCGACGAGGTTCACACTCTCAAGGAGGGCGAACGTGGTCACCGCCTCGACG
Source organism: Halorubrum tibetense (assembly GCF_042661865.1). GTDB lineage: Archaea > Halobacteriota > Halobacteria > Halobacteriales > Haloferacaceae > Halorubrum > Halorubrum tibetense. The sequence goes on from NZ_JBHSWW010000032.1 coordinate 5,674, forward strand.
GGCTGATCTCTCGACTCAAATACTACAGCGAGAACCGGATGGAGACCCATTCGGGGTACGACGGCACCCAGTTCGTCTATCTCTCGGCGACCGTCGGCAACCCTGAGTGGCTCGCGAAGCGCCTTCGGGCGACGCTGATCGAGTTCGAGGAACGGCCGGTCCCGATCGAACGACACGTCACGTTCGCGGACGGCCGCGAGAAAGCGCAGATCGCGGACAAGCTCGTCAAACGCGAGTTCGACACGAAATCCTCGAAGGGGTATCGCGGCCAGACGATCGTCTTCACGAACTCCCGCCGCCGGTGTCACGAGATCAGCCGGAAGCTCCGATACGACTCCGCGCCGTACCACGCCGGACTCGACTACGGTCGCCGAAAGAAGGTGGAACGCATGTTTGGCGACCAGGAGCTGTCGGCGGTCGTCACCACCGCGGCGCTGGCGGCCGGCGTCGACTTCCCCGCTTCGCAGGTGATCTTCGACTCGTTGGCGATGGGGATCGAGTGGCTCTCCGTCCAGGAGTTCTCACAGATGCTCGGGCGGGCCGGTCGTCCCGACTACCACGACCGCGGGCGCGTCTATCTCCTCGTCGAGCCCGACGCGGTGTACCACAACTCCATGGACCGGACCGAAGACGAGGTCGCGTTCACCCTCTTGAAAGGCGAGATGGAGGACGTCTCAACCCACTACGACGAGACGGCGGCCGTCGAGGAAACGCTGGCGAACATCGTCGTCGCGGGCAAGAAGGCCAAACGACTCAACGATCGGATGATCGGCGAGGTCCCCACCAAACACGCGATCGGGAAACTCTTGGAGTGGCAGTTCATCGACGGGTTCTCCCCGACCCCGCTCGGCCGGGCGGTGTGTCGACACTTCCTCGCGCCCGACGAGGCGTTCTTCATCCTCGACGCGATTCGAAAAGGGACGGACCCCTATGACGTCGTTGCCGACCTCGAACTGCGCGACGACGAGGGGTAGCCGGCGCGGCCGCCACGACCGGTCCACGATCATCCGGGCTAAGTGACCGATCGTGACGGTCGTCTCGAGCTCATCGCGGAGTGATATGTGCGCGGCCCGAGGGGACGCGGGACATACCTCAACCCTTTTCGTCGTCCGGATGCCCTGTCTCGTATGGTCGTTCTCGGCGCACTGGCGGTCGGGACGACGGTCCCGCCCTTGACGACAGAGATCCTCGTGATCTTTGCTATCATCGCGCTCGCACTCGTGTTTTTCGTCGCCGAGCCGGTGCCGATCGACATCACCGCGATCGGCGTGATGGTGGTGTTGATCGTGTTGGAGCCGTGGACGCAGGTCGACGCCGCCACCGGGGTGGGGGGGTTCTCGAGCTCGGCAACGATCACGGTTCTCGCGATGTTCGTCCTCAGCGAGGGGATACGCCAGTCCGGACTGATAAACAAGATCGGGGCGTGGATCGCCGATCGCTTCGGGGACAGCCCGTTCAAACAGCTGCTCGCGGTGCTCGGTCTGTCGGGCGGGACGGCCGGGTTCATCAACAACACCCCGGTCGTCGCTATCATGATCCCGATGGTGAACGCGATCTCCGAGAAGACGGGTGTCTCCCCGTCGAAGCTGCTCATGCCCGTCTCGTTCATGGCGATGCTCGGCGGGATGCTCACACTCATCGGCACCTCCACGAACATCCTCGCGTCCGACGTCTCCGCGCGGCTGCTCGACCGGCCGTTCTCGATGTTCGAGTTCACGCAGCTGGGGGTCATCGTTCTCCTCACCGGTGGGGTGTACCTCGCGACGGTCGGCCGGTACCTCCTCCCCGAGCGGATCCGGATGGACGACCGGCTGATCGAGGGGTTCGAGATGACCGAGTACCTCACCGAGGTGGTCGTTCGCGGTGACTCCCCGTTCGTCGGCAAGACGGTCCATCAGTGTCTAGAGAGCCTCGACGTCGACGCCGACATCGTCCAGCTCGTCCGTGACGACCAGGTGTTCACGGAGCCGCTCGCGCGAAAACAGGTGCGCGAGGGGGACGTGCTCGTGTTGCGGACCGACCGCGGGAGCCTCATGTCGCTCGTCGACGCCGAAGGACTGGACCTCGCGCCCGACGCGGACGTGAGCGAGGAGCAGCTCACGACGGAGGACGACGCGATCGAAGCGGAGGCCGAACAGAACCTCGTCGAGGTCGTCATCTCTCCGGAGGCCCCGCTGATCGGCGAGACGCTGGAGACCCTGAACTTCCGGAACCGCTACGACGCGACCGTCCTCGCGATCCGTCGGGGCGGAAAAGTGATCCACGCCCGCATGGACGAGCGGGGGCTCCGTGCCGGCGACACCCTCCTGTTACAGGCGACGGAGGACACGATCACTCGCTTCAGCAACGACCGGGACTTCGTCGTCGGCGGGCGGCTCACCCGCCCGGACTTCCGGACGGAGAAGATACCGCTCGCTATCGGGATCGTCGCCGGCGTCGTCGCACTCGCGGCGCTCGATATCCTCCCGATCCTCGTGAGCGCGCTCGGCGGGATCGTCGCGATGGTTGCGACCGGGTGCGTGAAGCCGAACGAGGTGTACTCCTCGGTGGACTGGAGCGTCATCTTCCTCCTCGCGGGGCTGATCCCGCTCGGCGTTGCGATGGAGCGTACGGGCGCGGCCGAGTGGCTCGCGAGCGTTATCGTCGTCAACGCGGTCGGACTCGACACCGTGGTCGTGTTGGGCGCGTTCTACCTGTTCACCGCGCTGATCACGAACGTCGTCAGCAACAACGCGAGCGTGGTGTTGATGATCCCCGTCGCCATCGACACTGCGGAGGCGATCGGGGCCGACCCGTTCTCGTTCGTGCTCGCGGTGACGTTCGCGGCCTCGACCGCGATGCTCACCCCGATCGGCTACCAGACGAACCTGATGGTGTACGGACCGGGCGGGTACAAGTTCACCGACTACTTCCGGCTCGGCGCGCCGCTCCAGCTGGTCCTCACCGTGGTGACCACGCTCGGGATCGTGTACTTCTGGGAGGTCTAACCCGCCTCCGAGCCGTCCCGGCACCGCTTCCCGTCGCCGAACGAAACGTTTTACCGCTGCATCCGGGTATGTACCGATGCGGGACCGTGGGTTAGTGGTATACTTCGGGCCTTGGGTGCCCGTGACCCCGGTTCGAATCCGGGCGGTCCCACTTTTGTGGCGCGATCACCCTGACGAGCGCCGCAGCCGTGCGTCGGATTCGAATCCCCCAGCCGACCGCCGTCTTTCGAAATCCTTTTGTCTCGAATCGGCGTTGATGCGAGTGCGAGCCGCCTTAGCTCAGACTGGGAGAGCACTCGACTGAAGATCGAGCTGTCCCCGGTTCAAATCCGGGAGGCGGCATCCGGTTTCTACGCGATTTTCATTCGAAGAGCTTTCGAATTCGACTGAAGATCGAACTGTCCCCGTCCTCGCGAGCGGAGCGAGCGGGGAGTCGAAAGGCGAGCGACAGCGAGCCTTTCGGTAGTTCAAATCCGGGAGGCGGCATCATACTCACGGTTCAAATGCCTGCGAGCTTTGCGTGTGTGCAGTAGGAACTAGTCAGATCTTCTAGGTTTTGAACAGAGGCCGTTCGAACCGCGCGTCGTTTCGGCAACCGATCGGTATGGGCGTCACTCAAAGTCGTCAAGCCGGTCGGCGAGCGCGTCCATCATCTCCCACAGGAGCCCGGATACCGAGCGTGTATCGAACGAGACCGGCTCGTACGTGTACGCGTCGTTCGTATCATCGCGTTCCTGATAGTGCAGTAGTCCATCGACGTGGGGGTTCGGTTCACAGTGGAACCCGCAGTCGAGCCCATCCGATTCGCCGTAATGGAGGGTGTAGTACGCCTGTATCGGGGTCCGCATCCAGGCATCGTTCGTCCGGTCGGACGCTTCGGGACTGGGTGACGGATTCGGGACCCACGTCACCCGGAGAGACGCGGTCTCTGCCGGGCGACCGAACCACGATGGATCGAGCGTGGCCCGTACTTCCCGGTACTCGTCCGGTGGTTCCCCCTCAATGGATCGAACGGCAGAGTGTCGCGCCAGTTCGCCACGTAACTCGCGCAAAATGCGGTGTCGATCACGACCCCGATCCGAACCCCCATCGAAGCGAACACGTCCTCGGGAGGAGTCAGGAGAAACACGCCGGGAGGCGCTGTTGCCGGACCGGTTCCTCGGCGTGCCCCGGTCGCCGGTCATGCGGTGATCGACGACGGGTCGGACGTCCAACTGTCGTAGTTCTTTATCGCGTCCTGCACGAGCGAGAGCCGATACCGGGCGAGTTCCCAATCGCTTGCTGCCCGCGTAAGTTCGTATGCCATCTCGGCAGGGACGTCGTCCACGGCTGCTTGTTCACGGAGTGCGTCGGGGGAGTCCGCGTCATACTCGGCGCTCCACTCCGCGATATCCGTTTTCAACGCCGCTGCCTGCTCTGCGAGTTCCCGTTTTGTCGTGCCTTCGAGTACCTCCCGGACGTCTCGAAGTCGTGTGTACAGTGGATCCGGATAGTAGTGGCGGACTCCGTCCTGCTCGGTTGCCATCACGACACCGAGATCGATGAGTCGACGCAGATGGTCCCGCGCGGTGTTCGGAGAGACGGCTGCCTCTTCAGCGATCCAAGAGGCGGGTCGGGACTCCGAAAGCGTCATCGTGACCGACTTCACCCGGTCGAACGCCGAGGCGTGCCCTTTCCACGTCCTCTCCCACTCCGGTTCGTCCCCGGACACACTTTCGGGCGACATACGCCAAAGTAGTCACTTGTGCGTAATAATTCTATCTCCCCGCAAATTATTGCGTTTGTTTCGATCCTCTCACAGTCACCATCTCGACTTTGGGGTAGATCAACGCGACAGGCCGTTTCTGTACGGGAGTGGTCATGCCGTGTAGCGTTTCGCAGCTCATCGAACTGTTCGGTTCGACGTGAACCGTTTTTTCGTGGAGAGTGGTTCACGATCCGGGAGGCGGCAGTGTTCCTTCATCTGTTCCACATTCGAGGTCCTCTCACGGGAGACGTTGGTCACTCGGGTGCCGCGTCCGCGCAGTCGGTCCGGATCGCCATCTGCCGTCTGGGTTCGTCCTCGAACGCTCCGTCGACGGGGCTCGACTGGATCAGCCGGTAGACGCGGATGTGTTCGGCGTCGACGTCGTAGTTCTGGCTCGCCTGTCGACACATCCAGTCGGCGTACCCCTGCGAGATGCTCCCTCCGTCGGAGTCGCGTACGGCCTGCATGAACTTCCGGTGGCGGAACGTGTCGTACTCGGCGGAGGCGTCGGGCGGCCGGTCGAGATCGACCTCGCCGCCGGTTCGCGCGTCGATGCTAGAGCCGTTCGCGAGGTCGACCTGGGGGACGTACCAGCTGTACGTCGTGGAGGGGTCCGGCGCGTACAGCCCCCAGCTCTGCTGGTCGACGTGGCTGTGGTCGATCTCGTCCGGCACGTCGTAGCCGGAGACGTTGCTCCCGGCGAACACGAGGATCCACACGAGAACCAGGAACCCGACGACGGTCACGAGCGAGCGACCGTACGCCACGGCGTACGACGAGACCTCTTCGTACCCCTCGTTTCGGAGGCGGTCGAGGAGTCGGTGCTCGACCGGCTGCTTCCGAAGCGGTCCGAGGGTGGCGGCGTCGGGGAGCCGAGCCGCCCAGCGGTCGGGGACGTACCGGGTGAGCGTGTCCCAGAAGACCGCCGGGAGGAACGGAAGTACCGAGGCGGCGAGCGCGAGCGGGAACATCCCGACCGCCATCGCGGTCAACATCCCGAGGAACGCGACGATGTACGCGAGCGCGGTCACCGCCCGAACGCGCCCGACGGGCAGCAGGAGGAAGACGACCGATCCGGCGAGCAGCGTCACCCACGCGTAGTTGAGTGCGGTGAGCACGGGCGGGTAGTCGACGAGCACGTTGCCCAGATACACCGTCATCACGTCGTTAGCGAGCGCGATCCCCAGCGCCTCGCCGGCGTACCAGGTGTCGCCGCCGTGTTTCTCGATCGCGTTCGCGGTGAACACGACGAGCGGTTGGACGAGGAGCGCGGCGGTCCCGAAGCTCGCCACCGTCCGCCGGGCGGAGCCGCGGCGCAACGCGTCGATCGACCACCGCTCGCCGAGGGGTGTCACGAGCGCGACGAACAGCAGGACGCGAAGGAGCCGGTCACCGCCGTTGAGCACCGCCGGGTTGCGCGCGTGAAGCGAGAACAGCAACACGAGCGAGACCACGCCGACGAGCCGCGTTCGGTACCCCAACACGAACGCGACCGCGAACAGCGCGGCGACGACGAACAGCAACTGCTGGAACCAGAGGTCACCGGAGAGCGCGTGGACCGAGAGCCCGTTGTACTGCGTGTAGGTGAGCTCGTAGGCGGCGAACGGGTACGCTCCGTTGTCGGTGTAGAACATCTCGATCGACCCGAACCGGTGTACCAGGTCGACGATCAGGATCAACCCGAGCGCGATCCGGATCGCCGCTAGCGACCGAGCGTCGACCGTGAACCGGGCGCGGACCCGGTCGCGGACGGGTTCGGCGCGCAGCCATAGCTGCGTACAGGCGTCGAAGACACGGGCGACGGGGGTAGTGAGGGATCCTGATACCATCGGTCCGTCAGCGATTCGGCTGAGTGCGTCGAGCCACGAGCAGCGCGTATGTATATTTGTTGGAGGCTACGGCGGTCGTTTCAGTCATCTCGTGGATCCTGACTCTCCGGCTGTCCTCTCCTCCGTCTGCGATCACTCGACCCGTGACTCCACGACGGTCGCCGCGACGATCCCCATCGTCTGTCCGACGCCGACGACGCCGATCCCGGCGACGACCTCGATCGGGGCCGCCGCGAGCGTCACCCCGACCGCCCCCGCCAGCGAGCAGACTCCACCGACGTCGTAGGCCAGCGCGGTCTCCTCCGCGCGTCGTCCCGTGTATATCAGTCCCACGGCCGGGAGAAGGATCCACGCATACAGCGCGAGCGCCAGGAGCGGCTCGGCGGGGAGCCCGATCGTCCCGTTGAGCGCGAGAAAGCCGAGCACGCCCGCGATCGTTGCCGGCGTTCCGGCGAGGATAACGAGCTTCCACGCGCGGAGCGTCCCTGACGACATCTCGTTCCAGGATGCCGCGACGAACCCGACGAGTAGGGCGCTCATCACGACGTGCGCGACGAACAGAGCGTGTTCGGAAACGATCCCGGCGACCGCACCGGCAACGACGGTCCACGCGGCCGGCACCAAGAGTGCCGGGCCGTTTTCACGGATGGGTCGGAACACGACTCCGGTTCGGTCGGCCGCCCGGATAAACCCGCCGTGACCACACCGGACAAAAACCGACTGTTCGGTCGGTATCGGTTCGTCCAACCGACTGTCCGTTCACGGATGCGAGATATTCTGACAGTACCGAAAAACGATCGTCCACCGATACCCGTGGTAACTGTACACTCGCAAGTCTTATGCCCGAAACGCCCGTTTGTACGATTGCAATGGCGACAGGCAAGGTTGATTTCTTCAACGACACTGGCGGCTACGGTTTCATTTCGACTGAGGACGAGGACGACGACGTGTTCTTCCACATGGAGGACGTTGGCGGTCCGGACCTCGAAGAGGGTCAGGAGCTCGAGTTCGACATCGAGTCCTCGCCCAAGGGTCCCCGCGCGACGAACGTCGTTCGGCAGTAATCCGGAACCAGGTGGGTCGGTCCGGTTCACGCCGGCGGCGACTCTGACACGCGAAAACGAGTTCTTTCCCGCGGTTCGGACTTCGGTCCGTCCCGGGCAGTTATCCACGCTTCGAGCGACGGGTCCGTCTCTCGGGGACGATCGTTCCGCTCAGACGTGCTGACCCCAGAGGCCGCGCCCCTTCGTCACCGTGACGTCCCCCTTGACGCGCGTCTGACACGCGAGTCGGACGTCGTGGCTGGGGTGGTGTGGTGGGAACCAGAGCCGGGCCTTCTCCTTTTTGCCCGGTTCGCTCACTTCTCCCTCGACTTTGACGGCACAGGTTCCACACGAACCCATCCCCCGGCAGTTGAACTGTTCGGACTTCCCATTGTACACGGAGAGACCCGCCTCCCGAAGCACGTCGCGCAACACGGCACCTTCCTCACACTCGATCTCCTCGCCCTCGTAGTATACGGTCGGCATGTGGCTCCGGTACGCGATGGAGCCACATAGGTGCTGGCGTCTGTCCGTCGGGACGGCCGCCTGGTCACGCTCCGTGCCGGCCGCCCGGTCACGCTCCATATCGCCCGCCCGGTTCGCGTGTGCCGAGCGTCCGACAGCGACGGGGCGTTTTTTACCCTCGGCACCGCAGAGGGGTGTAATGGGACTCAGGTGTCTGCTCGGACACGATTTCTCCGAGCCTGAGATCGAAAAGGAACGGGAGGAGGACGGCCGAGAAGTCGTCACGACCGTCAGGGAGGTGAAGACCTGTAGCCGCTGTGGCGAGACACAGGTCGTAAGCGAGAACACCGAAGTCACGACGATCGAACAGCTCGCGGACCACGCGGCGGGCGACGAAGGGACGAATAGGGGCGCGACGGAGACGGCGACGGGCGCTGTGGCCGAGACGGGTACAGCAGCTGCCGGCGATGCCGGCGATGTCGGCGATACCGGCGATGCCGGTGATACCGGGAACGCCGTCGATGCTACAGGTTCCGGAGGGATCGCGGCTGGCGACGGGGTCGATGTCTCGAAGACACCAGACCTCGACCGGACGGCCGACGACGTTGCCAGTGGCGTTGAAGACGACGCGGTGATCCTGGACGACGATCCGGGGCCAACAGATCCGGACCCAACCGATGAGGAACCGATCGACGAGGAACCGACCGATCCGGCCGACGCTGCCGAGTCTGCGTCGTCTGTCGATGCGGCGGGTTCCGCCTCGGAGCCGGCCACCGATCCCACGTCCGGGGCGGCCGCCGACTCCGCTTCCGACTCCGACTCCGCCTCGGATCTCGCGGCGGACGATGAGGACGCCGAGCTGATCGACTCGAACGGCTCCGATGACACGGCGCGAACGGCCGCCACCGAGACTGGGGCGACTGCCGCTGCCGACAACCAGTCCGACGCCGCGGGCTCGGAGGCGGCGACGGGCGGCGAGACGAGCGCCGAGGACGACGGCGGCGTGATCCTCGACGACGATACCACGGCCGACGACGGGGATAGAGCCCACGGCGCGTGGCCGGCGGACGACGCGGAGACGGACGACGCGGAGACGGACGACGGGTCGACGGGCGGCGGGGATCACACCCCTTGGCCAGAACAGCGCGGGGAGGACGAGGGGTTCAGCGCCGAAGTCGGCGGCAGTGGCGACGCCGATGTCGAGTTCGGCGGCGGGCTCACTCCCGAACCCGCCGACCCGACGGCCGAGTCCGACCCGGACACCGAGTACGTCGAAGCGCCGGACGACGGCATCGCCACCGGGACCGGTAGCGGGGCCTCGACAGCGTCCGACGACCGGAGCTCGCGTGACATCGACGCCGACGCGGACGGGACGTCGCCCGACGCCGGCTCGGGGATCGCCCACGGGGACAGCCCCGACTTCGAGCGTCCCGAGGCACCGGTCGCATCCGAGTACTACTGTCCGGCGTGTGGGATGACGAGGGAGATCGACGGGAACTCGCTGCGTCCCGGCGACATCTGTCCCGACTGCAAGCGTGGCTACATCGACGAACGACCGATCTGAGAGTGGATCGCCGCGCAGTCGCTCTACGGCCCCTCCGCTTTTCATCTACCGATCCGGTTGTAGCGTTTCTGAAACGCCGATGTCCGCCGACCCGCCCGTGACGAAACTGGTTTAGGGGCTCCTGTCGAACGGTCGCGACATGAAGGAGTACAAGATGCGCCGCGGCGAGCATCTCGACGACCGTATGCCCGACCTGAAGGGGTCGATCGAGGAGTACTTCGGCGAAGTCACTGGAACCGAAGAACACAACGGCCACGACCTGTACGTGGTCGAGGATCCCGATAACCCCGTGTTCGATCGGATCCTCGCCGGGGCGGCGGCGTATAGCGGCAAGAAGGACAAGCTCGCGGTCCACTTCGAGGAGCGTCCCGCCGAGGACGTCATCGCTGAGGGGAACGCGGACGCCGCCGCCGACGCCGTCGACGCGAAAAACGAGTTCCTCCTGGAGGCGACCGGTCGCGACGCGAAGTCCCGGCGCGACTCGCTCAAACGCGAAGTCGAGGACGACGCCCCCGACTACTGATCGGGCTCTGATACCGTCTTAGGCAAACGCTCGTCCGGATTGCCCGCTCCCGTCCCGACCCCGCTGTCTCTTTCGCCGTCTCTCACCGCCGCCCGGCCTTTCGATGCTGCCGATCGGTCGCGTTCGCTCGCTCCCCAAACGCTCCCGCCCTCACTCACTCCCGAAACGGCGTCGCATTCGATCGCACGAGCGACCGCTCCCCCTCGGCGTCTGGTTCCGAGCCGGCGCCGATCTCGGTGATTGAACAGTTGTCGACGGCGAGCTCCGTGAGTGCCCGCTCGGGGTCGAGCCCTCGGTGGTGTCCGGTAACGAGGCGGATCGGGCCGCCGTGGCTCACCGCGACGACCGTCCCGTCGCGGTCGGCCAGATCGGCCGCGGCGTCGAGAACGCGACTCCGCACGTCGAGCCAGCTCTCGCCGCTATCGGCGGTCGCCACCGCGGCGTCGTGACCGTTCTCCAGCAGATCGAACGCCGGGTAGTCGTCGAAGAAGGAGCCGGTTTCGAGCCCTTGGAACACGCCGAAGTCACGCTCGCGCAGCCGTGAGTCGGTCTCGATCGGGGTTCCGGTCGCGTCGGCGATCGCCTCGGCGGTCTCTACCGCGCGGTCGAGGTCCGACGTGACGAGTCCGTCCACGTCGCGTGCGGCGGCCAAGTGGTCGGCGACCGCCGCGGCCTCCTCACGGCCCCCCTCGGTGAGGCTCACGGGGGCCCAGCCCTGGATGCGTCCCGTCTCGTTCCACGTCGTCGTGCCGTGTCTGACGAACAGCGTCGTGCTCACGAGTGGAATACGACCGGGGTGGACATACCGATTGCCCTCACGAAGCCGCACATGGCTCCGTCTCGTCGGCGGCACACTATTGAGTCGTCGCGAGCAAGGGGACCCGATGAGGAACGCCACGGTGTCGCCGTCGCTGGCGTCGGCGCTCTCGCGGACCGCGCAGTCGCTCCAGGCCGCGCGTCGCGAGGC
>NZ_JBHSWW010000033.1:0-16749 GCF_042661865.1 Halorubrum tibetense
GGCCGGCGAGCGCCCGACCGAGGAGCAGTCGACGGCACGGCGAACGGCCGGCGACGACGCCGGTGGTCTCCGCTCCCGGCTCCCGGGGACGCGTGGGGAAGCCGAAGCGGTTCTGGACCGCCTCGTCCGGGAGAACCGGTTCACGATCGCGGTGTTGTTCCCCGCTATCGGGGCGATCACGCTCGTCGGCAGCGCGGAAGGGTGGGTGCCGGACCCGCTCGCGTTTAACCCCTGGTTCGTGTTGTTCGGCGTGCTGGTGATGCGGTCGCCGCTCGTCGTCGGCGTGCTCCCGACGCTCGACCGGAAGGCCGTGGGCTGGATCGGTGTGTTGGTCGCGTACACGTACGCGATCGAGCATCTCGGCGTTCGGACCGGGTGGCCGTACGGGACGTTCGAGTACACGATCAGCCTCGGCCCGATGCTCGGCGGCGTGCCGCTCGCGCTCCCGGTATTCTTCATCCCGCTCGTCGTGAACGCCTACCTGTTGTGCCTGTTGCTGTTGGGCGGGCGGGCGTCGAACGGCTGGGTCCGGCTGCTCGCCGTGGTCCCGACCGTGGTCGCCATGGACCTCGTCCTCGACCCCGGCGCGGTCGCCGTGGGGTTCTGGGACTTCGGTGGCGGGGCGTTCTACGGCGTGCCGCTCTCGAACTACGCCGGGTGGGTGTTGTCGGCGACGGTAGCGGTGATCTGTCTCGACCGCGCGTTCGAGATGGCTTCGATCCGTGACCGGCTGGCGAACTGCGAGTTCATGCTCGACGACATGGTGAGCTTCGTGATCCTCTGGGGCGGGATCAACGTGTTCTACGGCAACTACGTCCCCGCCGCGCTCGCGCTCGCGTTCGGTGTCGGGCTGGTGAGGACTGACCGGTTCGACTCCGGACTGTTGGACCCGCGGCGGTAGGCGTTCGTCGGCGTCCGTACGGACCCGGATCGCCCCTCGCTTACTTATATACTGTCCGCGTCGCGCTCCACGACCACTTATATACTGTCCGCGTCGCGCTCCACGACCACATATATAGTCCGGGATCCGTGTTCATCGGCGGATCGGTGTTCGGTAGGAACGGGACAACGGAGGCGAGCGGCCGAGTCGAGTGGCCGGTCCAGGCGACGGCGGGAACCCGACATCCCTTATATACCCGCCGCCCGTCGATACGGTATGAAACGGATATCGACGGGTGGCGGTCGGCGGTGCGGGGGCAATGAGTAGTCTCGCGATCCAGTACGGCGACCACGAACGGGTCGCGGAGATCGTCGACCGACTGTTGTTCTGTGCCGAACACGTCAGCGTCGATTTCGACGGGTGGGGAGAGCCACACGTGAAGGGTCCAGGGCTGTACTTCGCGGTCATCGCCGACCGAGAGTACGGGTCGTACGCGGACCCGATGGGCGACAACCGGTGGCCCCGGGGTCGCTGTCACACCGTCTTCAACGAGGACGAGTTCGTCGAGGCCGCGGAGCGGGTGAGCCTCCAGGCCGACGGCGGGATCGTCGTCGCGGTCGACGGCGAGATCGAGGGGCAGATGGTCCGATTCCGGGACCTGGGGACGCGGCGTGAGGAGACCGACCTCGTCGACGACGTGGCGTACGAGCCGTGGATGGGGTCGCGTCACATGAGCGCGATCGAGACGTCGGTCCGGCCGGAGGTCGTCGCGACCGTCACGCTCAGCGAGGAAACCGGTCGAGTCAGCCTCTTTCGCGACGGGGAGGCCGAGTCGATGGCCCGTGACGCGATCGGCGGCCCCTGGCGCGGAGAGTAGCGCGCCGGACCGCCCACCGTTATGGTTCCGGCCCGTGAATCGTCGGGTATGTACGACCACGTTCTGGTGCCGACGGACGGTAGCGAGGCGGTCGAGCGAGCGCTCGATCACGCGATCCCCCTCGCGGCGGACCACGACGCGACGATTCACGCGCTGTACGTCGTCGACCGCCGTGTAGCGACCGCGGGGTCGAGCGAGCTCCACGACGAGGTCATCGCGGATCTGGAGAGCGAGGGCGAAGACGCGGTCGCGGCGGTCGCCGAGCGCGCCCGCGAAGCCGGCCTCGACGTCGAGACGGTCGTCCGAACGGGGACTCCAGACACCGAGATCGTCGCCTACGCGGAGGGGGCCGACATCGACGTGATCGTGATGAGTCCGGAGGGGAAATCCCCCCGCGAGCGGATCCAAGCGCTCGGCAGCGTCTCCGACCGCGTCACCGACGACGCCACCGTCCCGGTGTTCCTGATCAAGTAGCGACGGCTCGACTCCCGGCCCGCCGCCCCGGCGGACTACTCCACGAGATCGTCGACCGAGTCGCCGATCTCCCCAACCCGCTTCCGCTGTGCGTCGGTCGCGTCCGCGATCCCGCTAGCGCGATCGGCGACCGCGTCCGACGACTCCGCGGATTCGTCGACCATGGCCGCGACTTCTTCGACCGACGCCGCCTGCGAGTCCATCGCGTTCGATACCTCCGTGACCCCTTCTGACGCTTCCGTCACCGCGTCCTCGATCGCCTCCAGCCGGTCGAGCGCGTCGTCCACCTGCGCGGTCCCCTCGCCGACGCGCTCCGTCGTGCGCTCCAGCTCCGCAAGCGTCGACTCGCCGCGTTCGGCCATCCGGTCGACCGTCGACTCGATCTCCGCGGCGTGCTCGCTCGCGTCCGCCGCGAGCGTCTTCACCTCGTCGGCAACGACTGCGAACCCGGCCCCGGCTTCACCCGCACGTGCCGCCTCGATGGACGCATTCAACGCGAGTAGGTTCGTCTGGTCGGCGACACCGGAGATGACATCAGTGACGCCGCGGATCTCCTCGACACGCTCCTGTAGTCGGTCCATCTCCTCTCTGACGGCCATCGTAGCCTCGTCGATCGATACCATCGCATCGGCGGCGTCGTCCGCGGCGTCGACTCCCTGTTCGGCGAGCGCGGCGGCGGTGTCGCTCGTCGTCGCGACCTCCTCGGCGGTCGCCGCCACCTCCTCGACCGTCGCCGTCATCTCGTTCGCCTCGCGGGCGACCTGCGTCATCCGCTCGGACTGTTCTCCCGCGAGCTCGTCGATCCGATCCGCCTCGCTCGCGACGTTCGCGGTCGATTCTTGCAGGTCGTCGATGGGGTCGCCGACGCGTTCAGCGACCTCACGCGAGAGCCGTCGCTGTCGCGCCGCCTCGCGTCTCGCGTCCTCCGCGTACGAGTGAACGTAGGTGTCGATAGCGAGCTGCTGATCGAGGAGGAACGCCTTAAGTACCGACAGCGCCTCCGTTTTGAACTGCTCGACCGCCCGAGCAGCCTCCGACGTCTCCGCCGCCTCAGACGTCCCCGCCGCCTTAGCGTCGCCCGACGTGACTCCGGTCGTCGCTTCCTCCACGCTCCCGGCCGACTCCTCATCCGGGGGCTCGGTCGTGTCCACTGCGCGGTCGGCGAGCACGTCGAACACCCCCTCGTAGTACACCGCGTACTGGCCCAGGTACGCGTCCGGTTCGAGATCGAGGAGGTCATGGAGCCGGCCAACCCGCGCCCGATCCGCGAAGTAGTCGCGACCGTACTCACCCTCGACAAGCCGTTGGAGATACCGACGCTGACCCTGTTTCAGCCCTTCCATCGGCATCGACGACCGATCGAGGGTCGCACGCACTTCCTCGTCCGTGTGGATGTGTTCGTAGAACGCTTCGACGATACCCTCCGCCGCAGGTTCGAGATCGGGAGCGATCGCCGCGAGCCGCTCCTCGTCCGCCCCGGTGAACCGTGTGTACTGCTTGCGACGCTCCATCTCCACCTCGTCGATCCCGATGTCGGCCAACAGCGTCTCGCCGTCGACGGTCGCCCGCGTTTCGTCGTCGATCGCGACAGACTTGCTCATGGGAACACGAACTCCGGGATCGATATATGAGCGTTCGTCCCCGATTATCAGATCGGTTTTCGCCGTGCTACCCCGCGTTCGGCCATCGACCCAGCGGGTCTCTGTCCCGTGATGTGGATACGGATACGCCGGACCCAGTCCAGCGTTTACTTGTCACTGGGAACGGAGCTGTTCGTATGGAACTCACGGTTCTTGGCACTGGGAGCGCGATGCCGGTTCCCGAGCGCGTCCAGGCGGGGTATCTCCTCGATGACGGCGATCGGTCGCTGCTCGTCGACTGCGGCAGCGGCGTCCTCGGACGACTCTCGGGGACAGGGACCGGCTACGAGGGCGTCTCGACCGTTCTCCTGACGCATCACCACCTCGACCACGTCGCGGACCTCATGCCGCTGTTGAAAGCGCGGTGGCTCGCCGGCGAGGAACACCTCGAAGTGATCGGCCCGAGCGGCACGAAGTCGCTGGTCGACGGGCTGCTCGACGTCTACGAGTATCTCGACGGCCGCGTCGACCTCGCGGTTCGTGAGGTGTCGCCGGCGCGGTCCTTCTCCGCCGGCGGGTTCGAGGTCGCGGCCCGCGAAACCCGTCACTCGATGCCGTGTCACGCCTACCGGTTCTCTCCCCCGGGAAGCGATCGCGACCCCACCGACGGGCCGCTGACGCTCTCCGGCGACTCCGAGGCGTTCGCCGGGCTCGCGGCGTTCGCGGACGGCAGCGACGTGCTCGTCCACGACTGCGCGTTCCCCGACGGGACCGACGTCTCGAACCACCCGACGCCGACCGCGCTCGGCGAGGTACTGGCGGGCGTCGACGTCGAGACGCTACTCCTCTCACACCTCTATCCGCATACCGGTGGCCGCGAACGCGAGATGGAAGAGAGCGTCCGAACGGCCGGGTTCGACGGTGAGGTACGGGTCGCGGAGGACGGGCTCCGCGTCGATATCTGATCGAGATCGGCCTCGACGACGCGCCCGGTGTGTCGCCGAGGAGTAATTGATACTGGTTACACGAAACCGTCCCTTACCCGGGCGCTTAAGCGTTCGTAGTCGCTTCCGTTCGATATGACCGAGCCGCTCGCGGACGATTTCGGACGGGAGGTGACAGGGGTACGGGTCTCGCTCACGGACCGGTGTAATTTCGACTGCGTCTACTGTCACAACGAGGGGCTCGGGGACACGCGCGGCCCGATGGAGCCGAGCGAGGACGAGATGAGCGCCGACGACGTCGTCCGCTTCTTGGAGGTCGTCGAGGGGTACGGCGTCGAGAAGGTGAAGTTCACCGGCGGGGAGCCGATGCTCAGACAGGACCTCGAGGAGATCATCGAGCGAACCCCGGAGTCGATGGAGGTGTCGATGACGACGAACGGCACGTTCCTCCCCGGTCGTGCCGAGGACCTGAAAGCCGCCGGGCTCGACCGGGTCAACGTCTCACAGGACGCGCTCGACCCCGACGACTTCGCGGCGGTCACGAAATCCGGTGCGTACGACCAGGTGTTGGAGGGCGTGAAGGCCGCGGTCGACGCCGGGCTCGACCCCGTGAAACTCAACATGGTCGTGTTCACTCACACCGCGGGGTACGTCGAGGAGATGGTCGAACACGTCGCTGACAACGAGGGGCTCCAGCTCCAGCTCATCCAGTACATGCCGGAGCTCACCGGTAAGCCGGAGTGGAACGTCGACATCGGACGCGTCCACGACTGGCTCGCCGATATCGCCCATCGCGTCGAACACCGCGAGATGCACGACCGCAAGCGGTACTTCGTGGGCGGCGACGGCGATGGGGACAGCACCGGCGACGGCGGTGGCATGGTCGAGATCGTCGACCCCGTCGAAAACGAGGAGTTCTGTGCCAACTGCGGGCGCGTCCGCGTCACCCACGAGGGGTATCTGAAGGGGTGTCTCAACCGCAACGACGATCTCCGTTCGATGGGCGAGATGAGTCGCGAGGAGATCGCCGAGGCGTTCGAGACGGTCGTCGCCAACCGAGTCCCGTACTACGGCGAGTATCTGATCGAGAACGACGACGGCGAGTACGAGCTGAACGAGAAGTACCTCGGGACGCCGAGCGCGGCGGACTGACACGCGTCACAAGCGGTCCCGGAAACGAGCGCTCACGTCCGAGCTCGCTGTGCCGACGCCGTGCCGCTCGACGAGGTGACGAAGCGGGAGGAGGAGATAGTACATCGGATGAAGCCGTCCGGGGAGCGGTAGCGCCCGGTACTCCGTGAGTCCCGGATGTAGTCGGGAGTGAAACAGAACTGTCCGGACGGCGTCCCCGAGCGAGTCGGTCGCACGCGTCGTGTAGGCGAGCAGATCGCTCCGCTCGGGACGCCCGGCCGTCTCTGAACACAGCTCCTCGACGGCTGCCGCGGCGAGGCGGTCGGCGCGTGGATCGCTCGCGACTCGCTCGCGGAGGGGTTCCGGACTGATCGTCCCAAAGAGCCGGTCGACCAGCGCGACAGCGATGAGAAGCCGCCGATCGCTGTCGCGTCGGCGTGCCTCTTCGATGACCCGCTGCCAGTCCGGGTCGGTCGCCGCTAGGGCGGCAGCGAAGTCGCACGTCCACTTCAGCAGGTGCCACTTGTGTTTGGTCCCGTGAAACGCGAGCATACGAAGCCGGTCCACGGGTGCGAGCGCGGGTACGTCGGAGCCGGCGACGGTGACAGCCTCCCGTCGGTCCCAGAGCGTCTTCACGTCCGGATCGAACGGCTGTGCGGCGTCTCCTACCCCACAGCGAACTTCGACGTGTGTCCGGTCGCGTCGGAGCTCGTATTCGGGCACCAGCGGTATCGTGAGCGGCCCACCGAGGACCGGCGAATCGTCGAGCCTCGGCGCGTCCGTCCACTCGTATCCACGGGCTTCCAGCACGTCGACGGCGTCCGTCAGGTCCTCGCGGGGGACGAGCACGTCGAGATCACGGTACGCTCGCATGCCGACCTCGCCGTAGGCGAACGCCTCGAGCACCGGGCCCTTGAACGGAAGTGCACGAACGCCGCCTTCTTCGAGCGCACCGAGGAGCTCGTGAAGCTCCGTCGCGAGTCGCACGTCGCGCATCGCGGTCGACCTCGTTCGCTCGGTCAGCATCGCCCGAATGCGGTCCGGTACGTCGACCACGGTGTCGGCTCGTTCGAGTTCCCGAACTCCGCGGTTCAAAAGCGGCGTAACGCCGTGTCGGCGGCTTAACTCGAGAACGCGTTCCCAGTCGGGGTCGCGAGCCAGCAGCGTCTCGCACCGATCGTCCGCCTCCACTTCCTCGGGGCGAACGCACCGGACGAGGAGTTCGAACTCCGTGGACGCGCCGGTCAGCATGGTGCGGCGAGATCGTCTACCACCCGACCGACGAGCCGCGGTAACTCGTCGAGGTCGCGCGGCCGGCGGAGGCGCTTGACGGCCACCGCCGACGCGAGGTCCGAACACCGGTCGAAGTTCGAAATCGCAGTCGCATCGTCCCGGAGCAGTCCTGCCGTGTAGGTGTTCTCGATCAGGTTCATGATCTCCCTGTTGGGGTTCGTTCTCGTGATTTCTAGGCGGTCGGCGTCCTCGAGAACGTACACCCGATCGAGCGGCACTGGCGCGGACGGCTGTCCGTGCGGGAGCGGGTAGAAGTGGCGCTCCCGCGCGTCGCCGATACGCTGCGGCTCCCCGACCGGAACGTCGAAGCGATCGACGACCTCCGGACCGAGCTTGATGGCGGGATATCCGGCGCGGACCGCAGGGCCGGTTTCACCCGACACGACCGTCGCCGCGTCGTCGCTCAGGACGCGATAGCCCTCCAACAGGAACGCCGTCGCGGTCGTCGTTTTCCCCTGTCCGGAATCGCCCAGAAAGGCGACGGCGACGCCATCGATCTCGACGACGCTCGCGTGCAGGACGAAATGGCCGCGCTGGTGAAGCAGGTGGTTGAACGCCGGCCCGAGGACGACGTGTCTGAGAATCTCGTGCGGTACGTCCCCCGCTGGATCGATGACTATCTCGTTCCCCTCCCGAATCGCCACGTCGACGAGCCCGTAGCGCAGGTAGTACTCGGCCCGCCCTGCGCGCTCGACCATCCCGTCGTCGGCTGTCGCGAGCTCGGGGCAGTCGACCGCTCCGACAGCGATCGTTACGTCCGCCTCCGTACCCACCGATCCCTCCCACCGCGGAAGCTCCGGGAGATCGAGACCCGATCGTACCGTCAACCCGAACGCGGAGTACGACCGTCCGGAATCAGCCTTCACGCGGACCACCCGCGGAGCGCACACTGACCGTTCAATTTCACGAGCGTTGTCCGTCCGCATCCGCTGGCAGCGGCCCACATGTCCTAGCCTATCGGCCGATCGAGTATATCTATGCACTCGCTAACCCGTGTTCTCGGAGGGAGAGCGACACTGCTCGCCGGACCCGTAACTGGCGATGTGCAGAACGGGTCCCGAACGCGGTTCGGGATCCCGTCGCAGCAGCCTCCTCGGGGACAGTTGCGCTAGTTTGCGCCGCGACCGCGGCCATCACCGCCGCGCCCGCCGCGGCCGCCGTAGCCGCCATCGTGCCCCGATTCGGAGAGCTTCTCGACGCTCCCGTACGTTTCGACGGTCGGTTTCGCGTAGTCCTTCATGGGTATAATACCCGACCGACACTTCCGAGAGAACGCTTATTGTTATACCACGGTTTCTGAACGGTGTTACAACGTACACCGTCGCTTATCGGGGATTTCGGCTGCGCGCTACGCTCGTTAGGGGAACGATACGCCGTCGTCGCTCATCGTCCGCTCCAGCTCACGGGTCGACCTCGACGAGCTTCTCGTCGACCATCGTTCGCACGAATTCGAGTATATCCTCCTCACAGGACGCGTCCGCCACGTCGTACTCCTCCGCGATCGTGTCCGCGAGGTACTGAACCGTCGTGGGCTCTTGCAGTAGTTCCCATACGCGAGGGCCGACGCCGGTGAGCCCTTGATAGGTGCCGGTTTCGGTGTTGAGAAGCACCAGCTCCCCGTCGACGGTGGTCGTGGTCGGATGGTCGCTCGCAGCGACGGTCGTCGTCGTATCGACGGACATACGTCTCCGACGGTCCGGTCGGGAAATAGTTAGTTACCGACTGAGACGCGGCCGACCTCGGTCACCGCCAGCGCTTCGATCGATTCGTGCGGTCGTACCCTCCGTATAACTAACCTACCTATGCGTGAGGGTCGTACCGTATGGCGGAGCCGGATATCTCGACGGGTGAAAAGCTGGAGTCCCTCAAGCAGGTCGCTCGGCACCGTCCGCTGTTCATGGCATCGGTCCTCGTGTTGAGCCTCGTTTCGACGCTCTTGGAAGGGATCGGACTCACGTTCCTGTACCCGATCATCACGGCCGCACAGGCCGAGGGGGACGCGGTACAGAACGCTGATGGAGTCACGGAGCTGTTCTTTCAGGCGTACTTAACGCTCGGACTGCCGTTCACGCTCGAGTTCCTCATCGTCGGGCTCGCGTCAGTCATGGTCGTCCGATACTCCGTGTCGTTTCTCGCGAAGTGGCTGTCGTCGGTTCTCACCGTCGAGTACGAACGATATCTCCGAACGCACGCCTACGAACTCGCACTGGGTGCGACGGTCTCGTACTACGACGACGAGGGGTCAGACGACATTCTGAACGCGATCATCACACAGACCCAGTACGCCAGTGGAGCCATCCAGCAGATCCTCTCGCTCGTCCGCCAGACGTTGCTGTGTCTGATGTACGCGTCGATCGCGCTCGTTATCGCCCCCGTTCTCACCGTCGTGGCAACCGTGGTTTTCGGCGGCTTGACCTACCTGATTCGACACGTTCTCGAACCGGGATACACCGTCGGGGACCGAGTCGCGACCGCGAACGAGCGGGTTCAGGAGAACGTTCAGGCCGGCACACAGGGGATCCGCGACATCAAGCTGTTCGGCATGACCGATCACCTGCTCTCGGAGTTCCGGACCACCATCGATCGGTACACGAACTCCAGTATTGCGTTGTACCGAAACCAGATCGCGATACGGAGCATCTACGAGCTCGGCGTCGCGATCGTTCTCTTCGGGTTGATATACGTCGCGATCTCGCGCCTCGCGCTGTCTATCTCGGCGCTCGGCGTTTTTTTGTTCGCCATGTTCCGTCTCGGCCCGCGGATCAGCGGGCTGAACTCGATGGTGTACGCCATCGAGGGAAACCTGCCGCACCTCGTTCGGACTCACCGATTCATCGGTCGATTGGAAGAACGCCAGGAGCCGGACGGCGGAACGAGGTCGGTTCCGAATCCCATCGACGAGGTCGAGTTCGACGACGTGTCGTTCACCTACGACGGTGAAGACGGTCCGGTGCTCTCCGATATCACCCTCCGAATCGATCGCGGGGAGTTCGTCGGGATCGTCGGCCAGTCCGGCACAGGAAAGTCGACGGTCGTCTCGCTTCTAGCCCGTATCTACGACCCGACCAGCGGGGAGATCCGAGCCAACGGCACGTCGATAGAGGAGTTCGATCTTCGCGAGTGGCGTTCGAACGTCGCGATGGTACGTCAAAACCCCCACATCTTCAACGACACGCTCCGGTACAACCTCACGACTGGCCGAGATGTCTCGAAGGGTGAGCTCCGGCGCGTCTCGGAGGTCGCACAGATCTCCCACTTCCTCGACGAACTGGCGGCGGGGTACGATACCCCCCTCGGCGACGACGGCGTGAAGCTCTCCGGCGGCCAACGACAGCGAGTCGCCCTCGCGCGAGCGCTGCTGAGCGACGCCGAGCTGTTGATCCTCGACGAGGCGACCAGCGACCTCGATTCGGATCTCGAACGACGCATCCATGAGACGATAGAGCGCCTCGGAGACGACCGAACGGTGATCGCCATCGCCCACCGTCTCTCGACGGTTCGCACCGCAGATCGGATATACACGGTCGAAAAAGGCCGGATCACCGAGTCCGGAAGCCACCACGAGCTACTGCGTAACGACGGGAAATACGCGTACCTCCACTCGATACAGCACGACAGCGGCGAGCACGCGTGAGGTCCGCGCGGGTTAGCCCCCGTCCGCTTCGACGCCACTTCGCACTCAGTCGGCGAGTGATACGGACCACGTGTCCACGTCGCTGAGGTCGCCGATGGAGACGCGGTACGAGATGCGCTCCCCGTTCGCGTACGTCCGTATCGGCGTCCGAAAGAGCGGGTTACCCCAACTCGTCGGTCCCGCCTCGTCGGGGCTCGTATCGAACTGCGTCTCGTCGTCGAACACCGTCCGAAAGAACAGACAGATCCCGTCGATCTCGCCCGGCTCGGTTACCGTCCGAGCGACCTCGAACTCCGTCGGCACGGAGGAGCCGTCGGACATATCGTCGAGATCGACGGACAGCACCGGCTCCGGTTCCGACAGGAACGATTCGAACTTCTCGTGTCCGACGAAGCGCCAGGAGTGACTCGGTTGGCGGTACTCGTTCGTCTCACCGAGCAGGTCGAGGAACTCGAAGCTGACGTCGTGTACCGGTTCCTCCCAGAGATACGGCACCCGAGAGTCGTCGTTCACACGGACCGGTTCCGCGAAGAGCTCGAACCGCGCCGGTAGGACCCGCCCGTCGTCCGCGAGCACGCGCCGCTTCAGATCGAGGACGTTTTCGAGCATGTTCTCGTCGAAGAGCGCAGCCCCCATCTGTTCGTGAAGGATCACGTCGACCGCCTCCGAACAGGTGAACTCTCGACTGTTCGTTTGATGGAATTCGACGTGTTCGATCCCGTTGTATTCGGCCGCGATCTTCGCGATCTCGATGATCTCCGCGTGATCGATCGCGTGGACTGTTGCTCCCTGCTGAGCGGCGAGGAAGGCCAGAATGCCGGTGCCCGTTCCTAAGTCGACGACCACGTCGCCCGCCTCCACGTGTCGCTCGATGCCCGCGGCGTAGGTATCGACGCGAACCGGGTCCGCAAGCATGCGCTCGTGTGCACAGAGAGTGCTGAACTGGTCCTCGTTCGTGAGATCGTACAGAGCGTTCGAGACGGTCTCGTTCGACCGCAACCGACGGAGCGTCGACCGAACCGATCGGCGGACCGTCCCTTTCATTGATGTGACCATTGAGTCGGTGTAGCGCGGACGGACGTTTCAGTATGGACTTCTTATTGGTCTTCAACGAGCACTCACTTCGGGCAGTAGCTGTCCAGCAGCCGAAACCGAGCGTGATCGTCGACCTCACCGATCACGACTTCGCCCTCGTGTATTACCCACGCATGGGCTTCGAACGCCTCGTCTTTCGCGACGCCGAGACGGATCTCGGTTCGATAGCCGTTCGCGTCGAACAGCCGCTCACCGACGACCGCTCGCATCAGACAGGAGAAGTATATCGGGAGGGCGGTGTCGACGGTGTTTACCGCCCACGGAACTCGTCTCGGGTCCCGAACCCTCCGGTAAGGCGGAAGCGCTCGGACGAGCAGGTCGAGCGCTCGGTGAGTGGGGTCCAAGCCGACGATCGTCAAAAGCGATCGGCTCGCGACCAGCGAGACCGTCGTCGTGGCGAGTAGCTGGCGCTCTTCTCGGGACAGGGAGGCGATCTTACGTAGCGCGGATAGCATTGCTCCCCGCGGTCGCTTCGTACCCGGTGGCTCCCGACACGATAACCACCGCTTCATCTCCAACCATACGTGAGATCGACGCCCGTTCACCGATAGTTATTTCCGGATTTACCCGCCGGTTTCGGCACGGGCACGTGGGATTCGAACTCGATAGGCGGCTCGTTCTACTCGTCTCACGACGTTCGAATCGCCGTGTCGTCACTCCTCGCTTTGCTCGGAGACGACGAGCACGATGGGATTCGAACCCACGACCATCGGATTAGAAGTCCGACGCTCTATCCAGGCTGAGCTACGTGCCCTCGGATCATCCGTCGGCAGCGGCGAATAAAAACGGTCGTGGTTCGAGCCGGTCGGGACCCCGTCACCGGTACCGAACCGTAAGTACATATTTCTACGAACCGAACATAGCAAGTTTTTAAACTAATCGCCGGAGCTAATGTCATGGGTTATCACCCATCAGATGACGGCGGCGGAATCGGGAGACGCGGGTTCTTGGGGCTGACCGGTGCCGCACTCGGTACGGCGGCGGTCGCGTCCGGCTCGTCGTTCTCACCGGTATCGGCACTGACGAACACGGACGTCGACCTCGACGCGGTCTCGTTTTATTCCCCGGCGAGCCAGATCGCGGCCGACGGCGAGAGCGAGCTCGCGGACCCGGAGCAGGTGGTAGTGTGGGCACCACCGGACTCGGTGAACTTCGAGACGACGGACGACGGCCCGACGACGGTCGTGTACGAGGAGAACCCGATCCCCCTCGTCTCCGAGGACGGGCCCGTTGTCGGGTTCGGGTCGGTCGACCTCGTCAGCGACGACCAGGGCGGGTTCGACCTCGACAACGAGGAGTTCCTCCTCAACGTCTTCGACGAGAAGATGGGCGGGAGCGGCACCGTGCTCTGGGACGAGGGACACGACCAGTTCGGCGGCCTCGCGCTCTCGAACTACAACTCCTTCGACCAGTACGCGGCGAACGCGGGCTACGACCTGACGGCGACGACGGACGTGCTCGGGACCACGTCGCTGCGGTTCCCCTCGACCGCGAGTCAGGTCAACCCGAGCGGCGGCCCGCTGACGAACTCCGAACACGTCGTGGTGTGGGCGGAGGACACGGCGGAGAACGTCGATAACGAAGAAGACGGTGCGTACATCTACGCCGACGACGAGGAGATCCCGCTCGTCTCCCGCGACGGCGACGTGGTCGGCCTCGGCACGCCGGAGATCATCGAGGACGGCGATCTCACGGCCGCCAACGAGGCGTTCGCGCTCAACCTGATCGCTGACACCGTCGGGTCGAGCGGCACGCTGGTGTGGGACGACGCACACGACACGTTCTACGACTCCTCGAAATTCGACGCGTTCGCGGACGCCGTCGAGAGCGAAGGGTACGCGTTCGAGGCGACGGACGACCTCCTGGGCGACAGTGTCGGCGGCGTCGACGAGCTGGAGTTCTTCTCGACGGCGAGCCTGCTGGACGAGAACGGCGACCCGCTCACCGACGAGAGCCTGATCGCCGTGTGGGCGGAGCCGACCGCGGAGAACGTCGACGAGTTGGGAACCGGCTTCGTCGACTACGCGGACGTCGACGCCGACATCCCGCTCGTCGCGGTCGACGACGGCGTGGTCGGACTCGGAACCGAGCTCGCGCCGGACGCGAGCGGCGAGGACGACAACCGCGAGTTCCTCGTCAACGCCTGGGAAGACCGCCTCGATGGAACCGGTACGGTGCTGTTCGACGAGAGCCACGGCCAGTCGCTGTCGCTCGACGACTTCTCCGAGCTCGAGGCCGTGGCCGAGAGCCGCGGGTTCGACGTCGAGTCCGTCGCCGACCCCATCGCCTTCGAGGCCGCCCTCGACGACGTCGACCTGCTGATGGTGGCGAGCGAGGACGACGACATCGCCGGCGGCTTCCCCGAGGACGACCTCGACGCGCTCGCCGATTTCGTCGACGACGGCGGCGTCCTGTTCCTCCACGACACTGCCGACTTCGGCGGAGACTCCACGGACACGCTCAACGGGATCGCCGAGGCCGTCGACGCGGCGTTCCGGTTCAACACGGACCAAGTCGTCGACGAGGAGAACAGCGGCTTCGCGTCGTTCGTGCCTCGGACGAGCAACGTCAACGACGATTTCGGCTTCTTCACTGCCGACGGCGGCGAGGAGGGCGACGGCGAGATCCCCGGCGACGCGCTGTTCGTCCCCTCACCTGCGGACGCGTACACGGACGCGGAACTCGACGCGCTCGTCGACTTCGTCGCTGATGGCGGGAGCCTCTTCCTGCTCGACGAGTCGGAGTTCGCCAACGAGGAGACGGCGAATCTCAACGCCATCGCCGACACGCTTGACCTCCCCTTCCGGTTCAACGCGGATCAAGTCGAGGACTTCGAGAACAACGCCGGCGATCCGTACCTCCCGACGACGACGAACTTCAACGAGGGATTCGACGTGTTCGCGGGGCTGGACGCGCCGGGACTCGACGAGGCCGACGGGCTCGTGGTTCCGTCGCCCACGGAGGCGTTCTCCGGGGCCGAACTCGATGCACTCGACGAGTTCCTCGCGGACGGCGGCGCGCTGTTCCTCTTCGACGAGTCGGACTTCGGCGGGCAGGGGAACACCGCGTTCGGCTTCGACGAAACGGAGAACCTGAACGCCATCGCCGAGTCGGTCGACCTGGCGTTTCGGTTCAACTCCGATCAAGTGAACACCGCCGATGGCGACTTCGATGTCGCCACGTCGAACTTCAACACGTCGTTCGACTACTTCGGCGCGCGCGAGGACTCGATCGGGATCGACTTCCAGCGCGACGAGGCGTACTACGGGCGCGTCGTCCGGGTGTTCGACGGCGACACCTTCGAGGTGGAGTTCGACTCGGAGTACGACTATCGCGACGTGATCCGGCATCTCGGGTTCGACACCGCGGAGACGCCACCGGCGACGAACGAGACGGAGGAGTGGTTCGGCATCGAAGACTTGGACCACCTCGACACGTGGGGCGAGAACGCGACGGAGTTCGCGCTCGATCTGATGGCACCGGACGCGGAGGCCGGCGAGACGGACGTCGAGGGACGACGGGTCAAGATGGAGTTCGACGAGGTCGAACCCCTGCGCGGCAACTTCGGTCGCCTGCTCAGTTACATGTACTACGACCCGGACGACTTCGACGCCGACGCCGACAACGCCGATGCGCCCGACGACGCGTACACGGGTGAGTACGACGCCGACTACAACCTCGAAACGGTCGAGGAGGGGTACTCGCGCGTGTACTCGTCCGGCTTCTCGCGGCACGACGAGTTCGCCGCCGTCGAAGAGGCGGCGCTCGCGGATGGGCGCGGCGTCTGGAGCGCCGCGGACTTCGACGCGCTCGATCCGATCCGGAACGAGCCGTACGAGGAGCTGTTCGTCCCCCGGACCTCCTCGATCACGACCACGGACGGCCCGCTGACGGCCGATAGGGTCCCGGTGTACGCCGGGGAGAACGCCCAACAGGAAGCCTTCGAGGACGGTGAGAACGGTACCGGCGGGTTCGACGGGTACGAGGACCCGCCGCTCGTCGGCGTCGACGAGGACAATCGCGTCGCGATGGTCGGCGGATTGCTGTTCAACGAGACGTACGAGGAGAGCGAGGGATTCGTCGACACGAGCGGGTTCGGTAACTTCCCGTTCCTGTACAACTTGGCGAGCTACCTCTCGAACAACGACGGCGACCTCCTCCTCGAAGGCGGCCATGCCCAGTTCGACGTGGAGGGGTCGCTCTCCCTGGAGCGCGTCCAGTTCTTCCTCCGGTTCGTCGAGGGTGTGGGGTCGCGGCTCCGGCAGTTCAACGACGTGGTGAACACGCTCCCCGCGGCGGACGAGCCGACCGCGGTGTTGCTCACCTCCCCGGGACGCGCGTACACCGACGCGGAGCTCGACGCGCTCGCCGAGTACCGCGACGAGGGTGGCGCAGTCGTTCTCCTCGGATCGACCGCGGCGTCCGGGGAGAACCGGTCGAAGCTCGATGACGTCGCCGCCGGACTGGGCTCCGACCTCCGGATCAACGGCGATCGGGTCGTCGACGACGCCGACAACCTCGATGACGACCCGGCGATCACGGTCACCGACCGATTCGACGAAGCGTTCCCGCTGTTCGACCCGGTCGGCGAGGGGCCGCTCGCGGGGGTCGACCCCGAGACGCAGGCGTATCTCGAACTCATCGCGAACGACGAGGGGAAGATCGACCGTGACGCGCTCGACGGGGCGACCGCCGACTGGGCTGCGGGGCGGATCGACCGAGAGACCCTCGATGTCGTCGTTGAAGCGTACACCAACGGCACCGTGGTGGTGGCCCCGTGAGCGCCGCTGACCAGGGCGGCGACCGCCTCCGGGCGGTCGCGCTGGCGGCCGTGATGCTCG
>NZ_JBHSWW010000034.1:0-16601 GCF_042661865.1 Halorubrum tibetense
CGACCTCGCCGGATGCGTCGTCGCGGTTCCGGTGGTCTCGCCGGCCGGCGTCCGCCGGAACGCGCGACACACCTACTACGGCGACGAGGACCCGAACCGCCACTTCCCGGACGCGGACCACGAGTCCGCCCGCCCGCCGGCGCTCCAGGAGCGGATCGACACGCGGCTGTACGAGGCGATCGTCGGCGGGAACGGGGTGGGTGACGGCGACCGAAACGCCGGCGATCGGAGCGGTGACGGCAGGAGCGGTGACGACCGGAACGTCGATGACCGTGTTTCCGCCGATGCGCTGATCGACTGTCACACTGCGGGCGTCGCGAGCGAACCGTTCGCGATCCGCGACCGTGTGCTGTACGGCGACCGCCGGACGGAGCGAGAAGCCGAACAGCTCGCTGGGAGACTCGAAGCGATCGTCGACGCGTTCGGCTTCCCGACGCTCACCGAGTACCCGGCGGCCGAATACGTCGAGGAAACCCTCCAGCGGTCACTCGCGGGGGCGGTGCTTAACGAGGCGGGGATCCCAGCGTTCACCGCGGAGCTCGGCGCACACAGCGTCGTCGACGACCGGCTCGCGGCGGGTGGGGTCGCCGGCACGATGGGGGTCGTGGTCGAGCTCGGACTGCTGGACGAGGCGTCGATCCCCGAGCGAGTCGGCGTCCCGGGAGATCACGTCGATCCAGCCCCGGTCGAGTTCCCGGTACGGCGGTATCGAGGCCCGGTGACCGACGCCGCGGGGTTGGTTCGGCACCGCGTCGAGGCCGGGGAGTCGTTCGAGGCGGGCGACGTCCTCGCGTCGGTCGTCGCCGCGAACGGCGCTTCGAAGGAACCCATCCGTGCCGAGCACGACGGCTACGTCATCGCGCGGGCCGAGGGGCTGGCCGTCTACGAGGGTGACCCGATAACGAGCCTCGCGATCCGCGACGACGGCGAGCTCGTTGTCCCCCGCGAGCGCGGAGACGAGGGCGAGTGAAACGAAGTCCTTAATTACTGGACGGTCGTTTTCCGGATTGCAAGCCGGGACCGTGGGGTAGTGGTATCCTATGCGGATGGGGTCCGTATGACCTGAGTTCGACTCTCAGCGGTCCCATCAAAATCTTTACTGGTTTCCATAAACAAGAGTCATAGCCACCTCTACCCGCAGAAAACCGGATTCGGGGGGTGCGCTATGAACCGTCTCCGTGGTGATCCCGAAAGGTGTGGGTGCTACCGATGTAACCCGACTCGTATTCCGGCCATATCGGCCGCCGAGGGTCACGACGACATTCGGTCGCCGGACCGACAGGGTTGAAGCGTCCCCGGGCCGACGCCGACGTATGGAGCAGATCTACGCCCCGTGGCGGATCGACTGGGTCGAGCGCGACGAGGACCCGGTCGACGGCTGTCCGTTCTGTGTCCTGCCGGAACGCGAGGACGCCCGAGACGCCCTCGTCGTCGCGCGCAGCGACCACAACGTGGTCCTGTTGAACAACTCGCCGTACAATCCCGGCCACACGATGGTGATCCCGGAGGCGCACGTCGACGACTGGGCGAGCCTCGACGACGAGACGATGCTGGACCACGGACGACTGAAAGCCGCGACGCTGGCGGCGGCTCGCCGCGGGATCGATCCGGAAGGGTTCAACACCGGGCTCAATCTCGGCGGGGCGGCCGCCGGTGGCTCGGTCGACCACCTCCACACGCACGTCGTCCCGCGGTGGACCGGCGACACGAACTTCATGCCCGTGGTCGGCGACACGAAGGTCATCGTCGAGGCGGTCGATCGGACGTACGAACACCTCCACGAAGCGTTCGCGGCGGGTGAACACGTCATCGACGATGGCGACCTCGACGCCGGCGACCCGGTTCGGCTCTCCTTCGCGGAGGAGTGACTCGCCCGCCGGTGGCGACGCTACTCTCCACCGCCCGGCCCGAGATACCCCCACGCTTGGAGTCGGTCGCCGTCGCCGTCGATCCAGCGTTCACCGATATCGTCGCGGTAGTACATGTTCGGCATCACGATGTCGTCGATCCGGTCGTACGCCTGTTCGCGTGCGGCCCCCATCGTCTCGCCTTTTCCGGTGGCGACGATCGGCATCCCGTTGTCGCCGGCCACGCGCCACTGGCCGTCTACCTTCTTCGCGTCCTCGATGTGGATCCCCTCACGGCTCTCGGTCTCGAACACTACCGCGGCGTTCCGCGAGTTCTCGTCGTACGTCTTCTCGTCGTCGAACGGGAACGGCGGCAGGACGATCCGGACGGCGATCTGGTACCCGTTGTGAACATCGACAGCCGGGGTGTTGCCGTGGGCGAGGTCATAAAAGAACTCGCCGGTAGACGACTCGATCGATTCCTCCTGTAACGCGATCGTCGGGTAGCCGAACCGCGGCGTGAACTCCAGCGGATAAATGCCGCTCTCGTTCACGATACAGTTGATGTCGATACTCCCCACGTACCCTTCATCGGCGAGCCAGGCTTCGATCTTTCCGAACGTCTCTTCGAATAATTTGTTTTGACCCGCCCAGAACATCGACGTTCCCATCTCACCGGTGGAGGGGCCGATGTTTCCGGGGAACAACTTCTTGTGCTCGAAATTAAAATTGACTTGATCAATGAACTCGTTTCCGTTGAAAAAGCCGCAGATAGCGACTTCAACACCTTCGACTTTCCGCTGGAGCTGGAATCCTTTCATCCGGTGGCCCCACGCCTTCTTGTAGGCCCGCAAGACGTCAACGACGTCGCTGCCATCGCCTTCATTACCGACGTAAAGGAGCCGTTTGACGTTCTGGACCTCGCCGAGTGGTTTGATAACGTACGGAGCGGGATTCTCCTGGACGTGCTGGATCCCCTCGTCGAAGTCGTGGAAGATGTGATGTTCGATCGTGTTGACACCGTGTTCTTCGAGGACCTCCATCGCGTAGCCGCGATCCTCTTCGAGACGATCGGTGTTCGGCGTTCCACCGACGACGGCGTTCCCTTCATCACGGAGCTTCCGGGCGATCGCCCCCGTGCCGATATCGGAGCCTACCCAGATGTCGTCGAAGACGACGACATCGGCCCAGTCCACTTCCGCGCGCCAGTCGTCCGTCTTCTGGACGAACCCGTCGCCGATCTCCTTGTCGGTCTCTGCTTCGATGTAATACTTCACCTCGTGGCCCTCCCGGTGGATCTGCCAGGCGAGGTCGGTGATCAGCGCGGCATCGGCGGAGATGAACAGGAAGCGCTTGGCGTTCATGGGCGAGTATCCAGTGGGAGCAACTTGAGTGTGCTCGTCAGGTCGAGCCGGTGACGAACTCGCGCGGCCGCGATGGCGAACCTCGCGCGGTTACGATAGACCACCACACGACCCAGGACATCGGTGTACGACCGACGATCGCTTCGGCACACGTAATGAAATAGCCTCAGTTTTTGAATATTGAAATATATCTTTGTTCTATACAAACACAGGTTACTATTGCTGGATTCTCACCCGGGATTGAACACTTTTTTATTTGAGGTGGAAGAATTATTCGGTGAACCAGATGTCTCAGCAAACCGATCACGATTGGTTCCCCAACGAACTGGATCTGGAGATCCTCGATCAAAACGCTCAACACCTCGGACCGTACGACGAGGACTTCGAC
Organism: Halorubrum tibetense; assembly: GCF_042661865.1. Taxonomy (GTDB): domain Archaea; phylum Halobacteriota; class Halobacteria; order Halobacteriales; family Haloferacaceae; genus Halorubrum; species Halorubrum tibetense. The sequence continues at coordinate 3,600 of NZ_JBHSWW010000034.1, forward strand.
TACGCCGAGGCGTTCGAATCGCTGGATCTCGACGAGGTGAAAGCGGATCTCGAGGAACTCATGACGACCTCGCAGGACTGGTGGCCGGCGGACTACGGCCACTACGGGCCGCTACTCATCCGGATGGCGTGGCACAGCGCCGGGACGTACCGCACTACCGACGGTCGTGGCGGCGCATCCGGCGGTACCCAACGGTTCTCGCCCGTCGAGAGCTGGCCGGACAACGCGAACCTCGACAAGGCTCGCCGACTGCTGTGGCCGGTCAAACAGAAGTACGGACGCAAGCTCTCCTGGGCCGACCTACTGGTCCTCTCCGGTAACGTCGCGATGGAGTCGATGGGCTTCGAGACCTTCGGCTTCGCCGGCGGGCGTGAGGACGCGTTCCGAGCCGACAAGGGCGTCGACTGGGGGCCGGAAGAGGAGATGATGGAGGACAAACGCCACGACGACGAGGGGAACCTCCAGGGCGACCTCGCCGCGGACCACATGGGGCTGATCTACGTGAACCCGGAGGGGCCGGGCGGTCGTCCCGATCCGAAGGAGTCCGCGAAGTACATCCGGCAATCGTTCGACCGGATGGCCATGAACGACGAGGAGACCGTCGCCCTCTGTGCCGGCGGCCACACGTTCGGAAAGGTGCATGGGGCCGACTCCGACGAGAACCTCGGAGCGCCGCCCGCGGAGGCACCGATCGAACAGCAGGGGCTCGGCTGGGAGAACGAGCACGGTGACGGCAAGGGGGCCGACACGATCACGAGCGGCATCGAGGGACCATGGACACAGTCCCCGATCGAGTGGGATATGGACTACGTCGATAACCTGCTCAAGTACGAGTGGGAGCCCCACGAGGGGCCGGGCGGTGCGTGGCAGTGGCGCCCCAAAGACGGCGCTCTCAAGGGTGCAGCGGAACACGCACACGAGGAAGACGGAAGCGCGACGCCGATGATGCTAACGACCGACGTCGCGCTCAAGCGGGACCCGGAGTACAGGGAGATCCTCGAGCGGTTCCAGGAGAACCCGATGGAGTTCGGGATAACCTTCGCGAAGGCGTGGTACAAGCTGATCCACCGGGACATGGGCCCGCCGGAGCGGTTCCTCGGTCCCGAAGTTCCAGACGAGACGATGATCTGGCAGGACCCGATCCCCGACGCGGACTACGACCGCATCGGCGATACGGAGATAGCTGAGCTCAAAACGCGGGTTCTCGACTCGGATCTCTCGAAGCGACAGCTCGTCAAGACCGCGTGGGCCTCGGCGTCGACGTACCGCGACAGCGACAAGCGAGGTGGCGCCAACGGTGCTCGGATCCGGCTCCGCCCACAGCGTGACTGGGAGGCGAACGAGCCCGATCAACTGGCGGCGGTCCTCGATACCTTGCGGGAGATCAAAGCGGAGTTCAACGACTCGCGGTCGGACGACGTCCGCGTCTCGCTCGCCGACCTGATCGTGTTGGGCGGCAACGCGGCGGTCGAAGCGGCGGCCGCCGATGCCGGCTACGACGTCACGGTTCCGTTCGAACCGGGGCGCACCGACGCCTCTCAGGAGTGGACCGACGTCGAGTCCTTCGAGGCGCTAAAACCGAAAGCCGACGGGTTCCGTAACTATCGTTCCGACGAGGCCGAACGCCAGCCGGAGGAGCTGTTGGTCGACAAGTCCGATCTGCTGAACCTGACCGCCCACGAGATGACCGCACTCGTCGGCGGTATGCGCGCGCTCGGTGCGAACTACCGGGACTCCGATCTCGGTGTCTTCACCGACGACCCCGGAACGCTGAGCAACGACTTCTTCGTGAACCTGCTCAGTATGGAGTACGAGTGGGAACCGGCCGACGACGGGGACACGTACGAGCTGATCGACCGCGAGACCGGGCAGGTCGAGTGGGAAGCCACTAGAGTCGATCTCGTGTTCGGGTCGAACGCCCGCCTCCGCGCCATCGCCGAGGTGTACGGCGCCGACAGCGCCGAGGAGACGTTCGTCGAGGACTTCGTCGACGCTTGGAGCAAGGTCATGCAGCTCGACCGGTTCGACCTCGAATAGGTCGCCCGCTCCGAGTCATTCGAACGCGGGTCGGCTGACGGAGATGACGACCCCGAAATCGCGTTACTTCCCCTTGAAGTCGGGTTCGCCGTCACCCATGAACGCCGTCATCCCCTCCATGAGGTCCTCGGTGTTCATCAGGTGGCCGAACGCCTGCGCTTCGACTTCCAAGCCGGCCTCGTCGTCGGTCCGGCCGGCGTGCATCGCGCGTTTCGTGTACCGCTGGGCGATCGGCGGGCCCGCGGCGAGCTCCTCGGCGAGCTCCCACGCGCGGTCGTCGAGCTCGTCGTTCGCGACCACTTCGTTGAGGAAACCGTACTCCGCGAGCGTCTCGGCCTCGTAGCGGTCGGCAGTGAAGATGATCTCCTTCGCACGCCCCTCCCCGACGATCCGGGCGAGCCGCTGGGTCCCACCCCATCCCGGCAGCAGTCCGAGGTCGTGTTCAGGCTGACCGAGTTCGGAGCGCTCGGAGGCGACCCGGAGGTCTGCCGCCGTTGCGAGCTCCATGCCGCCGCCGAGACAGTAGCCGTCGATCCCGGCGATTACGGGCTTGTCGGACGCCTCGAGCTTCCCGAACGTCCGCTGGCCCGTCCGGGAGATCTCGACCGCCTCGATCGGGTCACCGCCGCCGGCAGCCATACTCTGGACGTCGGCCCCGGCGGAGAACGCGCGGTCGCCCGCGCCCGTAAGCAGGATCGACCGTACATCGTCGTCCTCGTCGAATACATCGATCGCGGCGGACAGCTCTTCGAGCAGTTCGCCGCTTATCGTGTTCATCCGGTGTGGGCGGTCGATCTCGATATGGCCGACCGCGCCCTCGACGCTCACGACCAGCGTGTCGAACTCGTGGTCCTCGCCCTCGTCGTCGCCGCCGTGGAACCCGCCGGCCGCGGCCGCATCGCGGAGCCCCTCGGTCGCCTCGTAGCGCGCCTCCCCGGTCTCGGCTTTGAGGTCGTCGAGCGTGTCACACAGCGCCTCCAATCCCTCCGCGTCGGCGAGCTTCGCGGGACCGTCCGGGAACCCCGCCCCGAGCGTGACGGCGCGGTCGATCGCCGTCGCGTCCGCCACGTCGTTCTCGATCAGCCCACCGACCTCGTTGGCCATCACCGCAAGCAGGCGGCGGCGAACGTCGGCGTCCGCCGCGTCCGTGGGGACGTTCGCGCCCCCGTTCTCGTAGTCGTAAAAGCCGGAGCCGGTCTTCTTGCCGAGCTCCTCGGCGTCGACTTTCTCGGCGAGCAGCGGGCAGGGCCGATACGCGTCGCCGAGCACCTCGTGCATGTACTCGAGGACGTGATAGCCGACGTCGATCCCGACCTGATCGGCGAGCTCGAACGAACCCATCGGGAGGCCCATGTCGTATTTGGTCGTGGAGTCGACGGTCTCGATCGTCGCGTCGCCGGACTCGACGATCCACGCGGCCTCGTTCATCAGCGGAACGAGGATCCGGTTGACGATGAACCCCGGGCTGTCCTTGCGGACGCGAACCGGCGTCTTCCCCATCTCCTCGGCGAGCCCCTCGATCAGGTCCATCGTTTCGTCGGACGTGTGAGCGCCGGAGATGACCTCGACGAGCTGCATTCGTACGGGCGGGTTGAAAAAGTGCATCCCGCAGAACCGCTCGGGCCGGTTCGTCACCTCCGAGAGCTCCGTGATCGACAGACTGGACGTGTTCGTCGCGAAGACGGTCCGCTCCGGAGCGTGCTCCTCGAGGTCGCCGTACACGTCCTTCTTGATCGCCATCTGCTCCGGCACCGCCTCGATGACGACGTCGGCGTCCGACACGGCGGTTTCGAGGTCGACGATGGGGTCGACCCGGTCGAGCGCCGCATCGGCTTCCTCGGCCGAGATCCGCTCTTTCTCCGCGAGCTTGTCGAGTGACCACTCGATCTGCTCGTAGCCGTTCTGCACGAACTCCTCCTTGATGTCGCGCATAACTACGTCGTAACCGGCGAGCGCGGCCACCTCGGCGATACCGTGTCCCATGTTCCCGGCCCCGAGCACCGTCACTCGTTGTACGTCGTCGACTTGCATGATCGACCGGTCGGAACCATCCCGGTTGAACGTTTCCATTTCCCAAACGAACAACTCGCTGTGAGTTTATAAATCGTCGAAACCGCCATGTCGGTACGAGCCCGATCAGAACTCGATGGACGACGAGGTCGCCGCGACGCTTCGCCGGGATCCGGTGATGGACCGACTGATAGAACGGTTCGGTCGGCTCACGGTCGAGCCCGCCGAGAACCCGTTCCGGCGGCTCTGCGTGTCGATCCTGAATCAGCAGCTCTCGACCGCGTCGGCCGCGGCGATCCGCGAACGCGCCTTCGACGTGATCGGCGACGCGGTGACGCCGGCGCGCGTGCTCGCCGCCGACCCCGATCGGCTCGCTGAGGCCGGCGTCAGCCGGACCAAGATCGAGTACCTCCGGTCGGTCGCCGAGGCGTTCGAGACGGGAGAACCGGCACTCACTCAAGAGGCCCTCGCCGACCGCGACGACGAGGCGGTGGTGGAAGCGCTGACCCGGATCCACGGCGTCGGCGAGTGGACGGCCCGGATGTACCTGATCTTCGCGCTCGGTCGTGAGGACGTGCTCCCGCTCGGGGATCTCGCCGTTAGAAAGGGGATCGAGGCGCTGTACGCCGACGGCGACGATCTGAGTCGGGCGGAGATGCGGGAGATCGCCGAGGCGTGGCGGCCGTACCGGAGCTACGGCACGCGATACGTGTGGGCGGCGTACGAGTCGTGAGCGTGAGGCGTGTGCGTTGGTATCGGCAACGGATGGCCGCGGAAGGATCGGGCGCGGCCGCGTTACTCCTCTAAGATCTCCCCGGCCTCGTCGCGTTCGGCCTCCTCGACGTCTGCGCGTTTCCGGACGTCGACGCGGTAGTCGGTGAGGATGTCACGACCAAGAAGCAGGGGGTACTCCATGTGGCCGCGGTCCTCGACGCTGGCGGTGACGGTGTGTTGGTTCCCGCCGATCCCGATCACCAGATCGACGACCGGGCGGGCCTTCCCGCCCTTCACGCTGCCGGATTTCACGCGGGTCATGCTCTTGATCGGGCCGGCCCCGATCTCCGCCGCCAGGCTGGTGTCGATGCTCGTCCGGGTTGCCCCCGTGTCGGACTTCGCGAGCGACTGGGTCGACCCCGAGGTGCCCGTTACGACGACCTCCTCGATGTACCCGATGACGGGCTGTTCCGTCGGGCTCGGTTTCGGTGCCGGCGCACAGGAGGGCCGGGAGTCGTCAAGCGTCGCCGCGAGCCGCTCGACGTCGTCGTCGTCGACCTCCCCATCGACCGACTCGATCGCGAGCTTGGCGATATGCGGTGCGGGGCTCGTGCCGGTCGCCTCGTACAGCCCTTTGAACCCGGCGGTCGGGTTCACTTCGAGCACGTACCAGCCGTCGTACCCCTCGACGAGGTCGACGCCGGCGTAATCGAGCCCCATCACGTCGGCCGCGTACAGCGCGGTCTCCGCGGCCTCTTCGGGCATGTCGTCGGTGGCGTCCTCGACCGCCCCGCCGAGTGCGACGTTGGTCCGCCAGTCCCCCTCCGGTGCGTACCGGTACATCGAGCCGACGATCTCGTCGCCGACGATGTACACCCGGAGGTCGCGGTGCTTCTCGTCGTCGCGGTCGATGAGCTGCTGGAGGAACGCCTGCCGGTTGCCGACCTTCGGGTTGACGCGCTCGGTGAGATCGACCTTCCACGTGCCGCCGCCGTGGGTGCCGATCGCGGTCTTGTACACGCCGACGTCGCCGAAGCGCTCGCGCCCCTCGTTGAGCCGGTCGTTCGACAGCGCGAGCAGGGCGTCCGGAACACGGATGTTCCAGTCCGCGAGCGTCGCGGCGGTCGCGAACTTGTGGATCGACGCGAGCACGGCGTCCGGCTCGTTCAGCATCGGTCGGATCCGTTCGAACGTCGCCGCCAGCCCGAGCAGCTCCGCGGGCTGGTCGGTGTTCGACAGCAGGAGCCGGTTGGCGATCACGTCGACGGGCGGTTCGATCTCGACGACGCCGTCCTCAACGCTTATCGCGGCGTTCTCCTCGCGAAGCCAGACGGGTTCGTGACCCAGGTCCTCGACCGCGTTACAGATCGCCTTCGTCTCCTTGCTGTTGTGTAACGATAGTACTCCCACACGGACGGCGTCCTCAGACATAGACGAGAGTGCGACCGCCGAGATGAAAACTCACCCGATCGATACCGTTTCACGGCCGGGCGAACCCTTCCCCCTCCCGAGGGCGGCAGTACACGGTTCGATACGTGGACGACCGCGGCCGCTGCCGCCGTTGATCACTCCCGGTTCGTGGCCCACGCGCCGAGGACGACGAGCCCGCCGTTCACCACGAGGAAGCCGACAACGACGAGCGCGAACGCCGAGTCGAGCCGACTCGCCCTGACGTACACGCCGACCAGAAACGAACCGACGACGAGCGCGACGACTACCCAAGAGGCGTGTCGGAGTCGGGCGAGCGTCGACGGGGAAGGCGGCATATGTCGGAGGTGGCGGTTGCGGGGTCGGATCGGTTGCGGTTCGAGATGGTCGCGGGATCAGGGCCGTCCCGGCGTCGGCCGGCGAGCGCGCAGGGCCCTACTCCGCGGGGAGCAGCCCCGCCTCGCGGAGCTCGTCGTCGAGGGTTCCGTCGCCGTGTTCGGTGTACTCGGCCGGCGTGTACGTCTTGATCTCCAGGGCGTGGACGGATCGGGTCATGTGGTCGCCGACCGCGTCGTACACACGCTGGTGTTGGTCGACGAGCGATTCCCCGTCGAAGGCGGGAGACACCGCCACGACCGCGAAGTGAGCGTCCTCGTCCTCGTCGTTGTGGATCCGTGGGGCGGTCACCCGCGCGACCGCGTCGGGGATCCCCGCTTCGATCAGCTCCTCGACGGCGTCCGTGTCGATGGTCATGGTTCGGATCCGACGCGGACGGACAAAAACCGACCGACGTGTTCCGTGCGTGTGCGGAGGGCCAAGAACCGATCAGCCGGTCGTTGCGGGGGCGTCGTCGTCCGAGCTACCGCCCGACCACTCGTCTTCAGGGCCGTCACCGCTCTCATCGGCGTCGGCCGCGGTGACCGGGTCGTCCTCACGGTTGGCGGCCGATCCGCGGCCGAAGATCCGCTCCCACAGCGACCGGGTGTCGGGACGCTCACACAGCAGCACCGACGAGTCGACCTCGTTGACGATGTCGTAGACGAGCGACCCGCTGAACAGCCGCGAGAGGAGTCCGCGCTCGGTCGCGCCGACGATCACCATGCTCGACTCGCGGGAGTGCCGGCCGATCGCGTCCTCGACGTCGCCCTCGGTGTCGACCGTGAGCGTCGCGTCGCCGAGGTCGTGCTCCTGTGCCCACTTGCCGAGGAACTCGGTGCCCGCGGCGCGGTTCTCCGGCCCGTCGACGACGTAGAGGAGCTCGACCTCCGATCCGCGACCGTCGCGAAGCGTCCGGGCGACCTCCGCGGAGAGGTCGGAGTCCGATCCCCCGGCCGTCGGCACGAGGAGGTGTTCGGGGTCGAACCCGCGGTCCTTCAACACGAGGAAGTCACACGGGAGCTCCCGCGTGAGCTCGTCGAGGCCCCGCGACACCGTCCCGGACGACCAGAACGGCTGGTTCGCCCATCCCATCACGACGAGGTCCGCATTTCCGGTTTCGGCGGAATGGAAGATCTCCTCGAAGGATTGGTGGGAGATCACGGTCCGCGTCTCGACGTCGACGCCGAACGTCTCGGCGCTTTCGCGAGCGGAATCGAGGAGCCGTTCGGACTCCGCGTCGATCCGCTCGACGTGCTCTGCGCCCGCGTACAGCGGCGTCTGGTCCGGAACGGTGACGACGTGGACCGCCTCGACGACCCCGTCGTTCGCCTTCGCCATGATCGAGGCGAGCTCGATCAGCTCGCTCTCGGTCCGGGGGTTCGCGAGCGGCACCATCACGCGGTAGTCCGTCTTTTCGGGTTGCACGGACTCCGCGGCCGAGACCGCGGACTCCGGCATCTCCTCGGCCCGATCGAGGATGTACTGGCCGAGGTACCCCTGGTGGGTCGTCTCCCGCCGTGCGTACAAGAAGTACCAGAGCACCGCGCCGACGACGAACGCCGCCGACAGGCCGATCTCGATCGGACTCATAAAGCCGATCAGCGCGAGCGAAAGCACCATCCCGACTATCGGGGTTATCGGGTACAGCGGGACGGTGAAATCGGGATCGTACTGCGGGACGTCCGCCTCCCGGAACACGATCAGCGCGGCGTTCATCAGGGCGTACACGATGAGGTGGAGGACCGACGCCGCCTGCGCGAGGATACTGAGGTCCTGTCCGAGCAGGATGATGAACACGACGATCATCCCACCGGTGAGGAATATCGACCGGTACGGCGTCGAGAAGCGCGGGTGTATCTCGTTGAGCCAGTTGGTGACGATCTTGTCACGGCCCATCGCGAAGTTGATCCGAGCCGACGAGAGGATCGATGCGTTCGCGGACGAGGCGGTCGCGAGCAGCGCGCCGAGCGTCATCACCGTCGCCGCCGCGGCCGCGAAGCCGGTCACACCGAACAGCTGGTCCGGAAAGGCGATCTCCGCCGCCTGGGCGACGGGCGCGTCGGTGTCGAGGACGTCCCACGGAACGATACCGAGCATGATCGTCACGAGGATCCCGTAGATGACGGTCACGATGGCGACCGAGCCGATGATCGCGATCGGGAGGTTTCGCCCGGGGTTCTCGAGCTCCTCGGCGACCGTCGCGATCTTCGCGTATCCCAGGAAGGAGACGAACACGAGCGCCGTCGCGGGGAGGATAGCGCCGTACCCACGCTCGGTCGGTGCCCACCCGTCGGCGGTGAGCGTCCCGTAATCGAACGAGAACCACCCGGCGATCGCGAACACGCCGAGGATGACGAGCAGCAGCGTGACGATGACCGTCTGGATCCCACCCGTCTCCTTGGCACCGATGTAGTTGACGCCGATGAAGACGGTCCCGGCGAACAGCGCACCCATCTGGATCTGGGTGACGGTGAACAGGCCGAGATCGAACGACGGGATGAGCGCGAACGTTCCGATGACGGGGAGCGCGAACGTCGTCTCACCGAGCAGCGTCACGAGGTACTGGCCGAACCCGATCGAATAGAACGCGGACGCAAACGCCAGTCCGAGCCAGTCGCCGAGCCCGGCGATCGAGCCGAACATCGGCCCCAACGCGCGGTTGACGTAGTAGTACCCCCCGCCCGCCTTCGGCATCGCGGTCCCGAGCTCGGAGACCGACAGCGCGTTCACCATCGCGACGCCCCCGCCGATCAGGAACGAGGCGACGACGACCGGACCGGCGTCGTTCGCGGCCACGCCCGGAAGGACGAAGATCCCCGCCCCGATCATGGTCCCGATCCCGATCGTCATCGCCGAGACCAGTCCGAGGCTCTTGGCGAGCTCCTCGTCGTCGCTCACGCCGAGACCAGTCCGAGGCTCTTGGCGAGCTCCTCGTCGTCGCTCACGCCGAGCCACCTCCCTGGTCGTCGGAGCCGCCCTCGGTTGACATGGGTGTCCGTCTCCGCGGATATTATTTAACCTCACCGACCCGCGGGCCTCATCTCACGCATATTCGAGATCAGTCCCGCATAAAGAACAGATAGAACTGATCGTATGCTTTATTCTTTCTCACCGGTGCGTCAGTACGAGCGATCGGATCGTTAATACGGCGGGCACGAGGCGGAGGCGACGACGCTCCGTTCGCCATCGCTCCGTTCGCCGTCAGTCCGGCGTCACCGTCACTCCGGCGCGCCCTCGACGATGGCGACGCCCGAGGACGTGCCGATCCGCTCGGCGCCCGCCTCGAACATCGCCATCGCGTCCTCGTACGAGCCGACGCCGCCGGACGCCTTCACTGGAAGGTACTCGCTCATCAGCTCGACATCCGCGACGGTCGCGCCGCCGTCGGCGAACCCGGTCGACGTCTTCACCATGTCGGCGTCGGCGTCGACGGCCGCTTCACAGGCCCGGTGTTTCTCCTCGTCCGTCAACAGCGCCGTCTCGATGATCACTTTCACCGGGATCGGTACCGCGGCGACGACCTCGCTGATCTCGGCCGCGACGGCGTCGACCTCGCCCGCTTTCAGCCGGCCGATGTTGATCACGACGTCGAGCTCGTCGGCCCCGGCGTCCCACGCGTCAACCGCCTCCTCGCGTTTCGCGACCGCGGACGACTGGCCGTGCGGGAACCCGATCACCGTCGCGGTCGTATCCGGGGTGTCTGAGAGATCGGCCGCCTCGGTGAGATAACACGGCGGGATACAGGCGTTCATCCCGTGTTCCGAGGCTTCCTCCAGTACGGTCTCGACGTCGCTCCACGTGGTCGTCGGGCCGAGTACGGTGTGGTCGATGCGACCGGCGACCGCTTCGCGGTTCATACCCGGGAGTTACGACGCGGCGACAAATGTCTGCTGGGTCGGGACGGGGTTTCGGACGCTCACCCGGACAGCCACCCGCTCCGGCGGATCTCCTCGCTGATCGCCCCCCGCTTGACGAGCGCGAAGCCGACACAGATCAGGAAGAACCCGACGACGGTGGGGAGCGTGATCCCCTCGTTCAACACGAGCCATCCCGACACCGCCGCGAACAGCGGCGCGACGTACGAGACGAGGTTGATCTCGATCGGCCCGAGTCGGTCGAGGAGCTCGAAGTAGATCAGGAAGCCGATCCCGCTGGCGACGACCGCGAGGTAGCCGAGTGCGAGAAGCGCTTCCGTCGTCCAGACGATCTCGGCCGCAGACTCGCCGAGCCCGAACGCGACCAAGTGGGTGATCGCCGCGCCGAGCAGCATCGACCACGCCTCCATGGTCTCGATCTCCATGTCCGAGTCGAGCACGCGCGTGAGGACGGAGCCGAGCGCGAACGCGGCGGCCGCGAGGAACACGAGGAACTTCGCGCCCGTTCCGTCACCCGTCAGGTTGGACGGGTCGGGCGCGGCAAGCACGACCGCCCCGAGGAGGCCAACGAGCAGCCCGACGACGCCGAGGACGGTCAGCCGCTCGGAGGGGAGGAACGCCCGCGCAAACACGGCGGTCAACACCGGCGAGAGGCTCACGATGACCGCGGCGATGGCGCTCGTCACCGCCGGGTCGCTCTCGCCGACGAAGAGGAACGCGTGGTAGGCCGCGATGATGAGAACCGCCCCGACGACGACGACCGTCCACTGGTCGCGTCCACGGGGTACGGGGTCGTCCGCCGCGTAAAACGCGTACGCCAGCATCACCACGCCCGCGATATCGAACCGGAGGGCCGCGAACAACACCGGCGGGAAGTACGCCAGGCCGGCGTTGATGGCCATGAACGCCGAGCCCCAGATGGCGGCGAGCGCGAGGAACGCGGCGACGGTACGGTAGCGGCTCACGACTCATCTGGACGCGGGACGGGACAAAAGGTTCCGGAAGCGGCGGGGATCGCCGGACGGTCGCCGTTTCCGGACGATCGATGGCCGCTCGTCACCGAACGGCGGATGCGGCCGTCTCACCGGATCCGATACGTCTCACCCGTCCGGGTGACGACGCCGACGTCGGAGAGGCGTCGGAGCGCGTCGGTGACTGCCTCCTCGCGAGCGCCGACCTCCTCGGCGACCGACTCCACGGTGCCGTCGGTTTCCGTGAGCGCCGCGAGGACGGCGGCGTAGAACCGGCTGTCCGCCTCGGTGCCGAGCCGTTCGTCGATCTCGGCGAGTGCGTCCTCGACGCGACCGTGAATCCACCGCTGGGCCAGCGACAGCTCACGGTCGATCTCCTGAAGCCGACCGTACTCGGCCGCTATCTCGGCGATCTCGCTCGACGCTTCCGTCCCCTCCACACCGGAGCCGTTCCGGCCGTCCCCAGCGTCGCGGTCAGTAGTCGGATCGAGGACGTCCGCGCCTGCCGTGTCGGCGCTCTCGGCGTCCGAACCCGCCGCGTCGGCGCTCTCGGCGTCCGAACCCGCCGCGTCGGCACCGGTGTCCGACCCGTTGTCGATGCCGTCGATCTCGATCGTGAGGTGCGGACACCGTCCGGACATATCGAGGGTGCTTCGCGCCGGGTACGCGCTCTTCGCGCCGAACCCGTACGGGGAGACGCTCACCTCCAGTCGGAGGCTTCGGGTGATCCGGAAGTACTTCCGCCGTTGGTCGTCCGTCGTCGACTCTATCAGCCCGGCCTCCTCCAGCTTCCGGAGGTGGTCGATGACGGCTTTCGGGCTCACTCCGATGTACTCCGATATCTCCGTGACGTAGCAGGGTTTCTGCGCGAGAAGCCGGAGAATACGTCGCCGGTTCTCGTTCCCGAGGAGATCGAGCAGTACCGCGGAGTCCATTAACGTGTGGTTAGTGTCCAGCAGATAAAAGCCTGACTTCACGCGATCGGCCGAACGGAAGTCACGACACGGAGCGAAGGGTAATTACCCCGCGGCAGGGAGATACCGGTATGCGGACTGCACTCGTTATTCTCGACGGTTGGGGGCTCGGCCCCGACTCGCCGTACCGGACGGGCGATCTCGCGGACGAGTCGGGGATCCCGACCGATGGCGGGCGCGACGCGGTCGCGGCGGCCGACACCCCGACGTTCGACGACGCTGTCGAGCGCGGCGCGTACGGGTCGCTCGTCGTTCACGGTCGGCGCGTCGGCCTCCCTGACGGCCAGATGGGGAACTCGGAGGTCGGCCACCTGAACATCGGCGCTGGCCGAGTCGTCAAACAGGCGTACACCCGGATCACGGACTCGCTCGCGGCGGGGACGTTCGCCGACAACGACGCCCTTGCGTCGGCGTTCGATCACGTCCGTGACACCGGCGGGCGCGTCCACTTCATGGGACTCGTTTCCGACGGCGGAGTCCATTCGCACGTCTCCCACCTGGAGGCGCTCATCGACGCCGCGGCCGCGGCTGGCGTCCCCGCGACGACCCACGCGTTCACGGACGGGCGCGACACGGACCCGGAGATCGCCGACGAGTTCCTCTCGGCGGTCGAGT
>NZ_JBHSWW010000035.1:0-16381 GCF_042661865.1 Halorubrum tibetense
CTCGCGGAGGGAATGGTCGCGGGTGGGGCGGCCGCGCTCAGCGTGCTCACCGAGCCGGACCATTTCGGCGGGAGCACGGGGACGCTCGAACGCGTCCGCGCAGCGGTCGACGTCCCGGTCCTCCGCAAGGACTTCGTCGTCGACGAGGGGCAGCTCGACGCCGTCGAGAGCGACGTCGTCCTGCTGATCGCGCGGTTCGTCGGCGACGACCTCCCGGATCTCCTCTCGGCCGCCCGGGACCGCGGGTTCCAGGTCCTCGTCGAGGTTCACGACCGCGAGGAGCTGGCCGCCGCCGTCGACGCGGGCGCGGAGTTCATCGGCGTGAACAACCGGGACTTGGCGCGACTGGAGGTCGACCTCGCGACGTTCGAGGAGGTGGCCTCTGCGGTCCCCGACGACGTGACGCTGATCGCGGAGAGCGGGCTCTCGACTCGGGCGGACGTCCGCCGGATGCGAGCGGCGGGCGCGGACGCGCTGTTGATCGGGAGTGCCATCATGGACGGGGACGTCGAGGCGAACACGCGCGAACTGACCGGAGCGAGCGGCGACGACACACGATCGACCGACGACGCGACACACGACACCACAGCCACATGAGCGAAACCGGATCCACGACGAACGAGACGACGGGAGGAGTCGACGAGACAGCCACACTCTCGCGACGACCGGGCCGCGAGCGCGGCCGAAAGGACGGGAAGTTCGGCCGCTACGGCGGTCAGTACGTCCCCGAGGCACTGATGCCCGCGATCGAGGAGCTCGCCGACGCCTACGAGCGGTACGTCCTCGGCAACGAGGACGGGTTCATGGACGAGTTCCGCGAGCGGCTCGCCGACTTCGGCGGGCGACCGACGCCGCTGCAGCGCGCGGACCGACTCTCCGAGCGCTACGGCCGCGACGTGTACCTCAAACGCGAGGACCTGCTCCACGGCGGCGCACACAAGCTGAACAACGCGCTCGGTCAGGTGTTGCTCGCGAAGTACATGGGTAAAGAGCGGATCATCGCGGAGACGGGCGCGGGCCAACACGGCACGGCGACCGCGATGGCGGCCGCCCACCTCGATATGCCGTGTACGATCTACATGGGCGAGCGTGACATCAACCGCCAGCGCCCGAACGTGTTCCGGATGAAGCTCAACGGCTCCGACGTGAAACCAGTCACCGCGGGGCGCGGGACGCTCAAGGAGGCGATCTCGGAGACGATGCGCGACTGGGCCGCGACCGTCGAGGACACCCACTACGTGATCGGCTCCGTCGTCGGGCCCCACCCGTTCCCGGTGATGGTTCGTGACTTCCAGGCGGTCATTTCCGAGGAGGCCCGCGAGCAGGCCTTCGAGAAGACCGGCGCGCTCCCCACCGACGTCGTCGCCTGCGCCGGTGGCGGATCGAACACGATGGGGTCGTTCGCGGCGTTCGTCGACGACGAGTCGGTCGCGCTCCACGCGGTCGAGGCGGGCGGGTCGACGCTCGAAGTCGACGAGGCGGCCGGTGTCGCCCCCAACTCCGCCTCGCTGTTCACGGGCGAAGAGGGCGTCCTCCACGGCGCGCGGACGAAGCTGCTCCAGGACTCGGACGGACAGATCATGGAGAGCCACTCCGTCTCCTCCGGGCTCGACTACGCCGGCGTCGGTCCCGAGCTCGCCTACCTCGTCGACGAGGGACGGGTGACGCCCGTCGCCGTCGACGACGACACGGCGCTCGAAGGGTTCCACCGCCTCTCCTCGACGGAAGGGATCATCCCCGCGCTGGAGACGGCGCACGCGTTCGGCTTCCTCGAGGAGCACCACGAGTCGCTCGGCGACCGGGTGGTCGTGAACGTCTCCGGCCGCGGCGACAAGGACCTCGACGCCGCTATCGAGGAGACGCACGCCCGCGACATCGAGGGCGCGCCGGACATGTCGATGTTCACGGGGGGGATGTAGATGGCGGGGAGTCCGGACGCGTCCGACCGCGAACGGGTCGGCAACAGCGACGCCATCGCGGCGGCGTTCGCGGACGGCCCGGCGTACGTCCCGTACCTCGCGGTCGGTGACCCCGACTACGAGTCCTCGCTCGCGTACGTAGAGGCGCTCGATCGCGGCGGTGCCGACGTCATCGAGCTCGGCCTCCCGTTCTCGGAGCCGATCGCGGAGGGACCGACGATCCAGGGGGCGGTCGTCCGCGCGCTCGACGGCGGGATGACGCCGGACCGCTTCTTCGAGTTCGTCGAGACGCTCGACGTGGACGCGCCGCTCGTCTGTATGACGTACTACAACCTGATCTACCAGTACGGGGCTAGCGAGGCGCGAAGCGCCTCGAACGCGAGCGGCAACGCCGCGAGCCACGACGGGCCGGCGTCGTTCGTCGAGCGGGCCGCCGAGGCCGGCTTGGAGGGGTTCGTCGTTCCCGATCTCCCGGCAGAGGAGGCCGACCCGCTTCGAGAGGCGTGTGACGAGTACGGGCTCGACCTCGTCTTCATCGTCGCGCCGACGACGCGCGGCGAGCGGCTCGAACGGATCATGGAGCGGGTGTCGGGGTACGTGTACGTCCAGGCACGGCTCGGTACCACCGGGGCGAAGTCGGACGTCTCCGACAGCACCGCCGAGAGCCTCGACCGCCTCCGCGAGTACGACGTGCCGAAGGCGGTCGGGTTCGGCATCTCGACCGGCGAACACGCGGAGCGGATCGTCGCCGGCGGGGCGGACGGGATCATCGTCGGCTCCGCGCTCGTCGACATCGTCGCCGAGGGGCACGAAGAGGAGCGCTCCGTCGAGACGGTCGCCGACCAGTTGGCGGCGCTCTCGGAGGAGCTGAAGGCGGGTGCCGAACGCGGGTACGCGACCCGCGTCGGGACGCCGGGATCGTAGCCGCCGATGCGGCGGGTATCGACCGGGTGACCGTCTTCGAGAGAATACGTCCCCGAACGAAACCGACTTACCTCCGATTGACACACTCTCACACAACGAGCCGTTCCACATGACACCAGGACTCACCGCACGACTCGACCGTATCTCGACGAACGACCGCTACCTCATCGTGCCGATGGATCACGGGATCACGATGGGAGCCGTGAAAGGGCTCGTCGACATCGAGTCCACGATCGACGGCGTGACACGCGGCGGCGCCGACGCCGTACTGACACAGAAGGGAATCGCCGACCGGGTTCACGACAACAAGAACGGGGCGGGATACATCGTCCACGCCAACGCCTCGACGACGATCGGCCCCGACGAGAACGACAAGCGGATGACTGCCACGGCCGAGGAGGCGGTTCGCGCCGGCGCGGACGCGGTGTCGCTCCACCTCAACGTCGGCTCCGACTACGAGCCGAAACAGATCGAGGACCTCGCCGCGCTGACCGACGACGCCGACAGGCTCGGCCTCCCCGTCCTCGCGATGGCGTACGCCCGCGGCCCCGGCGTGGACGGAGCGGATCCCGAGTCGCTGGGGCACGCCGTCCGGCTCGCGGAGGAGCTCGGCGCGGACGTGGTGAAGACGGGCTACTCCGGCGACGGCGACTCCTTCGAACGGGTCACCGAGTCCACCAGACTCCCGGTCGTCATCGCCGGCGGGTCGAAAGGGACGGATCGCGAGACGGTCGAGATGGTCCGCGGGGCGATGGACGGCGGCGCGGCCGGCGTCTCCATGGGGCGCTCGATATTCCAGCACGACGACCCCGAAGGTATCGCGAGCGCGGTGTCGGCGATCGTGCACGACGGCGCCGACGTCGACGAGGCGCTCCGGGCCGGCGGGTTCGCCGAGGCGTAATCGGACCGCCCCGGCTGTTCGTTCCGCAGTTTTCAAGCCCGGCCCCCGTGAGTCGATCAGTATGACGCGCACGGTCTGGGTCAAAGCCGACGGCACGGTCGGGGAGTGGAACACACGCAAGCGCCGGATCACGGCCGCGATCGAGGCCGGGGCCGACTGGGTCCTCGTCGACGAGGCGGACGTCGCTCGGGTGCGCGAGCTCGGCGACGTGAACGTCGCGGCGTTTCTCGCGGACGCCGACGTCGTCGACGGGGACGGCGACGACGCCGAGGCCGACGCCTACTTCGTCGGAAAGGACGGCGAGGGGGACGGCACCATCGACCTCCCCGAAGACTTCTCCGGCTCCGCGGACCTGACGACGCTTCGCCGGCGCGACGACCGCGCACAGGGCGCGTACGTCCGAGTGCTCGGCACGGAGTACGAAGCGTTCGCCGAGGAGGCCGCCACGGCCGCCGATTTCACCGTTATCGTCGGCGAGGACTGGTCTATCATCCCGCTGGAGAACCTCATCGCACGCGTTGGCGAGGAGACCCACCTGATCGCCGGCGCGACGACGGCCGCCGAGGCTCGAACTGCCTTCGAAACGCTGGAGATCGGCGCGGACGGCGTCCTCCTCGACACCGACGCTCCGGACGAGATCCGCGGCGCGGTCGAGGCCCGCGACGCCGCCGACCGCGAGTCGCTCGATCTGCGGTACGCGGAGGTCACGGCGGTCGAGCGAACAGGGATGGCCGACCGGGTGTGTATCGACACCGGGTCGCTGATGGACGGCGACGAGGGGATGCTCGTCGGCTCGATGTCGCGCGGTCTCTTTTTCGTCCACGCGGAGACGGCGGAGTCCCCGTACGTCGAGTCGCGCCCGTTCCGCGTGAACGCCGGCGCGGTCCACGCGTACGTCCGGAATCCCGAGGGCGGCACGAACTACCTCGCGGAGCTGTCGAGCGGCGACGAGGTGCAAATCGTGGACACCGCCGGCCACACCCGCGAGGCGATCGTCGGTCGCGTGAAGATCGAGAAGCGGCCGATGTTCCGGGTCCAGGCGGAGGTCGACACCGACGACGGCGTCGACCGCGTCGAAACCCTCATCCAGAACGCCGAGACGGTGAAAGTCGCCACGAGCGAGGGTCGAAAGGCCGTGACGGATCTCGACGTGGGCGACGAGGCGCTCGTCTACTACGAGGACGTCGCTCGCCACTTCGGCGAGGCGGTGGAAGAGAGCATCATCGAGAAGTGACCGTGAGGACCGTGACCGGACCGTCCGCGGAGGTGACGAGGTGGTCGACCCGGCCGAGGAGGGAAGCGAAATGAAGGTACTCGCCGTCGTCGGACCGTCCGACTCGGGGAAGACCACGCTCGTGACGCGGCTGGCGGAACGATTGAGCGAGCGTGGCAGCGTCGCGACGGTCAAACACCTCACTCACGAGCCAGACGTCGACACCGACGGGAAGGACACGGCGCGACATCGGGCAGGGGGCGCGGTACACACCGTCGGCGTCACGGACGAGGGGACGTGGTTCGCGACCGGTGAGGGTCGGAGTCTAGACGGGATCCTCGCCGAGTTCGATCGACACTACGAGTACGCGATCGTTGAGGGGTTCAGCGGGAGCGACCTGCCGAAGGTCGTCCTCGGCGGGCGCGCGGCGGCGGGACCGACCGTTGCGACTGCGGCGGAAGCCGACGCCGTCGACATCGACGCGGTTCTCGCGTCTCTTCGGGACGCAGAGCCCTACCGATAGCGCGAGCCGCGGTGGAGTATATAAATACCCCCAGCATCCAGGGGGATCCGGAACCGATTACCGGGAAATGGCAACTCGCAGGCGAGTATATGTGAACAGGATCTCAACTCGGTGGTGAGGAGAGAACTATGTACCCCACGACACGATCGACGGGCCGTGACACACGGGAGTGTCGGAGTAACCGTGTCGAGAGGCCGTTCACACGCGGTGTCTCACCTCGGAGCGTGGTTCGATGAGCAGTCTCGAAGGCGACCGCGTGCGAGGTCGTATCCGTGACGCCGGGCCGCGCACGTACGCGTGGCTCGGACTGATCGCCCTCGGGCTGCTTATCGGGGCGTACGGTGCCCTGTCGACGCTCATCGAAGGCACGACGGTGCTCGGCCTGAGCGATCAGGTTCCGTGGGGGGTCCTCATCTCCACGTACGTCTTCTTCGCGCTGTTGAGCACCGGTATCTGTATCGGGGTCACGTCGCTGTCGAGCGTCTTCGGCATGAAAACCTTCGACCCGCTCGTGAAGCGGGGAGTGTTGTTGTCGTTGCTCACGCTCGCTGCGGGAGGATTGGTCATCATGGCCGGACTCGGCCAGCCGTTCCGCGCGATCCCACAAATGCTGCTCTCGCCGAACCCGTCGGCCCCGATGTGGTGGATGATCGTCCTCTACTCCGCCTACGGCGGCGCGCTGGTCGCCGAGTTCTACCTGCTCGATCGAGCCGAGAAGCCGAGCCAACGCCTGACGCTCGCGGTCGGGATCGTCGCGCTCGTCGCACCGATCCTCGCCGGCGGGATGCTCGGCGCGATCTTCGGAACGGCCGAAGCCCGCCCATACTACGGCGGGATCTTCGCGTCGGTGTACCTGCTCGTGACGGCGGTGTTCTCGGGCGTCGCGCTGCTCACGGCGGTCACGATCGCCGAGCGACGACTGACCGATGCGACGGCGAGCGCCGTCGACGAGACCCTGCTAACGGGAACGCTCGCGAAGTACCTCGGCGTCCTCGCCGGCGTGACACTGCTTCTCACGGCGTTCAGACACGTGTACGGGCTCGTCGCCACGAACGAAGCGCTCGCGCTCGCACACGAGCACATGCTGTTCGGGGCACATGGCGTGTGGGCGCTCGGCGTGGGCGTCGGGCTCGGCATGGTCGTGCCGTTCGCGCTCCTCTCGCTGCCGCGAACGCGGACGGTCGGCGGCGTGTTCACCGCCTCGGTCCTCGCGCTCGTCGGGCTCTTCGCGAGCCGCCTCGAGTTCGTTCTCGGCGGCCAGGTCGTCGCGCTGACGAACGACCCTTCACACCAGTTCCCGCTGGTGAGTTACGCGCCGTCAGCCGCGGAGATCGCGATCGTCGTGTTCGGCTTCGCGCTGTTCGCGCTGCTGTACACGGGGGGGAGACTCGTCTTCGACCTCGACGAGCACCCGGACCACGGAGCCACCGAAATGACACACCCGAACTCGGCCGCGACCACGGAGGTGACCGACGATGACTGAGGCCGCGGAGTCGCTCGACGACCGGATGGTCGCCGAGCTCGACGAGACCGACCTGCAAGACGAGGGTGTCGACCTGAGCATGGTCATCGACCTACAGCGCTGTACCGGCTGTGCGGCCTGTAACATCGGCTGTGCACAGGAGAATAACCTCCAGGAGGGGCAGGCGTACTCCAGCCGGATCATCGAGACCGAGGGCGAGTTCCCCGACGTCAGCTACGAGTACACGCCGACGCTGTGTAACCAGTGCGAGGACGCCCCGTGTGCGGAGGGCTGTCCGACCTCGGCGCTGTACAAGGGTGACGGCGACATCACGATGCACGATCACGAGAAGTGTATCGGCTGTAAGGCGTGTATGGTCAACTGTCCGTACGACGAGATAACGCTGAACAAGGAGGACCCACACCCGCGTTGGGAGCGCGACGAGGCGGTCATCGAGAACGGAACGGCGTCGCCGAAGCAAGTCAAAGAGCGGGCCGACGTCGACGAGGACGCGCCCGCCTACTACAACCCGAACCGCGAGGCCGGCGAGCACGAGCACCCGACCAGATACAAGGGCGTCGTCGAGAAGTGCAACTTCTGTGTTCACCGGCTCAACGAGGGCGAGCTCCCGCGGTGCGTCGAGGAGTGCCCCTGTGAGGCGCGGATATTCGGTGATCTCAACGACCCGGACAGCAAGGTGAACGAGGTCCTCGGGAAGTACAACCCCGACGTGCTGAAGGAAGACGAGGGGACGAAGCCGAAGGTGAAGTACGTCAGAGAGTACAACGGCGGCGGCTACGAGCGAGGGGGCGGCGAGCCCGGACTGAGCGACTAGACCGATGAGCACAAACGACACCACCACTGAGACGGACGATGGCACCGACGGTTCCGGCCTCTCGTTGGGGCGCAGGAACTTCATGAAGGCGGGCGCGGTCGGCGCAGTCGCGGCCGGGCTCGGTACCGGCCTGACGAGTCTCACGTCGGTCGTCGAGGCCGACGACTACCGCGACGCGTTGGTCGAACACAGCGGCGACTGGAGGCCGAACTGCTGTGCGGGCTGTACGTCCTGGTGTTCGGCGGAGGTGTTGGTCGACGACCGAACTAACCGCGTCATCAGGACGCGAGGCCACGAGGACTCGAAGATCCACGGCACGCACGACTGCCCGCGTCAGGACCTCGCCATCCAGCAGCTGTACGACCCGGATCGGGTCACGCAGCCGATGAAGCGGACGAACCCAGAGAAGGGCCGAGACGTCGACCCGGAGTTCGAGCCGATCAGCTGGGAGGAGGCGATCGACATGCTCGCCGACGAGATCATGGAGCTCCGGGAGAACGAGGAGCCGGAGACGTTCATGGTCACCCGCGGCAGGTACACCTACCTCCGCCCGATCCTCTACAGTTACCTCCCGAAGATCGTCGGCTCGCCGAACAACATCTCCCACAGCGCGATCTGTGCGGAAGCAGAGAAGTTCGGCCCGATGTACACCGAAGGCGAGTGGTCGTACCGTCAGTACGACGTTCAAAACGCCCGGTACGTGCTCGCGTGGGGCGCAGATCCCATCTCGACGAACCGGCAGGTCTCACACTACTCGAACGAGTTCGGCGACCTGCTCGACCGCGCGACGGTCGCGGTCGTCGAGCCGCGGCTCTCCTCGACGGCGACGAAATCCGACGAGTGGCTCCCGGTCGAGCCCGGACAGGACGGCGCGCTCGCGTCGGCGATGGCGCACGTCATCCTGCGTGAGGGCCTGTGGCATCGCGAGTTCGTCGGCGAGTTCGCGGACGGCGAGAACCGCTTCGTCCCCGGTAACCGGGTCGGGCCCGAGACGTTCGAGGAGTCCGCGAACAGCCAGGGGGTCGTCGAGTGGTGGAACGAGGAGCTACACGACAAAGACCCCGAGTGGGCCGCGGAGCGGGCAGGCGTCCCGGCCGAGCAGATCGAGCGGGTCGCGGTCGAGTTCGCTGAGGCCGGACCGCAGGCGATCTCGTGGCTCGGCGGCGGTCCCTGTATGCAGATCCGCGGGAGCTACACCTCGATGGCGATCCACGCACTGAACGGACTCGTCGGGTCGGTCGGCAATCGCGGCGGTACCCTGTACGCGCCGAGCACCGGTGTTGACGACCTACCCGCTCCTGACGGCTACATCGACGAGGTCGCCGAGGCGGGCCTCGACAACGAGAAGATCGACCAGCGCGGGCGGCTGGAGTTCCCGGCCCTCAAAGGTGGCGAGTCGGGCGGGGGCGTCGTCACCAACAACGCGGCTGACGGGATCATCGACGAGGACCCGAACGAGATCAACGTGCTGATCTCCTATTGGAACAACTTCGCCTTCTCGAACCCGGAGAGCCAGCGCTGGGAGGAGGCGCTCTCGAAGATCCCGTTCCACGCGACCATCGAAACCCACGCCAGCGAGACCGCGTGGTTCGCCGACCTGATCCTGCCGGCGACCCACCACCAGTTCGAGCGCTGGGGCCAGCTCCGGAGCACTGGCGCTGGCTACCGGACGATCAACCTGCACACGCCCGTGATGGCCGACGATCCGGACGACCCCGCGGACGTCCTCGACACCGGTCGGCTGTGGGACGTCAAGACCGACGAAACGGAGATCCCGTACCTGCTAGCGGAGGCGCTCGCCGACAAAGGGTTCGAGAACATGCTGGAGTTCTTCGACGAGGAGTACCCCGATCCCGAGACGGGGGAGTCGCTCCGCGAGGAGGTCCCCGGCGACGACTTCCGGTCGCGCGAGCTCCGAGCGCAGGCGTTCTCGCGGAACGCGATCAAGCATCGGACCCGACCGATCTGGGACCCCGACTACCGGGAGAACGAGTTCGATTGGCCCGGCGGCGAGGAGTTCGACGACTGGGTCGCGTTCCGCGAACGCGGCATCTGGCACACGGAGAAGTGGGAGTACCGCCACCGCTGGCCCTCGGAAGGAGGCGAGTTCGGCACCGACTCGGGCGTGTTCGAGTTCGACGGGGAGACGTTACGGAACGCGCTTGAAGGCCACGCCGAGCGCCACGAGACGGACGTCGACGACGTGCTGGAGACGTGCAACTACCAGGGCCGCGTCGACGACCCGGACGCGCCCGACGCGTTCGTTCCCCACTACGAGGAGCCATACGGAATGGGCGAGGAGTCCGAGTACCCGTTCAAGTTCGTCGACTACAAGGACCGACTGAACCGCGAGGGTCGCTCCGCGAACACGACGTGGCTCCACGAGTTCAAGGACGTCAATCCGGGCGACGAGCCGTACAAGGACCTCACCAAGCTCAATCCGCGTGACGCGGAGGCGCTCGGCCTCGAGGACGGGGACGAAATCGTGATCAGATCGCCTGCGGGTGAGATCGAATCCGAGGTCAAACGCTGGGAGGGTGTCCGTCCGGGGACGGTCACCAAGACGTGGGGACAGGGTCACTGGGCCTACGGGCAGGTCGCGTCCGAGGAGTTCGGCGAGGAGGCCCGCGGCGGCTCGAACAACGAGATCATCGGCGCCGAGTACGACCGGTTGAGTGGGAGCTCGGTCTTCTACGGCGACGTCTGGGTGGACATCGAGAAACGGTAACCCGGCACCGGCTCCCATTGGCGAGTACAGTCCGTCGGAGAAACGAAGCGGGGCGGAGCGCACGTACGGGGCGATCGAGGACCATGACACACCAAAACACGAGAGACGAACGACACGATGGGGCGCTCGCCGATGAACAGCGCCGGGCGAACACGTACGGGCTACTGGCGGCGATGTTTCAGCCGCCTGACGAAGGGAGGATGGACCGAATCGCGAACACGACCAACGCGGAAGTCGAGGTGGACGTCAATGCGCTCGCCGACGCCGCGGCGGGAGCCGCGGATCTGACACTCGACCACGCGGGGCTGTTCGTCGGCCCTTTCGAGCTGGAGGCACCGCCCTACGAATCGGTATATGTCGACGATGAGACGCGCGTGATGACGGGGTCGACCGCCGAGGTACAGGCAGAGTACACCGAGGCCGGCGTCGACATCGAGATGGACGAGCCCGCCGACCACGTCGCCGCGGAGCTGGAGTTCACGTTCCTGCTCGTCACGACGGAGGTCGAAGCGCTCGGCGCCGGCGAGTTCGAGGCGGCCGAACACTACCTCGAACGCCAGTACGAGTTCCTCTCGGAGCACCTCGGCCGATGGATCTCGGAACTCGCGGAGGAGATGCGCGAGGGCGCCGACACCGAGTTCTATCGGCTGCTCGCCGACGAGACCCAGTCCTTCGTCGAGTCCGACGGGAAACGACTCGCGGACCGGCTCAACAGACTCGATGGGGCCGACGATGACGTGCTGACGGCTCTCGATGGAGGTGGGGATCGATGACGCCCGATGAAGCGCAGGTTCGTGAACGGCTCCGAGCGGTGGAGGACCCCGAACTCGACGAGGACGTCGCGACGCTCGGACTGATCGACGACGTGCGTGTCGAAGACGGGGTCGTGACCGTCGCCGTAGCCTTCAACGCGCCGTACTCGGGCGACGAGAAGGCGATGGGCGATCGGATCCGCGAGGAGGTCGAGGCGCTCGGGCTGGAGCCGGATGTCACGGTGAGCCTCTCTTGGGAGGACTCGGACAGCCCACTCCCCGATGTTCGGAACGTCGTGCCGGTCGCGTCGGGGAAGGGCGGGGTCGGAAAAACGACGGTGGCGACGAACCTCGCGACCGCGCTCGCGGAGACGGGAGCTCGCGTCGGCCTCCTCGACGCCGATATCTACGGGCCGAACGTTCCGGGGATGATCGGGATCGAAGCCAAGCCGGGTCTGAGTGAGGACGGGAAGATCGTGCCGCCGGAAGCCGACGGTATCAAGCTGATGAGCATGGCGTTCCTCTCCGAGGACGACACCGACCCCGCGATGTTGCGCGGGCCGATGATCGACAAGCTACTCTCGGAGCTCATCGAGGAGACCGACTGGGGGCACCTGGATTATCTGCTCGTGGACCTGCCGCCGGGAACCGGTGACGAGCAGCTCACGCTGTTACAGAGCGTTCCCGTGACCGGGGCCGTCGTCGTGACGACGCCGGAAGACATCGCCCTAGAAGACGTCCGAAAGGGGATCCGGATGTTCCACGACCGCGGGACGCCAGTGCTTGGGGTCGTCGAGAACATGAGCGCGTTCCGGTGTCCGAGCTGTGGCGACGAACACGAGCTGTACGGGAGCGGGGGCGGCGCAGACGTCGCCGCGGAGTTCGACGTGCCGCTGTTGGCTGAGATCCCGATGGACCCGGAGATCCGATCCGGCAGCGACGCCGACAAGCCGGTCACCGTGCTTCAGGGGACGCCAGCCGCCGACCGGTTCTTCGACCTCCGTGACCGGGTGACCGACCGGGTCGGCGCGGTCAACCGCGCCGAGCGTGCGGGACTGGACCCGACAGATCCGAACACGCCGACCGTTCCGTCGGCGGATCCTGACGGCAACAGCGGTAAGGGAGACGCAGGTGGCGGTGGCTGTGGCGACGGCGGTACCGGAAGCGCAGGGGGCGGTGACTGCGGCGACTGAGCGCCGGTCAACCGCTCCAGTCGATCACGTCGATATCGCTCCCGGCGACCTCCTCCGGAAGGTCACCGATCCGGTCCGTCGCCGCCGTCGTCACCGTGTCGGCGACACGGTACCGGTCCGTTCCGTCTGTCGCCGCGTTTCGCACTCGCTTCCACTCGCCAAGGCCTACGTTCATCACGAGGTAGTACGTGTGGCTTCCCTCGATCGCCGAAGCGACCTCGTCGAACGCCGCGATCGGTGGCGCGTCCTGGGCCGCCGCCTCGGCCCCACCGCCCGCGTCCTCCGTATCGACCACGATCGGGACGAGATCAGCGTTGGCGCTCGTGAACGCCGTCGCGAGCGCGGTCTCCGCCCGGTCATCCGGGAACCGGTCGCGGTCGATCGCTTCGACGAGACGCGGCTCGTCGTCGAGGATCACGCCGCCGAAGACGAGACGCGCCGTCCGGACGAGGTCGGTCACCGCCGTTTCGGAACCGTCGGAGTCATCGGCCATTCGACACACCGTTGACGCCGCCGATAGAACCCTCTTTCGTCCCCGCTTGTACCTCCGAGGACCGCTCCGAAACGCGACGGTCGACTGCGCCCCCGACAACGGTTAGCCGCTCGCGCCCGTGGGTCCGTACACGAATGACCACTATCGGTATCGTCGGCGCGGGTGCGGCCGCGGCGGCGGCGACGTACGTCCTCGACACCGCGGTTCCCGACGCGGAGATCACCGTCTTCGAGAAGTCCGGCGGACTCTGTGGCCGGGCCGCGACGCGGCGAAACGACGACCGGAACCTCGTGTACGACTACGGGGCGAACTACCTCAAATCCGACGACGAGCGCGTCGTCGAGCTCGTCACGGAGACGCTGAGCGACGAGGGGATGGTGGACGCGACCGAGCCGATCCACACCTTCGAGGCGGACGGGGAGGTCGAGCCCGGACGCGACGCGGACGAACACAAGTGGAGCTACCGCATGGGGCTCACACAGATCGCGAAACGGCTGTTCGGCGGAACCGACGCGACCGTCCACCGACGAACCCGTGTCGAGACGATCCGACGGGAGCAGGGCAATGGTGACGGGACGGACGGGGACGAGAAGTGGAGCCTCGTCGATGCCGATGGGACCGAGTGGGGACCGTTCGACGTCCTCCTCTGTAACCCGCCCGCACCGCAGACCGCCGAGCTCCTCGCGGACGCCGAGTGGGAGTCGCCCGTCCGGGAGGCGCTCCGAGCGGCCGCCGCCGACGTCCCCTATCGGAGCGTCTGGACCGCGGTGTTACACTACGAGTTCTCGCTCGATCGGCCCTACTACGGGCTCGTCAACACGGACAAGGCGCACGCGGTGGGCTGGATCTCCCGCGAGGAGTGTAAGGCGGGTCACGTCCCCGACGGCGAGTCGCTGCTCGTCGTCCAGGCGGGCGGCGAGTGGTCGACGGCTCACTACGACGACGACCCCCGCGAGAACGTCGCGGCGCTCGCGGACCACGCCGCCGACCTCGTGGGCGGCGACCGCCTCGCGGACCCCGACTGGACCGACCACCAGGGGTGGCGTTACGCGATCCCCGAGGACGGGGTGAAACGCGGACCGGTCGATTCGGCCGCGGACGAGGGGTTCTACGTCCTCGGCGACTGGGTCGTCGGCGAGGGACGCCTCCACGCCGCGCTGGCGAACGGGCTCGACACTGGCGAGCGCGTCGCTCACCGACTCTGAGACGGGGGACGCCGCGGAAAACGAGAGCGGAACCGACGGTCGGTTCGTCGACTACAGGTCGTACAGCTCGCCGTACTTCTCCTCCACGTACGCGAGGAACGCGTCCGCGGAGAAATCGTCGCCGGTCGCCCGTTTGACGAGCTCGTTCGTCTCGTACCGGGAGCCGTGGCGATGGACGTTCTCGCCGAGCCAGTCGTGGAGGTCGCCGAACTCGCCCGCGGCGATCGACTCCGCGAGCCCCTCGATCTCGCTCTCGGCGGCCGCGAACAGCTGGGCCGCCATCACGGATCCGAGCGAGTAGGTCGGGAAGTAGCCGAAGTTGCCGTGGCTCCAGTGGATGTCCTGGAGACAGCCTTCGCTGTCGGTTTCCGGTCGGATCCCGAGATACTCCTCGTACTTGTCCTTCCAGGTTTCCGGGACGTCCGCGACGTCCAGGTCGCCACGGACTAGGTCGCGTTCGATCTCGAACCGGACGATGATGTGGAGGTGATAGGTGAGCTCGTCCGCTTCGACGCGGATCAGGTTGTCCTCGTACACCTGGTTGAACGCCTCGTAGGCGTCCTCGACGCTCGCCTCGGCAGTGTCGGGGAACTGCTCTTGGAACGCGGGAAGGAACGTCTCCCAGAACGCCCGGCTCCGGCCGACGTGGTTCTCCCAGAGCCGCGACTGCGACTCGTGAACGGAGAGGTCACGCGACTCGCCGAGCGGGGTCGCCCAGTGCTCCTGCGGGAGCCCGAGGTTGTACTGGGCGTGACCGTACTCGTGGATCGTCGAGCCGATCGCACCCAGCGGGTCGGACTCGTCGAACCGCGTGGTTACGCGGCAGTCGAACTGGTTACCGGAGGTGAACGGGTGCGAGGAAACGTCCAGCCGGCCGCGGTCGAAGTCGTAATCGAGCAGTTCAAGCGTCTCGTGGGCGAGCGCCTCCTGGTCGGACTCGGGGAACTCCCCCTCGAAGGTGTCGACGGCGAGCTCGCGGTCCGACTCGCGGATCGCGTCGATCATGGGGACGAGCGCCTCGCGGAGCTCCTCCAGGATCGACTCCGCACGCTCCATAGAGAGGCACGGCTCGTAGTCCTCGAAGAGCACCTCGTAGGGGTCGCGGTCGGGGTCGACGTGTTCGGCGTACTCGCGTTTGAGCTCGACGTGTTTCTCCAGGTACGGCGCGAACGTCTCGAACTCGTCCTCGGCTTTCGCCTCCTCCCACGCCTGGAGTGCCTCCGAACCGGTCTCGGAGATCTCCTCGACGAGATCGACGGGCACCGCGTCCGCGCGCTCGTAGTCGCGGCGCACCTCGCGAACGACGGCGGCCTGCTCGTCGGTGAGGTCGGCGTCGGCCAGCTCGTCGAGCAGCGCTCCCGTCTCCTCGTCGGTGAGCATGTCGTGGCGGATCGACGAGATGGTCGAGAGCTGTTTCGAGCGGGCGGGCGTGCCGCCCTCGGGCATCATGACCTGCTGGTCCCACCCGAGGACGCCGGCGGCGCTCCCGAGCGTGTTCCAGCGTCGTACGCGGTCGAGGAGGGCGTCGTACGCGTCCGGAGCGTCGGACCCGCTCCCGTCGTCGGCTGCGGCTTCCGTTGCCATAGGGACACGATGTGGCGCGCGTGTTAAGAAGGGACCGGCCGCGGAACCCCCCGCCGGGAGTCGGTCGAGTCCTTGGCTCGTCGGACGACGAAGCGATTCCAGTCGTGTTGCCACCTCGGACGGAGCGCGGGCTATTTGACTCGGGGCGTCGAACGATCGACATCCGATGTCCGCCACCGACGAGTTCATTGACCTGCGCTCCGACACCGTCACCCGACCCTCGACCGCGATGCGCGAGGCGGCCCGCGACGCCGACGTCGGCGACGACGTGTACCGCGACGACCCCACCGTCGCCGAGCTGGAGGCGGAAGCCGCCGAAGCGGTCGGGACGGAGGCGGCGCTGTACGTCCCCTCGGGAACGATGGCCAACCAGATCGCCGTCCACGTCCACACGGAGCCCGGCCAAGAGCTGCTCCTCGAGCGGGAGTCGCACATCTACCGATGGGAGCTCGCGGGCGCGGCGAAGCTCTCGGGCGTCCAGACGCGGACGATCGACGCCGGTGACCGATGTGTCCCGACGCCGGCAGCGGTCGAACGCGAGCTCGTCGTCGAGGACCTCCACCGCCCCGGAACCGGCCTCCTCGCGGTGGAGAACACCCACAACTACCGGGGCGGGGTCGCGGTCCCCGTCGACCGGGTCGCGGACGCC
>NZ_JBHSWW010000036.1:0-16370 GCF_042661865.1 Halorubrum tibetense
CGTCACTCGGGTGGCCGACCTCGACGACCGGATACGCGAGCGCGCCGCGGTCGTGATCGACGACGGCGACTGTCCGGGCACGGAAAGCACCGTCGTCGACCCCGACGCCGGCCGGATCCATCGCCGGGGGGCGATGGCGGGTGCTGTGGAGGCGTGGCTCGCGGACCCGCCCGTGTGAGAAAGAAGACGGAGACCCAGGTACGTGGTCGGGGACGCGGGCTACACTGAGAGGTCGCCTTTCGCTCTGATCACGTCGAGCGCCTCGGCGTCGACGGTGTCGACGTCGAGCCAGTGCGGAACGTACTCGCGTTTCTCGTAGGCCTCTCGTTCGTCCGGGGTTCCCACCGTACACCAGAGCTGGGGTTCGTCCGGACCGTGCCACCCGCCCTGCGTGTTGATACCGAAACACACCAGCTCCTCACCCTCGTACTCGATGATCGCGTCCTTGCGGATCCCGGGGTCGCCGCGGACGATGAGGTGTTGCATACGCCGTCGTTGGCGGGTTCATCGCTTAATCGCTTCGATACCGCGGATCGGAGCGACGGCCGCATCGATACCCGTCCGTACCCGTCTCCGGGGTTCGTTATCCACTCCCCTCGACGCCTATCACCACCCGTTCTCGACGTCCGCGACGAGCGCCTCGAGGATCGCATCCGTCGTGTCGGCGACGATCCCCTCCATCGTTTCGGGATCGCTCGCGGTCGGATCACCGAGCCCGCCGAGCTCCGTCACGTCGCTGAAGTACTCGTAGCTCCGCGTCTCGGGGAACTCCGCCGCGTCTTGCGGTTCCTTCTTTCCGTCGCGGACCAGATCGGGTCGGTACAGCTCGACGAAACTCGTCTCGTGGTCGCCGGCGTGGCCCCACCCCTCCCCGAACGCTGCCTCGAGGTCCTCGCGGGCGAAGTCGGTCCAGTGGACGAAATGCACCGTCAGCTCCGTGTCCCGGCCGAGTCGGTCGGCCGCGATCGACAGCGGCTCCCGGTTGCCGCCGTGACAGTTCACGATGAGCAGGCGGTCGAGCCCGTGGGTCGCCATCGATCCGCCGATCTCGCGGACGACGTCGACGTACGTCTCGGTTGAAAGCGTCACTGTGCCCGGGAACGTCATGTGGTGTTCCGACTGTCCGTACGGCAGCGTCGGCAGTCTGAGGAGGTCGAGATCGAACGCCGGTGCCGCCTCGACGAGCTCGGCGGTGAGGTGGTCCGCACGCAGCGTGTCGGTGGAGACGGGGAGATGCGTCGAGTGTTGTTCGATGCTTCCCGCGGGGAGCACGCCGAAGTCCGCGTCAGCGATCGCCTCGCCCGCCTCCTCGTACGTCAGCCCGAACAGATCGGAATCGGTTTCCGGCATACCTCAGCGAGGGCGGCGGGCGACCAAAGAGCTCCGGGTGGCGGCGAGCGACCAGCGCGCGCCGGGCGGGGGCAGTCGAGCCCGGATCGGGGGCCAAACGAGACGACCGGCGTCAGGGCGCGTAGTAGTACTCGCCGTCGCGTTTCTGCTGGCGGTCCTTCTGTGAGTCCGGCTTGTTGATCCGGGGGCGGCCGGTTCGCTCGTCGCGTCGGAACGTGATATCCAGGTCCGCGAGGAACTCGTTCATCCCCTCACGCATCTCCTGTGGCGGCGTCGCGTGCCCGTGCGCCGCCGGCTCGCCGTCGAACACCATCAGTCGGTCGGCGAGGAGATCGATCATGTAGATGTCGTGGTCGATCACCAGCACGGTGGCGTCGTGGTTCTCCGCGTACCGGCGGATCGCGGTGGTCGCGCGGACCCGCTGTTCGACGTCGAGGTGCGCGGAGGGCTCGTCGAGCAGGTACAGGTCCGCGTCCTCGGACAGACACGCCGCGATGGCGACCCGCTGTCGCTCGCCGCCCGAGAGGTCGGTCAGGTCCTGTTCCATGATCCGGTCGAGCTGGAGCGGCTGGGCGACCTCGGTGTTCCAGTACGAGGTCCCGAACTCGTCGGTGATAGACGAGAGGAACGCGTCGACGCGCATCGGCTGGTCGATCTCGATGTACTGCGGCTTGTACGCGATGTCGAGCCGGAAGTCGAGCTCGCCCTGGTCAGGGGTCAACGAACCCGTGAACAGCTTGGCGAGGGTCGACTTCCCGATCCCGTTCGGCCCGACGATCCCGAGCACCTCCGACTCGTGAATGACGCCGCCCTCGACGTCGAGGGAGAACTCGCCCTCGCCGTACGACTTGTGGAGGTCCGGATACTCGACGAGCGGCGTCCCCTTCGAGGAAGCCCGAGGAGCGTGCTCCTCGAACGTGATCGCAGACGGACGGATCCGCATGTTCTCGTTGTCGAGGTAGCCTTTGAGGTACTCGTTGATCCCGTTTCGAACCGATTTCGGGTCCGTGATCACGCCGTACGCCCCGGGTTCGCCGTACGCGACGTGGAGGGTGTCGGCGAGGAGGTCGAGGATCGCGAGGTCGTGTTCGACGACCAGCATCGACCGCTCGGCGTCGTCGTCGTTCGCCAGCTCCTGGATGAGCCGCGCGGCGACCATCCGCTGGCCGATGTCGAGGTACGGGGTGATCTCGTCGAGGAAGTAGAAATCGGCGTCGCGGGCGAGACAGGCCGCGATGGCGACCCGCTGGAGCTCCCCGCCGGAGATGGAGTCGATGTCCTGATCCATCACCGGTCGGATGTTCAGTCGATCGATGAGGTCATCGAGCGCACCACGCTCGTCGGTCCGCTCCAACAGCTCGCGGGTGTTCCCGTCGAACTGTTTCGGGATCTGGTCGACGTACTGCGGTTTGCGGGCGACGGTAACGTCACCTGCTTTCAGGGCCGCCAAGTAGTTCTGGAGGCCGGTGCCACGGAACCGATCGAGAACCCGTTCCCACGTCGGGTCGGTCTCGTGGTCGCCGAGGTTCGGGACGCGTTCGCCGGCGAGCGCGTGAACGGCCGTCGACTTCCCGATCCCGTTCGGGCCCAGGATCCCGGTGACGCTGCCGGGCTCCGGCGTCGGGAGCCCGTACAGCGCGAACGCGTTCTCGCCGTACCGGTGGACGGGCTCCTCTTTCAGCTCCGAGGGAAGATTGATGATCTCGATCGCGTCGAACGGGCACTTCTCGACGCAGATCCCGCAAGTCTCCCCGAGACACAGCTCCTCGGAGATATGTATCTGGTCGGGGTCACCCTCGTCGGCGTCCTCGCCGCGCTCGGTGATGCACTCCTTTCCCGTCCGGTTCGGAGGACAGTAGTTGGCACACTCGTAGTTGCAGCGGTCGGGCTGACAGCGGTCCAGGTCGACTACCGCGATGCTGTCGTCGGCCATCTCAAAACGTCACCGCCGAGGTGAGCAGCACGGTGTAGCTGATGAACCACAGCGTGAACGTCATGAACGCCACGTAGAGGTTGTCCTTGACGCCGAAGTCGCCGACGCCGATGACCTTGTACAGCGGGTACTGTATCAACACGAACGCGCCCATCACGAGGACGGCGGTCGTGCTGGTGGCGGCGGCATCGCCGGTCCCGACGTACGCGGCCGACACCACGCCCGCGGCGATCCCCGCGAGACAGCAGATAGTGGTGACCACCACGCTCCGGGCGTGGCCGGTGATTGCCGGTTCGTCGCTCATGTCTACGGATCCGCAACCACCGGTGAAAAGCCGTTCGTTCCGTCCCCTACGGACCCGATCGGTCCGCCGCCCCTGTGTGCGGCGAAGCGCGCGCGAGCAAAATGACTGACTGACTGGTCAGTCTACACCCGATATACCGGAGGAATTATCCGGATCATGCGAAGAAAACCAGCAATAAAGGCCCCTAATGGCCCCGAAACGCCGGGAGTTGCATCAACATTTATGAGCGAGTACGGTTTCGAATCGTAACGATGGCTGGAACCCAAACGGAGGGTCTCGACGACCTCCCGCCGAGCGCCAAACTCGTCTTTAAGGTGCTCGAATACAACGGACCGTTGACACAGAAGGGGATCGTCCAAGAGTCGATGCTGTCCGCCCGAACCGTCCGGTACGCCCTCGAACGGCTCGAGGGGATCGACGTGGTCGACGAGGACGTCTACTTCGCGGACGCCAGACAAAACCTCTACAAGCTCACCGAGCCGGCACAGGAGTTCACGAGCGAGGACCGTGACGCCTCCTGTACGGCCGACTAGTCTCTCCGTTCTCGTTTCACGTCACGAACCCCTCGAACCGCCGCGACGACGGTGAGCAGTATCGCGACCAAGAGCCCGAGCGTCGCCGCCAACACGAACGCGAGGAGGAGGAACCACACGTCGGGCCCGAACAGAGGATACTCGCGGACCTCGACGAGCGCCCACGGCAGGAGCTCGAACGTTCGTACCAGGTACAACGCGAGCGCGACGCTCGCGCCGACGGCAGCACCGATCCGGACGTTCCGGTAGAACGCCAACGACTCCAGTAAGACGAGCATCGGCGGCTTATCGGTCGTCTCGTCGCTCACGGCCGCGCGTTATCGCCCGGCGGTCAAAGAGCCGTCGAAACGATCCGATCGAGCGGATACCTCACGAACGACAATAATATTTCTCGAACCTAACAGCGTAAGCAACAGGCATCAAGTGGGGGCGGGTCGTAGCGAGGCGTATGAAACGCGTCCTGCTCTCGTCGTTTCCGATGATCGACCCGGACACCTATCGTGCCAGACTCGCCGAGGGCGTCGACGACGACGTCGAGATCGTCGTCGCCGAGCTCGGCTCGGCCGACCGGGTCATCGAGGCCGGCCAGGGGTTCGACGCGATCGTCACCGACATCAACACGCCGGTCACGGCCGAGGCGATCGAGGCGCTGTCACCCGAGCTCGACGCTATCGTTCGCTCGTCGGTCGGCGTCGACAACATCGACGTCCCGGCCGCCGCCGCCGCCGACGTGACGGTAACGCGGGTTCCCGACTACTGCACCGATGAGGTGGCAACTCACTCCGTCTCACTACTGTTGACCTGCCTCCGTTCGATGAAGCCGTACGACGATGCCGTCGCCGACGGCCGCTGGAGCTGGGAAGACGGTCGGCCGATCCGACGGCTCAGCGCGTCGACGGTCGGGCTCCTGTCGTTTGGCCCGATCGCCCGGCGGGCGGCCGAACAGCTCGGCGGCTTCGGCGCGGAGCTGATCGCACACGACCCCTTCGTCGACGACGACGTGATGGCCGACTACGGCGTCGAGACGGTCGGACTCGACACACTGTTCGAGCGGAGCGACCACCTCGCCGTGTACGCGCCGCTCACCGACGCGACGAGGGGGATGGTCGACGCCGACGCGCTCGCACGGTTCTCGCCGGACTCCGTCGTCGTCAACGTGGGTCGCGGCCCCGTGATAGACGCCGACGCGCTCCTGGATGCGCTCGACGACGGCACGATCAAGGCGGCCGGGCTCGACGTGCTCGCCGAGGAACCACCGAAGGACGACCCGCTTGTCGGTCGCGAGGACACGGTCGTCACGCCGCACGCGGCGTGGTACAGCGAGGACGCGTACGACGACCTCAATCACAGCGCCGCCGCCGACGTCGCGGCCGTCCTCAACGGGGAGACCCCGGCCGGCCGGATCGACCCCGACGCCGACTGGCTGTAGCCGGCTAATCCGCTACCGCTTCGGACTCGCCCATCGACGCCGCCGGGTCGCGGATCCACAGGTCCCCGAACAGCTCGTCCTGACGGAGCGTGACGCTCCCCCGATGTGCCATG
This sequence comes from Halorubrum tibetense, assembly GCF_042661865.1. GTDB lineage: Archaea > Halobacteriota > Halobacteria > Halobacteriales > Haloferacaceae > Halorubrum > Halorubrum tibetense. The sequence continues at coordinate 5,663 of NZ_JBHSWW010000036.1, forward strand.
AACAACAGCGCGAGGAACGTCATGAACGGTCGGCCGCCGGCGGACGACACCTCCGCGAACAGCACCTCCGCGCGCCCGGCGTCGAAGTGCGGGGTGATCGCGGATTCGACGTCCGCGATCACCTCCTCGATGTCCTCGTCGTGGGTTCGGTCCGTCGCGTCCCCCGCGGTGGGTTCGCCGTCGCGGCGGAACTCGTCCCCAGTGTGGTAATCGAGGGTCTGGGTCCCCCGGTCGTACCCCGACGGCGACTCGGAGGTGTCGTACTTGCGGGACTCTTTCCACCACGAGCCGCGCTCGGCCTCGCGGAGCTCGCGGACGAGCTCGTCGAGCGTCTCCGGCGACCCACGCGTGTGCTTCCGGTCGAGCCGGCGGTCCATCTCCGCTTCGAGCTTGTCGATCGGGTCGAAGCCGGGGTCGGCCGGATCGGTGTCGCCGCCCTCCATCGCGAGCTCCCACGGCTCCGCGGCGGGCTCCGCTTCGTCCTCGTCGTCGGCCAACATCCCGTCGCTTTTCATTCGGAGCAGGACGCTGGCGTAGAACAGCGCGCGCCCCGTGGTCCGGAGATCCGTCTCGTCGAGCTTCTCCAGGAACGCGTCGGTCACCTGCACGATGTCGATATCCCACGGCTCGATCTCCCCCTCCTCGGCTAGCTGAACGAGCAACTCGACCGGTTCGACCTCCTCGTCGTCCTCGGCGGCGTCCGAGCGGTCGCTGGCGTCAACGTCTACGGCGTCCGAAGGGACGCCGTCCTCTGCGTCGGCGGCCTCCGAGCGGTCGCCGTCCTCTGCGTCGGCGGCCTCCGAGCGGTCGCCGTCCTCTGCGTCGGCGGTCTCTGAGCGATCACCGTCCTCTGCGTCGTCGCCGAACGCCGGAGCTACGTCCTGCCGTTCGCTCGTCAGATCGAGGTCGGGAACCCCGTCGTCCTCAGTCATCCGCGCTCACCTCGTCACCGAACTGCATTCCGGTGACGGCGGAGAGGTTGTCCCCTTGCATCGTGACGCCGATCGCGCGATCGGAGCGCTCCAGCAGCGCGGAGCGGTGTCCGACGACGACGAACTGTGCGTCCATGGCGAGCTCCTCTATCATCTCGCCGACCCGTTCCGCGTTGACCGCGTCGAGGAACGCGTCGATCTCGTCGAGCGCGTAGAACGGCGCGGGGTTGTGCCGCTGAACCGCGAAGATGAACGACAGCGCGGTGAGTGACTTCTCGCCGCCACTCATCGCCGCGAGCCGCTGGACCGGCTTATCGGCGGGCTGTGCTTTCATCGTCAACCCCTCCTCGAACGGGTCCTCGGGGTTCTCCAACACGAGCTCGCCCGACCCGGCGGAGAGCCGGGAGAAGATCTCTTGGAAGTGCTCGTTTATCGACTCGAACGTCTCCATGAACGTCGCCTTCTTCTCGGCCTCGTACCCCTCGATCCGCTCCGTGATCGCGTCGCGCTCCTCGACGAGGACGTCCCGACGCTCCTCGAGCTGGTCGAGCTCCGCCTGGACCTCGTCGTACTCGTCGATCGCGAGCATGTTGACCGGTTCGAGCGCCTCCATCTCCGCCTCGAGCGACTCGATCCGTGACTCGACTTCCGAGAGGTCCGGGACTGCCTCGGGGTCGTACTCGCCGACCTGCGACTCCAGCTCGTCGACCTCCCACTCCAGCCGGTCGCGCCGGTCGACCAGCTCTTCGAGGGCGGACTCCGCGTCGGCGACCGTCGAGCGCTGTTCGTCGCGCTTCCGGGTGGCCTCCTGGATCTCCTCGCGGAGCGCCTCGCGGTCGGCTTTCAGCGCCTCGAGCTCCTCCTCGAGATCCGCGATAGACGCCTTCTTCTCCGCTAACAGCTCCTCTTTCTCCCCGATCGTCGCCTCGTGTTCGGCGATCGCCGATTCGGCTTCGCTCTTGCGGTTCTGGGCAGTCTCCACCGTGTCGTGGAGGTCGTCGACCGCGTCTTCGGCGTACCCCTTCTCCAGTTCCAGCTCGTTTCGTTTCGCGTCGAGGTCGTCCATCCGACCCTCCAGTTCGGCGATCTCCTCGCGGATCCCGTCCGCCCGCTCGGAGAGCTCCGGGATCTTCGAGTCCGCGAGCTCCGCTTCGATCTCCGCGATATCCGCTTCCAAGCCGTCGATGTCGGCGTCCAGCGCGTCGATCGTCGTGTCGATCTCGTCCATCTCCTGATCGACGGACTCGCGTTCCGCGCGGAGCGACGCGAGCTCGTCTTCCAGCTCGTTGATCCGCGCCTCGGTCGACTCGAGCTCTGCTTCGGCGCGCTCGATGTCGCCTTCGAGCGATCGGACGCGGTCGGCGGCGTCCGCCTTGCGGTCGCGCGCGTCGTCGATATCCGCCTCCAGGGATTCGATCTCCGACTCCGCGCTCCGGCGCTCGTCCTCTAACTCGGAGATCGCCTCGGCGAGCCGCTCCAGCTTCCCGCCGCCGGATTTCGTGAACGCGTACCGCGAGCCGCCGCCGGAACCGCCGGTCATCGCGCCCGATTTCTCGATCAGGTCGCCGTCGAGCGTCACCATCCGGTAGTCGCCCATCAGGTCGCGGGCGGTCGCCATGTCCTCGACGACGAGCGTGGAGCCGAGCACGTACGAGAACACCGTCTCGTACCGGGAGTCGTAATCGACGAGGTTCCGCGCGAAGTCGATCACGCCCGGCACCGACGGCTTCCGGGGGAGGCCACGGTCGTCCATCTTCGTGATCGGGAGGAACGTCGCCCGACCCGCGTTGCGACGCTTGAGGTAGTCGATACAGGTGGACCCGACGCCGTCGTCGTCGACGACGACGTTCGCGAGCCGACCGCCGGCGGCGGTCTCACACGCCTCGGCGTACTCCGCCTCGACGGAGCCGAGCTCGCCGACCGCGCCGTGAACGCCGTCGATCCCGCCGTTCTTCACTTCGGTCACGGCGCGGGGCCAAGAGGTGTCGCCACGCTCGCTCGCGGCGGCTTCGAGTTTGGCGTACTCGTTCTGCTTCTCGCGGAGCTCCGCCTCGATCTCGTCCAGTCGTTCCTTCCGTTCGGACTTCTCGGCGAACAGGTCCGCGAGCGCGTCCTCGATACGCGACTCGTTTTTGCGTGCCTTGTCGAGCTCGCCGTGTAGTTCCGAGATCCGTGCTTTGAGGTCCGGGACGTCCTCGTGAGCCGCCTCCAGCTCCTCGCGTGCCTCCTCGACGGCGTTCGATCGGCGACGCGCCTCGTCGAGCAGCCGGTCCTTCTCGCGTTGGGCCTCGTGTTTCTCCTCACGGAGGGTCTCCAGACGTGCCTTTCGGTCCGCGAGCTCGTCCTTCAGCTCGTCGAACTCCGTGTCCGCGCCCTCGATCTCGGCTTCGACGTCGGCGAGCGTCGACCGCTTCGTCGCGATCTCCGACTTGATCGACGCCTTCTCGACTTTCAGGTCACGGATCTCGGTTTCGAGGTCGTCTATCGTCTCCTGTTTCCGGTCGATCTGGACGAACGCGTTCCGGCGTTCCGTCTCCGCCTCCGCCGCGCGCTCCTCGGCGGCCTCGATCTTGTCTTTCAGCCGGGAGATCTCGCCTTTGATCTCCTCTATCTCCGCGCGGATCTCGATCTGTTCGTCCTCGCCTTTCGTCTCGATCTCGTGAGTGAGGTCCGCGAGGTCCTCCTCCAAGCGGGTGAGCGCACCCTGTCGCGTGTCGAGCTCGGCCCGCAGCTCCGCGAGCTCGGCTTCCGCGTCGTCGATGTCGTCCTCGACGCGTTCCAGCGACTCCCGTTTGTCCTCCAGCTCGGAGGCCTTGCGGTAGCCGCGATACGTCTCGACCTCCTCGCGGAGCGACTGGTACTCGAGGGCGGTCTCGCGCTCGTCGGAGAGCCGGTCGAGCCGTTCCCGCTTCTCCTCGATCCGGAGGTCGGCCTCGCCGATCCGGTCTTTGACCGTGTCGAGCTCCTCGAAGGCGGCCTCCTTCTTCTCGTCGAACTCGGCGACGCCCGCGATCTCGTCGACGATCCCACGACGCTGATACGGCGTCATGTTGATGATCTCGGTGACGTCCCCCTGCATCACCACGTTGTATCCCTCCGGCGTGACGCCCGCTGCGGCGAGCAGGTCCCGGATGTCCGAGAGGTTCACCGAGCGGCCGTTGAGGTAGTAGTAGGAGTAGTAGTTGTCCTCGGTCTCCTTCACGCGGCGTTTGATCGTGATCTCAGAGACGTCGCCGACGTTCTCCGAGCCGGCCGCCGAGACGACCTGTGAGCGGTCGAGGGTCCCGTCCTCGTTGGAGAGCACCACCGTGACGGACGCCTCCGAGGGGCCGCCATCACCCTCGCCGTCCTCGTGTCCGGGGTTGTAGATCAGGTCGGTGAGCTTCTTCGCTCTGATCCCGCGGGTGCGTGCCAGCCCGAGCGCGAACAGGATCCCGTCGATGATGTTCGACTTGCCGGACCCGTTCGGTCCCGTGACGACGGTGAAATCCTCATAGAAGGGGATCCTCGTCGTGCGCCCGAAGCTCTTGAACCCGTCCAAAACGACTTCCGTGATATGCATGTTCGCGGGGTCTCGCGGGCTTACGCGACGATGATGTCGTTGTCGTCGGACTCGCCCTCGGTTTCGTCTCCTTCCTGCGTCGACGTATCGGTTTCGGCGTCGGGCGTCGCCGGCGACTCGTCGGGTACGATCACCTCGTCGTCCGTCCCGTCGGCGTCCGTCCGGTCAGCGTCCGTCCCGTCGGCGTCGGGGGCGGCCGCGGTGTCAGCTGGCGGATCGGTTCGCTCGACGACCTCGACGTGATCGTCGGAGTGGGTCCGGCGCTCGCCGCCGGCGGCGTCGGACACCGTGTCGGACGCGTCGTCCCCGGTGGATTCGTCCGCCTCGGCGGCCGCTTCCGCGGCGGCTGCACGTTCCTGTTCGTTTTCGAGCTGGCGGACGCGTTCTTTCATCTCGACGAGCTCCTCGGTGAGCCCGTTGACCGCCGCCTGCAGCTCCGCGACCTGCCGTTCGAGGTCCTCGACGCGGTTGCTCATGTACACACGTATGCCCGCGCGGGCCGTATAAATCTGCGTCAGACACATGTGTGACCAAGTGGCATACCCGAGGCGTCCGTTCGTAGAGTGTTCGTTCGGTTCGGCTTCTCCAGCCCATCCGGTTCAGCGGGCGTCCCCGGCGGCTGTCTGTCATCCGTCGGACGGGAAGCAAGCTATTTGTACCCACCACGGATACCGATAGGCGATGAGCAAGATCACGTTCCGAGCCGACGACGATCTCGTCGAGCGGCTGGAATCGTGTGACGCTTCGAAAAGCGAGGTGATGCGCGAGGCGCTTCGGGCCCACCTCGATACCGACGACGAGCCGTCCGAGGGGAGCGTCGACGCCGCGCTGGCCGACCGCGTCGACGACCTCATCGCCGAGCGCCTCGACGCGGCGCTGGACGAACGGCTCGGGACGGCTCGACCCGAACCCACGAACGCGTATACGCCGTCAGGACCCGGTGAGATCAACGTAAACGTCACTCTCGACGCCCCTAACGCCGAGGAGTCAGACGCGCGTGTAACACGTGAGACGATGCCGGAAGACGAGCCTGATGCGCGTAAGACGCGTGGAAACCGTGCGATGCAAACGACCGAAAACGTCTGTGGTGGATGTGGCGAAAACGTGCCTGAAGACCACGTTTACTGCCCGAACTGTGGTGAGAAGCAGTCACACAGAGCGTTCTGTGAGTGCGGCGACGAGGTCAGAACCGACTGGGCGTTCTGCCCCGGTTGCGGTCGGCGGACCCCCGCAGCGGACGTATTGAACGACAGATAACCGCCGTAAACAGGGCCGAAGTCCCGGTATACGGCGTTTCCACACATTTGTCTTACAACCGCCGTTAGTTTTATAAGCATAGCCTCGGTGACTACAACCGCGTAAGACGGTCGTCTTACAGCCGGCGCCCGTCGGCGGGGATGTCCTCGTCGTCGGGCGATTCGACGCTGTAAGACGCGCGACATGGGGTCGCGCCGTCTTACCGGGGGAATACACAAAATGGAGCGTGTGACACTACGGATCCCGAAACAGCAGATCGACGAGGTCGAACAGATGGTCGAGACGGGGGAGTTCCCGAACCGGAGCGAGGCGATCCGGTCGGCCGTCCGCGACATGTTGAACGAACAGGACGGCGAGCGCGAGGAGCGCAGCCGCAACCGCAGCTGGGCCAAGGTGTAGATCGATGCAGGATCTCGTTCAGGACGCCCTCGACAACGCGGAAGCGGAGAAACGCGACATGGACGTCGACATGGACGACGACGAGTTCGGGGACCCCCGGATCGTCATCGTCGGTGCCGGCGGCGCGGGTAACAACACAGTCAACCGACTGTACAACATCGGCGTCGACGGTGCCGACACCGTCGCGATCAACACGGACAAACAGCACCTCAAGATGATCGAAGCCGACACCAAGATCCTCGTGGGCAAGTCGCTCACGCAGGGGCTCGGTGCCGGCGGCGACCCTAAGATGGGCGAGCGGGCCACCGAGATGGCCCAGGGGACGATCAAGGAGGTGCTCGGCGACGCCGACCTCGTCTTCGTCACCGCCGGCATGGGCGGCGGGACCGGCACCGGCGCGGCCCCGGTCGTCTCGAAGATCGCCAAAGACCAGGGAGCGATCGTCGTCGGGATGGTCTCGACGCCGTTCAACGTCGAGCGTGCCCGCACGGTGAAAGCCGAGGAAGGGTTAGAGAGCCTCCGCAACGAGGCCGACTCGATCATCGTCCTCGACAACAACCGGCTGCTCGATTACGTCCCGAACCTCCCGATCGGAAAGGCGTTCTCCGTGATGGACCAGATCATCGCGGAGACGGTCAAAGGGATCTCGGAGACGATCACCCAGCCGAGCCTCATCAACCTGGACTACGCCGACATGTCCACGATCATGAACCAGGGCGGCGTGGCGGTGATGCTCGTCGGCGAGACCCAGGACAAGAACAAGACCCAAGAAGTGGTCAACGACGCGATGAACCATCCGCTCTTGGACGTCGACTACCGCGGTGCCTCGGGCGGGCTCGTCCACATCACGGGCGGCCCGGATCTCACGCTGAAGGAGGCCGAGGGGATCGCGAACAACATCACCGAGCGGCTGGAGGCGAGCGCCAACGTCATCTGGGGCGCTCGTATCCAAGAGGAGTACAAAGGGAAGGTCCGCGTCATGGCGATCATGACCGGCGTCCAGAGTGCGCAAGTGCTCGGTCCGTCGACACAGAAACAGGCGGACAAGTCCCGTGCCGCGGTCGACGGCGATGACCTCGGTGACTCCCGTTCGCGCGCAGCGGAAACGAACGCGGGCGTCGGAGGCTCCGGTGGGTCCGGGCGATCCGAGCGTGCGGCCTGGGAGTCCGACGGCGGGACCGAGACCGTTGAGAAGAACAACGGGCTCGACGTCATCCGGTAGACGAACCGCCGGGAGACCCCGCGAACGAACGTCCGACCGCTTTTCGATGATGCCTCGAATCACGAGCGGCCGCGTCGTCACGCGAGGGCTTAAGTCGACGACACCCGTGTAATCCGTGTGGTGTGTCATCGACGGACCGAGTCCCCGACGCCGGATCCGGACACCGATCGGAGCGCCGTACGAGCGAGCGAACGATGACCGACCGGGCGCTGTATTTCACCGCACCGGAAACGGTCGAGCGCCGATCCGTGACGGTCGGTCCTCCGGACGACGACGAGCTCTTGGTGACAACGAGTGCCTCCGCGATCAGCGCGGGCACGGAGCTGTTGGTGTATCACGACGAGACGCCATCCGGGATCCCCGTCGACGAGACGATCGACGGACTCGACGGGGAGTTCTCCTACCCGCTTCGATACGGATACGCGGCCGCCGGAACGGTGACGGCGGTCGGCGACGACATCGATCCAGCCTGGATCGACCGGACGGTGTTCGGGTTCGCCCCACACCAGACCCGATTTCGGGCGACACCGGAGGCCGTGGTTCACCTTCCGGACGGGATGTCACCCGAGACCGGAGCGTTGCTCCCATCGGTCGAGACGGCGACGAATCTCGTGCTCGATGCGGCTCCACGGCTCGGCGAGCGTGTTGTCGTTCTCGGCGCGGGCGTCATCGGGTTGTGTGTGACGAGACAGTTGGCGTCGTTCCCGCTCGCAGAGCTCGTCGTCGTCGACCCGGTCGAGTCCCGACGGGTTCTCGCTCGGGAGATGGGCGCCGATCGCGTGGGGACGCCCGAGGCAGTCACCGCCGAGGTCGACGAGGCGGACTGTGTTATCGAGCTGTCGGGGCGGCCGGCCACGCTCGACGACGCGATCGACGTGGTCGGGTACGACGGCCGGATCGTCGTCGGCTCGTGGTACGGGTCGAAACGCGCCCCGATCGATCTCGGCGGTCGGTTTCATCGGGACCGGATCGACATCGTCTCGAGCCAGGTGAGCACGATCGCCCCCGAGCTCCGCGGCCGGTGGGATCGCGACCGCCGGATGGACGTCGCGCTCGATGGGTTGCGTGAGATCGACGCCGAGGCGCTCGTCACGGACCGGATCCCCTTCGAGAACGCGACCGAGGCGTACGAGCGGCTCGACGCCGACCGCGAGTCGACGATACAGGTCGTGTTGGAGTACTGATGAGCTCCCTCCGAGACGCCAGTCGACTGCGAGAGCGGCTCACGACGCGGACACATGTAGTCCTCGCAGTGTTCGCGATCGGAGTCGCCGTCGCCGCGTCCCGAGTCCCGCTTTGGCGCGCGCGAGCGGCCGCAGCGCGCCTCTCCGACGCCGCACCGGACCGGATAGTTCCGTATCCGCTGTCGGTGTTACCGCCACCGGACGCGGAGTACGCTGGCGTCTGGGCGGTTCCACCCGAAACTGCTCGGCGGCGACTGATCGACGAGCACGGGTTCAGCCAGCAGCTCCGGGCGTACCTTCACGCGTACGAACACGGCGGCGAGACGGTGTACGAGGCGGCGAGCTGTGCGTATCGGCCGAACGGATTCACCGGTGAGTGGCAGCTCCACGTCCGACTGTTCGGGACGCCCGACGGGGAGACCGACGTCTGGTGTCACTGGGAGCGCAACCCCAACGTCGCCCCGTTCGCGCACCTCCGACAGGACGGCTACGATCCCGCGGAGGGGATCCGTCGCTTCCGCGAGCTGGTCCCGGCGGAGACGCGGATAGAGGGGCCGATCGCGGAGCAGGTCCGAGAGTCGGAGTAAGTCCAGCCGTCGGAGCGGGTCGGACGGTCGAACTGGGCGGGTATCGACCGGCCTGTCGACCGCTCATCCGGTCGAAGGCGAGCGAGGAGATCGAAGACGAGCGAGGAGGTCGAGGTGGTGAGCGACGAGTCCGAACTCGCCGTCGGCCAGCTGGGCTCGCCGCGTCGACACCCACGCCTCGGGGACCGACGGGTCGAGGGTGTCGGCCGGGTAGTCGGCGAGCGCGCCGTCGATCGTCGCGAGCAGGTGATCGAGGAACGCGTCCTCCCCGTTCGGGTACGTCCCCCCTCGCGGCCTGACGACCCAGTCGCCGCCGCCGACCGCCGTCACGTCGTACCCGTGTGTCGGGGCGCGTTCGAGGACGTCCCTCGCCGCCCGGCTGCTCCCGGGTCGCTCGCGGATCTCGTCCATATGCCGATGGTAGAGGGACTCGATCCTGCCGTCGTCCGGATGGGCGGGCGAGAAGTGGGTCGCGCCGTCGAAGGTACACGGGGCGTACAACGACCCGTCCGGGCGGAGCACGTCGCGCAGCGAGGCCAGCAGCCGGTCGGGGTCGACGATGTCGAGGAACGCGGCGGCGATCACGGCGTCGGCATCGTCGACGATTTCCCGTGCGTCGGCCGTCTCGAAACTGATTTCGAAGCGCGTATCGCCGTCGGGCAGTTCGGCAGTCACGACTCCGTCGTCGACCGTCGTCGCGTATCCCGCCGCCGAGAGCCACTCGGGAACGCGTTCGCGAGCGGCCGTAACACACTCGTCGGACACGTCGACCGCGCGATACGAGACGGTGCCCGGGAGTCGCTCCCAGTCGGCGAGCCGGGCGACCATCGAGCCGACGCCCGCCCCGACCTCGACGATCCGTAGCGGTCGGTCCGTCGCCGTGGCCCGATCGGTCAATCCTGAGACGAACTCGTCCCACACCCGGCGGTTCAGCGCCCGGTCGTCGACGCTTCGTTTCGCGGTCAGGTACTCGACGAAGTCGCTCACGCGGTGTCACCCCCGACGGTGTCGGCGGATCCATACTCGTCCCCCGTCGCCCCCTCGACGACGGATCGGAGGAACGTCCGGATCCGATCGGTCGTCTCGTCCCAGTCCGGGTGTCGTTCGGCGGTTCGAAGCCCGGCGACGCCGAGCGCGGCGAGCCGGTCGCGGTCCGTCGCGAGACGTCGGATCCGGTCGGCGATCGTCCGGTCGGCGGTCGGATCGACGAGGAACCCGTTCGTTCCGTCGCGGAGGAACTCCCCGGTGCCTCCCAGGGATCCGGCGATCGGAACCACGCCGTGTTCCATCGCCTCCAGATGGACCATGCCGAACGCCTCGTATCGGGCGGGAACACAACAGACGTGACTCCGGTCGAACGTCGATACGAGGTCGTCGTCCGGCAGCTCGCCGACGAACTCGACGCGGTTGTCGAGCCCGAGCGACGCGGTTCGTTCGACGAGCCGCTCGGTGTGGGCGGGGGCGACCCCGCGATTCCCGACGACCGTCAACCGCCACTCGGGAGCATCGCTCCCCGAGCGGTCGGACCGACCGTCGCGCCCCGAGGGGGAGTGCCGGCCGCTCAC
>NZ_JBHSWW010000037.1:0-16214 GCF_042661865.1 Halorubrum tibetense
GGGGGGGCCGCACTCGCCGCGAAACGGCTCGCCGAGCGCACGAACGGGACGGAAGAGGAGTAACCGGTCGCGCGGTCCCGTGGGGTCGGGGCTCGTCCCGGTGACGCCGGCACCCGTCTGTGTGGGCGGGACTTAACCGGGCCGGCCGCTTCCACCGAGGCATGCGGGAGGACGAGCTGGCGACGCGGGTCTTCGCCCACTACGAGACCGCCCACGAGCGCTCGGACGTTCGGCTGGAAGAGCCGTACGACGCCGAGGGACGGCAGGGAGTCGTCGACGTGTACGTGCGGCTTCGGACCCCCCAACCCGTCGACCACGTCGTCGAGCTCAAATCGGATTCCGCGGTGCGGCGCGCGACCGGCGCGAACGAGGTACTCCGCCAGTTCCGCCGGATGGAACGGTACTTTCACGCCGATTCGACACACCGACTTGAGCCGAAGCTGGGTCGTTCGGGACCGGGCGCGCGGTACCTCCTGTTGTTCGCGCCGACGCCGACCTGCGTGTACCACGTCGCGACCAACCGGACCCTCTACGGATCGGTCGACGTCGCCGGGGCCGCGGGCGAGGTGCCGACCGAGCGTACCGTCGCGTTCCTCACCGGCCTCGATGGCGACCCAGAAACGCTCGGGTACCTCTCCGTCAACGGCGACGCTCCGTTCGGTTCCGCGGCCTTCCACGACGCGGTCCCTGAAGGGTCACGGCTCGCCGAGAGCCTCCGTCGGGTCGACGACGACGTGATCGATCCGCCGTCGTAGATCGTTCGCCGCGAAAAGCGGGTCGCCCGGGGGTGACGCGGGCAGCTACTCCTCGTCGTCCGCGTCGTCGCCGGCACGCTTCGACAACATGTACGCTGCGCCGCCGACACCGCTCAGCGCTGCGAGCGGGCCGAATCCAGGGATGTCGTCCCCGACGTCCGGGTCGTCTTCATCATCCGGATCCGTTTCGTCCTCGTCGTCGGTCGTTTCGTCCTCGTCGTCGGTCGTTTCGTCCTCGTCGTCGGCCGTTTCGTCTTCGTCGTCACTCGTTTCGTCCTCGTCGTCCACGTCGAGGGCGTCGAGGGCCCCGGCCGGAACCGCCGACCGGAGTTTGAACGCGTCGTATGCCGCCGCGGCGGGAAGCGCCCGCTGCTCGCCGTCTTCGCCCTCGTAGCCGTAGTAGTCTTCGTCGGGGACGAACCCACCGAACACCCGGAGGTGCGGGTCGTCGATCGCGGCGAGCTCGCGGAGGTCGTTGGCCTCGAACCGGACTTCTATCGCGTCGCCAGTCGCCTCGACGGCCGTCGCGGTCGCCTCCGCACCGGTCCGGGTGACGGCCCGGTACGGCTCCTCGTCCGTGATCGCCTCCGCCGCGTCGCCCGGATGGGGGATCCGCACCGTGGCGGTGTCGCCGTCGATGTCGACCTCGTGGGCTTCACCGACCGGCTCGTCGACGCGGAGGATGCGGTTCTCCACCGCGGGCGTCACCTCCCCGTGAGCACTGATGTACTCGGCGACCGCCGGTCCGTACTGTGTCCCGGACTCGGCGATGAAGTCGTCCCGTTCGAGGTCGAACGCGCCAGCGTAGTAGTCGGTCGTCGATATCCTGTACGTCTCGTCCGGATCAAGCGGCTCGCCGCCGACGAACACGCTGAGCACCTCGGCGTCCTCGTGGCCGCGCCACTCGTACTGGATCCCCGCCACCTGCTGCGCCTGCTGTGCGCCGAACGGGGCATCCCCAGCGAGGTAGTCGATCCGGTCTTCGAGGACCTGACGGATCTGTGCACCTGAGACTTCAGCGAGGATCACCTCGTTGTCGAACGGGTTGATCTCCAGGATGTCCTGTAGCGTGAGCTCGCCGGGCCCGTAGGTGTCGTTGGTACGGATCCCACCGGAGTTCTGGAACGAGGCGTCGGCGTCGCCGTAGAAGTCGAGCATCGCGTTCGTGATGAGGTTCCCCATCGTGCTCTCGCGGCCGTAGTTGACCGCACCGGAAGCGTTCAGCTCGAGCGTCGTCTCGCCGATGGTCTCTGAAACCTCCTCGTCGATCTCCGCCAGCTGGGCTTCCAACCGGTCGAGGAACTCCGGATCGGGGTCGATATCCATCGGTTCCCCCTCGTCGTCGACGAGGTCGATCCGCTGCCAGTCGACGAGCTCTCCCGAGGCGTCGAGCGTCATGACCCCAACGTGGAAGTAGGCGTACCCGATTTCGCTGATGACCGTGTCCTCGTGGATCTCCGCGTCGTCGAACGTGACGTGCGAGTGCGAGCCGAAGATGGCGTCGAGCCCGTCGACCGTCTCGGCGATCTCGAAGTGACGCTCGTGTGGGACGTGGGAAGCGAGCACGACGACATCACATCCCTCCTCCTCGCGGAGCAGGGCCGTCATCTCCTCGGCCTTCTCGACGGGGTCCTCCTGGATGTAGTCGTCCGGATAGTCCGTGATGCTGTGGAACCCGTCCAAGACGACGTTGAACACGCCGAGCCGGAGCCCGTCGATGTCGCGGACGACGTACTCCTCGGTGTTCGGGAGCTGCTCGCCGTCGGGCGTCTTCAAGTTCGACGTGACCCACGGGAACTCGCTCTGTTCGAACTTGTCGAGTGCGCTCTCGATCCCGTAGTCGAAGTCGTGGTTGCCGACGCCGGCGACGGCGATGTTCATGTCGTTCATGAACTCGACTTTGTGCTCGCCCTCGGTGAAAAACGAGACGAGCGAGGAGCCGAGCTCGTCGCCACTCCCCATGAACAGCACGTCGTCACGGTCGCCGAGCTGTTCTTGGAGCACCGTCTGGTAACGGGCGATGTTCGGCTCGCCGGGTTCGCCGATGTCGCTGTGCGAGTGGAGATCGTGAACGATAGTGACCGTGTCCTCCTCCTCGGCCGCTGCCGGGAGGCTGAACGCGCTCGCAGTGACGGCCGCCGCCGCGGTGCCGAGCACCGTCCGTCGCGTTACGGTGCGGTGATCGCGGCCGCAGCCACAGGCCGGCGTCACTCCCGTCGTCTCGGGAGTATCGACCCTCGTCGAGGAACGCTCCGTTCCGGACGCCCGGCCGCTCGTCGGGTCGTCGTCCGTTGAGTCGCCGTCCGTCGTCGATTCAGTTCGGTCGAATCTGGCTGGTCGTCTGTCGTCGCCAGTCAAGTACTGTCGGTCCCGTCGCTCGTTGGACATGTACGACATGTATTCACCGAGAGCGATCTAATATAAATACTGGTGTACGGGCGGGATAGTGGGGTATACGGTGGTATTTAGCGAGAATCGAGGAGAAAGTCTCGCGCTTCAGCGCGGGGAGGATGTCAAGATCGGATGCCGTACGGAGGCACCCACGCGTTCTCGGCCGTCAGCGTCGCGTTCGGGGCGACCTGAAAGACGTGACGGGGGTATAAGTACGACCCCGAGGGAACACGTCGGTGGAGCGATCACTGAATGAGCGTACTCAACTCCTTCGGCGGACTCGTCAGTAGTATCATCGCCAGCGTTCTCATGCTGGTGTTCGGGATACTCAGCTTCTTCATCACCGTGTTCATCGTCGACGTGGGTGCCGGGCTCGCCGGACACTCGCCCAGCGCGGATTTCGTCGCGCTCGCGGCGGCGATACTCGCTGCCGGCGTGATCGTCGCCGGAGCCTCCCCGATGGCCGGACTGGGCGAGGAGGACGCCTGACGACCGGAGAGGTTCAGCCGCCACGGGTCGACCACACGCGGCGGCGATGCGGGCCGACGACGCGGACCCTTATAAACCGAGCTCGCGGCCGAGCACGACGTGTTGGATCTCGCTCGTCCCTTCACCGATCTCCATCAGCTTCGCGTCCCGGTAGAAGCGCTGTGGCGCGAAGTCGGTAGTGTAGCCGTAGCCGCCGAGCGTCTGGACGGCTTCCTCAGCCACTTCGCGGGCGGCCTCGCTGGCGTCGAGCTTCGCGAGCGACGACGCGCGAGTGACGTCCTCGCCGGCGTCGTATTTCGTCGCCGCCTTGTGCGTGAGTAGTCGGGCGCGCTCCGTCTGCCGGTGCATGTGGACGACCTTGTCGCGGATCGCGTCGAACTTCGCGATCGGCTTGCCGAACTGCTCGCGCTCGCCGGCGTACTCCTTGGCGGCCTCGTACGCCCCCTGTGCGAGCCCCGTCGACAGTGCGGCGATGGAGATCCGGCCGCCGTCGAGCGTCTTCATCGTCTGTGTCCACCCTTCGCCCTCCTCTCCGAGCAGGCGGTCGGCCGGGAGGCGCACGTCGTCGAGGGCGATCTCACAGGTCGGCGAGCAGTTGAGCCCCATCTTGTCCCAGACGGTCGTCACCTCGAACCCGTCGTCGTGCTCCGGGTCGACGATGAACGTCGAGATCCCGTCGTACCCTGCGTCGGGGTCGGTGACCGCCTTCACCAGCACCGAGTTCGCCACGTTCGCGTTGGTGATGAACTGCTTGGTGCCGTTCAACACGTACTCGTCGGCGTCGGCGTCGTACTCGGCGATCGTGTCCATATCGGAGGCGTCGGAACCGCTGCCGGGCTCCGTGAGCGCCCACGCGCCGATCCCTTCGCCCGTCGCGAGCGGGCGGAGCCACTCCTCCTTCTGGGCGTCCGTGCCGAACGCCTCGATCGGCTTCGCGCCGAGGGAGGTGTGGGCGGCGTACGACAGCCCGATCCCGCCGGAGACGCGCCCTATCTCCTCGGTGACCAGCGCGTACATGAGCTGGTCGCCGCCGAGCCCGCCGTACGCCTCGCTCACCGGGATCCCCATCATGTCGAGCTCGGCGAGCGCCTCGAACACCTCCGCGGGGAAGCGGTGTTCGTCCTCGATCTCCTGGGCGATCGGCCGTATCTCCTCCTCGCAGAACTCCCGGACGGTGTCCCGGATCATGCGGTGTTCCGCGGGCAGCTCGAAGTCCATAGGCAAGACTTGCGGCGGCCGAGTATAAACGATGCGAACGACCGTGAGGGACCGGGGCCACAGAGGACGGCGGGCCGCCGAGAATGCCAAGCGGTCTACCGTCCCGCAATGCGGGAGCGTCGCGATCCTTTATCAGCCGTCGCCGCGTCGATCCGTCGTATGGAGCTCCGCCGACTCGTCCGTGGCACTGTCGAGTGGCCCGAGCTGGAACGGGTCGTCCAGGAGCTGGCGGAGCGATACGATCGTGAGACGGTGCGCGTCGAGTTCCTCGACGCCGACAACTGGCTGTCGACGCCGATGGTGATCGACGACGACCTGTTCGTGAAGGTGATCACGCGACAGAACACGCTCGTCCACGCGTTGTTCACGACCGGTCGGAACCTCGGCGCGTTCTCGGCCGGGACGGAGGGGTTCTTCGAGCGCTACCGAACCCCGTACGAGATGGCGCGCCACGAGCTCGAGGCGACCGAGCGGGTCCGGGAGATCGGCGTCAACGCGCCGGAGCCGATCGAGGCGCTGGAGATCGGCGACCTGGGCGTCGTCGTGCTGGAGTACCTCCCGGAGTTCCGGACGCTCGACGAGATCGACCACGAACGGGAGCACGAGCTCGCCCCCGAGCTGTTCTCCACCCTCCGCCGGATCCACGACGCCGGCCTCGCACACGGCGACCTCCGCGCCGAGAACGTGTTGGTCCTCGACGACGAGCTGTACGTGATCGACGCGACCAACGTGAGCGAGGCGGGTCGAGCCGACGCCCGGTCGTACGACCTCGCGAGCGCCTTAGCGTCGCTGGAGCCGCTCATCGGCGCGAGCGCCGTCGTCGACGCCGCGTTGACGAGCTACTCGCCCGATGAGTTGCTTGCAGCCCGCCGGTTCCTCGATTTCGTCGCGATCCGACCCGACCACGAGTTCGACGCCGCCGGGCTGAAAGGGGAACTCGAGAAGCGGGTGGCGTGACGGAGCGTGACGACCGCCCGCGTCACTCCGGGTTTGATCGGTCGGCCGGGTCACGGTCGGCCGGGCCGGTTGCCCCTCACTCAGGGCTCGCCTCGACGGAACTGCCCGAGGAGGACGCCCGTTCTCGACTCACCGCCCAGATGCCGACGGCCATGAGCGTCCCGCCGAGCAGGAACCCCGCCCCGAGCCGCTCGCCGAGCAGCGCCGCGCCGAGCGCCGCTCCGATCGCCGGCTGGGCGAAGAAGAAGACGGCGACGGTTCCGGCCGGAACGTACTCCAACCCCTTGTACCAGAGATACCAGGCGGCGGCCGTCGCCGCCACCCCCAGATACAGGACCGTCCCGACGGATCCGACGGTTATCGGGATCTCGGTCGGCGAAACGTCGAGTATCCACAGCTCCGCGACCGCGAGAACGCCGAGCATCGGCACGCTCGCCAGCGAGGAGTACGTCGCCGCGTCGAGCGCGCCGTAGCGTCCCACGACGGGTACTCCCCAGACGGTGTATCCCGCCCACGCGACGCTGGCGACGAGCAGCAACGCTACCCCGGCGAGGTTGCCGGCGGCGAGTCCGCTCGGGTCGTACTGCCCGGCGAGGACGACGACGGTTCCGACCGCCGCGAGGGCCATCCCGCCCGCTTTCGTCGCGGTGACACGTTCGCCGAGCACCGCGGCACCCAACAGGACGGTGAAGACGGGAGTCAACACGGTCAACAGCGACCCCTGGCTCGCGTTCGTCAGCTCGGTGCCGACGAACTGCGTGACGATCGTCAGGGTTACCCAGCCGCCGAGAACGACGAACCCGGGCCAGTCCGCGCGAGGAGGGAGCTGCCCGCCGCGACCGGCGACGACCGCCCAGAGGACGGTAGCGCCGAGCGCGACACGGAGGAACCCCAGCGTCACCGGCGGGATCAGCGTGAACCCCCACTTGCTGACGACGTACATCCCGCCCCACAGCCCGGCAGCGACGAGGGGGGCGAGCGCGAACGCGTATCGGCCGAGGCCGCCGGTCATCCCCCGAGGTATAGCTGTGAGACCTCGTCGTCGTCCAACAGCGCCTCCGGCGTGCCCTCGAACCGGACGGTTCCCTGGTCGAGCACGTAGCCGCGGTCCGAGATACCCAGTCCCTTCGTGACGTTTTGTTCGACCATCAGGATCGCCGTGTCCATCTCGTTGACTGCTTGGACATCTGCGAACACGTCGTCGGCGGTGTTGGGTGCGAGCCCCGCGGACGGCTCGTCGATGAGGAGCACGTCCGGCTCCATCACCAGCGCTCTGGCGAACGCCAACACCTGACGCTGCCCGCCCGAGAGGGTCCGCGCCTTCGCGTCGCGCTTCTCGTCGATGATCGGGAACCGGTCGTACAGCCGGTCGATCACGTCGTCGAGCCCGCCGGTACGGGCGACACCGCCCATCCGGAGGTTCTCCTCTATCGTCAGCGACCCGAACACGTTCTCGGTCTGCGGGACGTAGCCGATCCCCTCGCGGACGATGTCTTCGGGAGCCATTCCGCCGATCTCGCGGCCGTGGTACTCGACCGTCCCCTCCCACGGCGTCAACATCCCGAACGCCGTCTTGAGGACCGTCGACTTCCCCGCGCCGTTCGGCCCGACGAGACAGACGATCTCGCCGGGGTCGAGGTGAAGCGTGAGGTCGTCGAGCACCTGTACCTCGCCGTAGCCGCTGTCGACGCCGGACAAGGCGAGCACGGCGTCCGCGGCGTCGCTCGCGTCCGTGGGAGTGGTGTCGTCGCGCGCGACGGCCGGCTCGCCGCCGGATGCGGTCGGAGCATCGTCCGCTGTGGTCGAGCCCTCGTCGGACGCAGACGGGTCCGTCGCGCTCATACCCCACCTCCGAGATACGCGGAGATGACGCGCTCGTCGTTCCGAACCCCTTCAGGGGTCCCCTCCGTCAGGACGCTCCCCTGATCCAGCACGATGATCGGGTCGGCGAGGTCCATCACGAACTCCATGTCGTGTTCGATCAGCACGAACGTCGTCCCCTCCCGATGGAGCCGCCTGATCTGCGTCTTCAGCTTCTTCGCGAGCGTCGGGTTCACGCCCGCCACCGGCTCGTCCAAGAGCAGCACCTCCGGGTCGGCCAGCATCGCGCGGGCCAGCTCGACGAGCTTCATCTGTCCGCCGGAGATGTCGGTCGCGGGCTGGGTCGCGAGATGGTCGATCTCGAACTCCTCGAGGATGCGTTCGGCCTCGGCGAGGTTCGCCGCCTCGCTCTCCGCGACCGTCGACGGCGACGTGAACAGCGTGATGAACGACTCGCCCGGCTGGTTCCGGGGGCCGACCAGCATCGCCTCCCGGACCGTCATTCCCTCGAGCTTGCGCGGGGTCTGGAACGTCCGGATCAGCCCGTGGTCGGCGACCTGATACGGCTCCAACCCGGTCACGTCGGTCCCGTTGACGGTGACGCTTCCCCCGTCGGGCTCGTAGAACCCGGAGATCAGGTTGAACAGCGTCGACTTCCCCGCGCCGTTCGGCCCGATCAGCCCGGTGATCGTGCCGCGCTTGACCTCGAACGTCGCGTGGTCCGTCGCGGTGAGTCCCCCGAACGACTTCTGAAGGTCGTCGACGCGGAGCACCGTGTCGGGTTTCCCCTCGACGGCCCCGACTTGCGGGCCGCCGTCCGGGACCGGTTCCCGTGTTGTCGACCCGGCCGCAGCGCTCGTCGTCAACGAGCCCGCGCCTCGCGCTCCCGCCGTGTTCGTCGCGTCCGGTCCGTCCCTCGCGTGCTCCGTCGTCGGTTCGTTCGATGAGTCACTCATTCCTATCGCCTCCGTTCGATCCGACCCCATCGGTGTCGTCGGCTGCTCCGTCCATGTCGTCGGTTGTTCCGTCGTTGCCAGGTCCATCGCCAACTGTTCCGTCCTCGGCCGTTCCGTTCTCGTCGAGATCGTCGACATCGCCGAGGTCGGCGTCGGTCTTCCGTTCGCGGACGCCGCTCGTCGGTCGGTTCGGCGTGCCCGCCCCGTCGACCGCGCTGGGCCAGATCAGCTCGCGCTGTGGCGGCAGGACGCCCTGTGGCCGGAAGCGCATCACGAGAACGATCAGTAGGCCGATCAACAGCAGCCGCAGGGGTGCCCCGTCGATCGGTACCCAGGCCACGTCGTTGATGAACCGGGACCCCTCTCGGATGGTGACGACGACGAACCCGCCGAGCAGCGCGCCGCGGTTCGACCCGCTCCCGCCGAGGATCACGGCGACCCACACGTAGAACGTCGTGATCGGGTCGAGGTCGCCGGGGTTGACGAACAGGTTGAGATGCGCGTAGAACACCCCCGCCAGCGCCATGACGACGCTGCCGAGGACGAACGTCTGCATCTTGTACGAGAAGGTGTTCTTCCCGAGCGCCTTCGCGAGGTCCTCGTCGGACCGTATCGTTCGCAACACCCGCCCCCACGGCGAGCGCTGTGCGCGCCGGAGCACGAAGAACGCGACCGCGAGGAACGCGAGCAGCAGCGACACGTTCAGCAGCTGCCGCCAGAACCCCGTTCCGAGCGTGATCGGCGACCCGGGGACGATCACGATCTCGAGGCCCGGCATCGTCTCGGGGAACGTCCCGAGTACGGGCCATCCCTCGAAGAAGCTCGGAATTCCCCGGATCCCGGCGCTCCCGTTGGTCCACTGCCGCTCGTTCCGGAGGAACAGCCGGATCACCTCGGCCAGTCCGAGCGTCGCGATCGCGAGGTAGTCCGCCCGAAGACGGAGCGTCGGGATCCCGATCGCGACCGCGACGACCGCGGCGACGACGAGCCCGACGACGAGCCCGAAGATCGGATTGAACCCGCCCGCGATCGGGGAGTTACTCGCCGTCATCAGCGCCGCGCCGTACGCACCGATCCCGAAGAACGCGGCGACGCTGAAGTTGATCAGCCCGCCGAACCCCCACTGTGCGTTCAGCCCGAGCGACAACAGCGCGTACATCCCCGCGAGCCCGAACAGGAACAGGAAGTACGACGGACCGAGCCGGGCCGTCACGAGCGCGAGGAACAGCAACAGCACCACGAAACCGACGACCGCCGTCACGACGGTCTCGGTAACCGTCATCTCGTCCGCGTACGCCCGGAAGTCGAGTCGGGACACGTCAGACACCCCCTCCGTCGGCGTTGTCTCCGGCGATCCCGTTCGGCCGCACGAGCAGGATAACGACCATGATCAGGAACGCGACGGCCTCGGCGTACTCGATACCGATCGGGATCCCGGCCCGCGAGAGCAGCGGCGTCATCTCGACGACCATGCCGATGAGGAAGCCGCCGAGCACCGCGCCGTAGACGGAGCCGATGCCGCCGAGGATCACCGCGGCGAACACCACCAACAGGAGGTTGAACCCCATCCGCGGGAGCAGCTGGTTGAACAGCCCGAGGAACGCGCCACCCGCACCGGCCAGCCCGGCACCGATGATCCACGACCACAGCTTCACGCGGTACGTCCGGATCCCGCTCACACGCGCCAGATCCGGGTTATCGGCCATCGCTCGCATCTTCCGGCCGAGGTCAGTGTGCTGGAGGAGGACGTGTAAGCCGACGACGAGCACGGCCGCCGAGACGACCGTCGCCAGGTCGTGGTACGTGATCCGGATCCCGTACGGGAGCAGCCCCTCGATCGGCCGCAACGACGCGATATCGTACCGGATCGCGTCCGCGCCGAACCCCATCTGGATCAGCGCTCGGTAGACGAACGCGACGCCGATCGACGTGATCAACAGCCCGATCGATCCCACGTCGAGCGGGTCGTACACGAGCCGCTGTGTCACGACGGCGACGGCCGCGGCCGCGACGATCCCGACCCCGACCGCGGCGAAAAAGCCCAGGGGAAGCCCGAGCACCGTGAACCCGACGCCGCCGATGAGGCCGAACGCGACGAGGGTCGCGTACGCGCCGACGGTCATCGTGTCGCCGTGCGCGAAGTTCGCGAACCCCGCGATGCTGTAGATCAGCGAGAGACCGATGCTCGCGAGGACGATGATGCTGCTGTATACGACGCCGTTGGCGGCGAACTCGAGTACCGACATGGTCAGGCGATAACCGACATGGTCGGGTGGTTACGACTCCCGGAACTCGATCGCTTCGTAGTCGTGATCCCTGACCTCGAAGACCACGAGGCTCCCGCGTGGGTCTCCGTTTTCGTCGAAGTCGATCGGGCCGCTGACCCCCTGGTAATCGATGTCGTCGGCGGTCCCGCCATCGTCGAGGATCGCGTGCGCCTCCTCGTAGGTGAACACCTCCTCGCCTTCGGGGCGCGTGACGTCACGGACGACCTCCCCGAGGGCGCGGCCAGTGAACTCGTCGGCCGCCTGGATCGACAGCGCGGCGGTCACGGCACAGTCGTACGAGAACGCGGACCACGCGGTCGGCGATTCGCCGAACTCCGCCTCGAAGTCGGCCGCGAACGCCTGGTAGTTCTCCTGGCCCTCCGGCGCGGCTGGCTCCACGAGCTTCATACCATCCATGCTCCCCTGTGGGGTGTTCGCGAGCACGGTGTCGCCGCGGTTCGAGTCCGCGCCGTACAGCTGCGGCTCGTAGCCGCTCTCGAACATGTTCGTCACCATCGTCGCGAACTCCTGCTGGTAGGTGATACAGAGCCACGCGTCCGTGCCGGAGCCGTTCATCTCCGAGACGAGGCTCCCGTAGGAGGCCTGTTCGCCGTCGTGCGAGCTCTCGTAGACGATCTCGCCGTCGTACGCCTCGGCGAAGGCGTCGAAGAGGCTTTCACCGAACTCGTCGTTGATGTAGGTGACCGCGACCTCGTCGTACCCGTCTTCCGCGATGATGTCCGCCAGCGCGACCGACTGGGTGCGCCCGCTCGGCGACATCCGCAACAGGCCGGGGAACTCCGTCAGCCCGAGGCCCGTCGAGTTCTGGCTCAGCTGGACGACATCGGTCCCCTGGATCACGCTCTCGTAGATCGACAGCGAGACGCCGGAGCCGACCGCGCCGATGAGGAAGGGGACGTTGTCCTGGTTGACGAGCTTCTGTGCCGCCGCGACGCCGCCCTGACTCTCGCTTTCGGAGTCCTCGACTATCACGTCGAGCTCGCCACCCCTGACACCCACTTCGTTGATGTCGGCGAGCGCCAGCTCTAACGCGCGCTGGTTCCGCTCGCCGAAGTCGGCGAGCGATCCGGTAAGCGAGTCGACCATCCCGATCTCGTAGACGTCCTGGTCGTCGTCGCCGCCCGACCCTCCGTCGTCGCTCCCGTCGTCCGCGCCCGATCCGTCGTCGTCATCGTCGTCCGTCGTGCTCACGCAGCCCGCGAGGCCGACGATCCCGACGCCGCCCGCCGTTTTCAACAGCGTCCGGCGGTCGGTCAGCGATCCGATGCGTTCCTGATCCGTCGTGTCCATGGTATCTCGTGGCATGCGTTACCTGTAACGCCCGTGGGTATACGTGTATCTGAAACCCACCCCGTCCATGGTCGGTTTAGGGCTTCTATCGGGGTATTTCGCGCAATAATTGCCAATACAGATTATCCATCAATACTATATCACGGAATAATTGGTCGGGTGAGTGTATATACGGGCGAGGCCCCCACTGCCGTACATGATACCGCCCATCGCGAGGGACTTCGTCGCCGGGGAGACCCCGGAGGCCGCACTCGAGCACGTCGCCGGGCTCAACGAGCGCGGCGTGGCGGGGATACTGAACCTTCTCGGCGAACATTACACGGAACGCGCACCCGCCGATGCGGACGCGGACGCCTACGTGGACCTCGTTGCGGCGATCGCCGACCGGGGGCTGGACGCGTGTGTCTCCGTAAAACCGAGCCAGATCGGGCTCGACGTCGGCGAGGACGTCTTCGCGGCGAACCTCGCGCGGATCGTCGAAGCGGCGAACGGGGAAGCGGTCGGGAGCGACGCCACATCGCCCGGAAGCGACGGCACATCGCCCGGGAGCGATACCGGGTCCTCCGGGGTCGATGCTGCACTCGCGGCGTCGACGGGCGGTGGGACCTTCGTTTGGATCGACATGGAGGACCACGAGACGACGGACGTCACCCTTGACGCGTTCGAGCGCCACGCCGTCGCGACCGACGGGAACGTTGGCGTCTGCGTCCAAGCGAACCTCCGGCGCACGCGTGACGACTTGGAGCGGCTCGCCGCGCTTCCGGGGAAGGTCCGCCTCGTCAAGGGGGCCTACGACGAGCCGGCGGCGGTCGCGTACACGGAGAAGGCGCGCGTCGACGAAGCGTACCGCGACGACCTCGCGTTCATGTTCGAGGCGTTCGACGACGGGATCGCCGTCGGAAGCCACGACCCGGCGATGATCGAGTACGCGGCCGAGCTGTACGCCGACCATGGAACGCCGTACGAGGTCCAGATGCTGATGGGCGTTCGGGAGTCCGAGCAGTACGCGCTCGCCGGCGACCCGGACGTCGACGCCGCTGTGTACCAGTACATCCCGTACGGCTCGAAGTGGTTCTCCTACTTCTACCGACGGATCCGCGAGCGGAAATCGAACGCGCTGTTCGCGCTGCGGGCGATCGTCGGACGGTGAGTCGGTGACGAGAGCGGAGATCGGACCCCGCCACTCGATCCGCTACGGGTCGAGCAGCTTCGACTCCGCCTTCCGGAGGTGTTCGAGCAGGGTCGTCTTCGAGACCTCGAGGTCGTCCGCGAGCTCTCGAGTTGACACCCCTCGCGGCCACTCGTAGTACCCCACCTGCCGGGCGTGCTCGTACACGTTCCGCTGGGTGGACGTGAGGGTGTCGAGACGTTGGTCGCGGGCGCTCTGACCGGCGTACCCCGTCGACGACATCGATTCGACGCTCACATCAGCGTCGGCGTCGGCCTGGACCGCGTCCAGCGCCTCGCGGATCTCCGTTCGCTCCCCGGCGAAACACACCTGCCACTCCTCGCGACCGTTCTCGATCCGGACCGGAGCACTGTGGACGAACCCGTGTTCCAACAGCGTCGGACACATCATGTCCGCGGGGTCGTACTCCAAGAAGAACTCGCGGACGACGTTACCGGGTGCGTCGCGGGCGCGGCCGAACCGCTCTTGGAGCTCAAGCAGGTCACCCGCCCGGTCGGACGACCGGATCGCGTCCAGCAGCGCCTCGACCTCCTCGTTCGTGTCGGCGAAGGCGGTAAAGAGGCCGTTCACCGAGTTCGGGGCGTCGCCACCCGTCTTCGGCGAGTTGTATATCGCGTGTGCGAGCACGCCACCGCCAGTCTCTCTCGTCGCTTCGATCGCCCAACAGTTCGGATGCCAGAGATCCAGTGTCAGTCGAGTGCCGGACCAGTCGCTGCCCCCTCTCGCGTCGGACGTTGCCATTACAGCTCTTTCTCTGGTACCCGGTGACAAAGACTCTGCCGACCATGGTCGGGTGGGTTATTTGGCAACGGGCCGAAAACGGGAACGTATGGCAGACGCCTACGACCACTACATCGACGGCGAGTGGGTATCCGGAGAGGGTACCGACACCTTCGAAAGCGAGAACCCCGCGACCGGGGAGACGCTCGGCGAGTTCCACCGCGGCACCCCGAACGACGTCGACCGCGCGGTCGCGGCCGCCGACGAGGCGTTCGAGGAATGGCGCGAGCTCTCCCGTATCCAGCGCGCGGAGTACCTCTGGGACGTGTATCACGAGCTGCGCGAGCGAACCGACGAACTCGGGCGCGTGGTAACGAAAGAGTGCGGCAAGGAGATAAGCGAGGGGAAAGCCGACGTGGTCGAGGCCGCCCACATGGTCGAGTGGGCCGCCGGCGACGCCCGCCATCCGAAAGGCGATATCGTCCCTTCCGAGATCCCGTCGAAGGACGCCTACATGCGCCGGAAACCCCGCGGTGTCACCGGCTGTATCACGCCGTGGAACTTCCCGGTCGCGATCCCGTACTGGCACATGGCTATCGCGCTGGTCGAGGGGAACACCGTCGTGTTCAAGCCGGCCGAGCAGACGCCGTGGTGTGCCCAGATCGTCGCCGAGATGTTCGACGATGCGGGGATCCCGGACGGCGTGTTCAACATGGTTCAGGGGTTCGGCGACGCCGGCAACGCGATCGTCGAGAACGACGACGTCGAGACGGTCGTCTTCACCGGCTCCGCGGAGGTCGGCCATCACATCCAGGACAAGCTCGGCGGCGTCCCCGGCAAACGGGTCGCCTGCGAGATGGGCGGCAAAAACGCGATCGTCGTGACCGAGAACGCGGACTTGGACGTCGCCGTCCACTCCGCGGTGATGTCCTCGTTCAAGACCACCGGCCAACGCTGTGTCTCCTCCGAGCGCCTGATCGTCCACACCGACGTGTACGACGAGTTCAAGTCGCGGTTCGTCGAGGTCGCCGAGGACGTCGCAGTCGGCGACCCACTACAGGAGGACACGTTCATGGGACCGCTCATCGAGGCCGACCACTACGAGAAGGTCGCGAAGTACAACGAGCTGGCACGCGAGGAGGACGTGAACGTGCTCGTCGACCGGACGGAGCTCGATGACGACGAGATCCCGGACGGCCACGAGGACGGCCACTGGATCGGCCCGTTCGTCTACGAGGCCGACCCCGACGCCGACCTCCGGTGTACCCACGAAGAGGTGTTCGGTCCGCACGTCGCGCTCCTCGAATACGACGGCGACATCGAACGCGCCGTCGAGATCCAGAACGACACCGACTACGGGTTGGCGGGTGCGGTCATCTCCGAGGACTACCGGCAGATCAACTACTACCGCGACCGCGCCGAGCTCGGCTTGGCGTACGGGAACCTGCCGTGTATCGGCGCGGAGGTCCAGCTGCCCTTCGGCGGCGTGAAGAAGTCGGGGAACGGCTACCCCTCCGCCCGGGAAGCGATCGAAGCCGTCACCGACCGGACCGCGTGGACCCTGAACAACTCGAAGGATATCGAGATGGCACAGGGACTCTCCGCGGACATCAAGACGCGCGAAGACTGAGACACCGGCTTCCGGCCCTCGTGCGCCCCGACCTACTGGGTCCCGTTTTCGAGCGCGACACGGATCGTCTCGCCGACTGCAGAGAGCGGCGGGTCCGCCAGGTCGGGCTCGGCCACGACCCGCTCCCGCGGCCGCCCGACGGGCTGGGGGACCCGTTCCGTCCCGACGAGTCCCGCGTCTATCAGCCGACGTTTCACCCGTGTGAACGTCGATGAGCTGCCGATCCCGGCGTCCTCACACGCCCGACGGAGGTCGTGATCGAGGAGTTCGTGGCGCGCCCCTACCGCGTACACGCGGATCCGGGCGTCGACGAGGTCCTCGCTCGAAAGCGACGGGTCGACGTCTAAGACCCGGACCACGTCGTCGGCGAACCCCCCGCCACACCGGTCGTCGAACGCGCGGTACACCCGGTGGCGGCTCGGCGTCCGGAGGCGACGGGTCGAGGCGGTCGCGATCGGTTCGGCGTACAGTTCGCGTAGCGTCGGGTCGTCGCCGACGCGGTGCCGGAAC
>NZ_JBHSWW010000038.1:0-15987 GCF_042661865.1 Halorubrum tibetense
GAACCGGCGAACCGTCTCCGCGGCCTCGGCGACGCTGTCGGGGTCGTTGGGGTCGAAGCCGACCGCCTCCGACGCCCGGTCACCCGTGACCGCCGGGTCGGACCGGACGACGGGCTCACCCACCGGGGACCGTCTGTCCGCGCGTGACTCCTCGTCCATACACTCACTTCGGGGCCGGACACATAAGCGGCGGGCACGGGGGCAGGAATCGCGCCCCCGACCGTGACGGTCAGTCGTCGCCAGCGAGCTCCTCGGCGACGACGGCGGCGCTCAACAGCGCCGGATCGACCGCGTGGTCGGCGACGGCAGCGACGAACTCCGGAAGCGACCGCTCCGCGTACGTCACGACGGTCACGTCGGGGTTCAGCTCCTTGGCGACCGGGATCCCGGTTGCCTCCTCGACGTCGGTCAAGACGAGGTAGTCGGCGTCGGCGATCCCAGCGTCGGTCAGCGCTGCGGCGGAGACGACGTCCTCGATCCGCGAGACCGTCGCGCCGAGCGCGGTCAGCTCCTCGCCGACGCCGTGTTCGTCGGGGCCGGCGACGACGACGGTGACGGAGTCGCCCGTCATCACTCGTACTCGATCGTCGCGGGCGGTTTGTGGGTCACGTCGTAGACCACGCGGGCGACGTTCTCGTTTTCGCCCGTTATCCGGCTCTGGATCCGCTGGAGGGTGCTCCAGTCGATCTCCTGTGCGCGGGCGGTCATCCCGTCGCGGCTCTCGACCGACCGGACCGCGACGACCCAGCCGTGGACGCGGTTGTCACCTTTGACGCCAGTCGCCTTGCCGAGGACGGCGGCGAACGCCTGCCACGGGTCGTACTCCGCTAGCTCCTCCTCGACGACATGGGTCGCCTCACGGGCGACGGCCGCCGTTTCGGGGGTCACCTCACCGACGATCCGGACGGCGAGCCCGGGGCCGGGGAACGGCATCCGCTCGGAGATTATCTCCTCCAAGCCGAGCTCGCGGGCGACCTCGCGGACCTCGTCCTTGTAGAGGTCACGCACCGGCTCGACGATCCCGTCGAAGTCGACGACCTCGGGGAGACCGCCCACGTTGTGGTGGGACTTGATGTTCCCCTCGGACTCGATCCGGTCGGGATAGATCGTCCCTTGAACGAGGTAGTCGGCGCCGACGTCGCGGGCAACGTCCTCGAACTCGTCGATGAACCCCTCGCCGATGACGTGACGCTTCTCCTCGGGGTCGGTGACGCCGGCAAGCCGGTCGAAGAAGCGCTCTTGCGCCTCGATGACCCGGAGCGACTCCATAAACGAGAACGTCTCGCGGATCTCCTCGGTCTCGCCTTTCCGCATCAGGCCCGTGTCGACGTAGACGGGCGTGAGCTGGTCGCCGACCGCCTCGTACGCGAGCGTCGCCGCGACCGAGGAGTCGACGCCGCCGGAGAGGGCGATAACGGCGTTCGAATCGCCGATCGCCTCGCGGATCTCGGTTATCGCCTCGTCGATGAACGCGTCCGTCTCGACCATTATAGCCTCACGTCCGCGTTCCGTTCGGTTGTGTCCGTCGATTCCAGCGCCGCCTCCACGAGCGAGACGAACGGCGGGCTCGCCCGGTCCGGTCGTGACCGGAACTCCGGATGCGCCTGCGTCCCGAGGAAGAACGGGTGGTCCGCGCGTTCGAGGATCTCCATCCGATTGTCGGCTCGGCCGGAGAAGCGGAGGCCGTCGGCCTCCAACCGGTCGATGTACTCGGGGTTCACCTCGTAGCGGTGGCGGTGACGCTCGGTACAGGAGTCGGCGTCGTACACCGCGGCCGCCAGCGTGTCCGGGTCGATGTCCGTCTCGTGAGCGCCGAGCCGCATCGTCCCGCCCATGTCCTCCGTCTCGTACTGGTCCGGGAGGAGGTCGATGACGGGATGGGGCGTGTCCGGATCGATTTCGGCCGAATGGGCGTCGGAGAGGCCGAGCACGTTGCGGGCGTGTTCGACGACCGCCATCTGGAAGCCCAAACAGAGCCCGAGGAAGGGGACGTCGTGCTCGCGGGCGTAGCGGATCGCCTCGATCTTCCCCTCCGTCCCCCGGGAGCCGAAGCCGCCGGGGACGACGACGGCGTCCGCCGAGGCGAGCCGCTGTTCGTGACGCTCCGTGGTCTCGTCGGCGTCGACCCAGCGGACGTTCACTTCGGTCTCGGTGTGGATCCCCGCGTGTTTCAGCGCCTCGTGGATGGACATGTACGCGTCCTCTAAGGCGTACTTGCCGACGAGCGCCACGTCGATCTCGCGGTCGCGGTCGCGGGTGACGAGCTCGCGCCACTCGGTGGAACGCTCCGCTTTCGGCAGCGCCTCGTCGACGAGTCCGAGCCGTTCCATCACGTACTCGTCTAACCCCTCGTCTTCGACCATCAGTGGAACGTGGTAGATGTCCTCCACGTCGGGGTTCGAGAAGACGGCGTCCGTCGGCACGTCACAGAACAAGGCGATCTTCTCTTTCGTCTCGGGGTCAAGCCGGTCCTCACAGCGCCCGACGAGCACGTCCGGCTGGAGACCGATAGAGCGCAGCTCCTTGACGGAGTGTTGGGTCGGCTTCGTCTTCTGCTCACCGTTCTTCGAGTAGGGGACGAGCGTGACGTGCGTAAAGAGGATGTCCTCCGGCTCCTCCTCGTGGGCGAACTGGCGGAGGGCTTCGAGGAACGGCATCGACTCGATGTCGCCGACCGTCCCGCCGATCTCGATCAGACAGACGTCGGAGCCCTCGGCTGCCTCTCGGATGCGCCGTTTGATGTCGTCGGTGACGTGCGGGATGATCTGGACGGTCTTTCCGAGGTAGTCGCCGGCGCGCTCGCGCTCGATGACGTGCTGGTACGTCTTCCCCGTGGTGACGTTGTGATCGAACGTCATGTCGGTGCCGAGGAAGCGCTCGTAGTTACCCAAGTCGAGGTCGACCTCGCCGCCGTCCTTGAGGACGTACACCTCGCCGTGCTCGTACGGGTTCATCGTCCCGGCGTCGACGTTGAGGTACGGGTCGACTTTCACCGCGGTCACGTCGAAGCCCGCGTTCGAGAGGAGTCGGCCGGTGCTGGCGGCGGTGATCCCCTTTCCCAGCCCGGACATGACCCCGCCCGTCACGAACACGAACTTCCGACCCAGCGATGGGTCGTACCCAGTGTCGGGATCCGTTGGCATATCGACCGTCCGTCAGGGGTCGGCAAAACCGTTTCGGAGCGGTCGGGACGGCGGGAGAATACTCGACGATCGACCGTGAACGTGGACGGACGATCGATCGGGGACAGGGAGCGATCGGGGCGGAGACGGGATGCGATCGGGGCAGAGACGGGATGCGATCGGGGACGAAAACGGGGAGCGACCGTGAACGCGAAGGATCGAGCGCCGGACGTGCCTAGGCGGCCAGCGGGTCGAGTCGCGTCCGGACCTCGATCGTGGCGCCACAGACCGGACAAACGTGCGTCTCACCGTTCGGCTCTTCTTCGACGAGCCAGTCGCCGTCGGCGTCGCTCTCGTGGCCGCACTCGGGGCAGAACAGCGTCGTCTTCGACCGGGACCGCGGCGCAGGCCGGGCGGATCGGGTGGGGGGCATGGTAAGTATCCCAGTTAGGTGGCCGCGCCGAATAACGTTGTTGGCGACGAACGATCGGGAAGGATCGGCGTTCTCACGCCCGCTCAACCGGGATCGGCACTCCCAACCGAACCAAGGATCTGGCGTGAGGGTTTATATACTATCATCCGCCGACCGCCCCGCTCCCACCGGCCGGACGCCCCGCGACGGCGGCGGCCACCCTGACCCCCGAGATCGGACTGCTGTTCTCGGCGGTTCTCCCCGGTCTTATTTATAAGTCGATCGCGGTAGGTAGCGGCCTGAGGCATGGCTCGGTACATGTGGGAACCGAGGGGCGGTTCAGGGTCATTTATAAAAGAGCGGCGGTCACCGTCGGCGATCTCACGCATTCGTTCGCACCCTTATAAGTACACGAACGCCACGCGTCACGGCGAGTTCCGCGAGGCGTGGAGCGCTTCCGGGAGGCCGTCACCGCCGCTCCCGGTCGTTCCGTGTGAGAAGTTTTGCGAGGGAAGAGCGCTCCGAGAGCGTCTTCCGCATGTACGCGCTGTAGACGCGCTCATGCGAGGGGAGGGATTTGAACCACGGTCGCGCCGAAGGCGCTCCCTGATTCAAATCCCCCTGCACTCACGTGCTGTAGACGCGCTCATGCGAGGGGAGGGATTTGAACTCACTGACCACGGGAAGGCGTTCCGGGCTTCGGTTGCGTCTCTCCGCACCGCCCGACGGACGGGTTCGGGGCTGCGACTTCCCTGCCTCCGCTCGCGTCGCTCGCGGAGACTCTACAGGAACGGGTCTCAAGTCCGCCGCCGTTTCCGGCCTCGGCTAACGTAGATGGTGTTGTGAGAAGTTTTGCGAGGGAAGAGCGCTCCGAGAGCGTCTTCCGCATGTACGCGCTGTGGACGCGCTCATGCGAGGGGAGGGATTTGAACCCACGGACCTCTACAGGAGCGGATCTTGAGTCCGCCGCCGTTTCCGGGCTTGGCTACCCTCGCACGCGACCGGTCGTTCGGTGTCGCCCGTCTTTATCCCGTCGGTTCCGCGCGGACCCAGTTCGGGTCGGGAACACGCCTCGAAACCACGAAACGATTAGGTCGGTGGGGACGGACCGTTCGGTATGGACGATCACACCCGTGACCCGGACGTCGCACCCCCGCTTGCCGGCCAGCCCGCCGGGTGGCGGCGGGAGCGCGGCGAGTCCAACGGGTGGGAACACGGCACGCTCCGGCGGGCGGTCGTGAACGGCGTCCGACTGTTCAACGACGGCGCGTACCACGAGTCACACGACTGTTTCGAGGACGAGTGGTACAACTACGGGCGCGGGACGACGGAGAGCGCCTTCCTCCACGGGATGGTCCAGGTCGCCGCAGGGGCGTACAAACACGTCGACTTCGAGAACGACGACGGGATGCGATCGCTGTTCGAGACCGCGCTCCAGTACCTCCACGGCGTTCCCGAGGACTTCTACGGGGTCGACGTCGGCGACGTGCGGACCACGCTCGCCGACGCCCTCGACGACCCGAGCGCGCTGGACGGCTGGCGGATCACGCTCGACGGCGACCGCCCGAACGCGCGGGCCGAACACTACGCGTACGCCGAACGACTCGAATGAGCGACGACGGACCCGAACCGACCGCCGAAGGGATCGGCTCCTCGACGCGGCGGGGATGGCTCCGCGCGGTCGGCGTTGGGAGTGTCGCTGCCGGCCTGGCAACTACCGGATGCCTCGATCAGGCGGAAAACGGGCGGCGTGAAGTGGGCGAGCAGGGTGGACGGGATGAGCAGGAGGGACGACCGGACGGGACCGGATCCGGGGGCGACCCGATCCATTCGGGGTACGACACCCGGGAAGTGACCGTGGAGACGGCCGACAGCGAGCCGCGAGGGTCGGTGACGGCGGCGATCGCCGACACGCCGGAGCTGCGGTACACCGGGTTGAGCGACACCGCGTCGCTGCCGGCGGACCGCGGGATGCTGTTCGTCTACGAGTCGGTCGCCGATCGCGTGTTCGTGATGCGCGAAATGGAGTTCGGGATCGACATCGTTTACGCGGACGCCGACGGCGTCGTCACGGCGATCCACCACGCGCCCGCGCCGGAGCCAGGTGAGGACGGGGAGTCACACCGGTATCCCGGCCGGGGGCAGTACGTCCTAGAGGTCGCGTACCGATGGACCGCCGACCGCGACGTGGCGGTCGGGGACGTCCTGCGGTTCGGCCCCCGAGAGCCGGCGGACGCCACGTGACCTCCCAGAGACGGCCGGATCCGAACGCCACTTACCCGCCGGTCGTCTGGGTGGCCCATGGACGTGTACGAGCTGGGCGACGGGACGCCGAAGATCGCCGTCGTGGGGGCGATCCACGGCGACGAGCCCTGCGGTGCCCGAGCCGTCGAGCGGCTCGTCGCCGAGTCGCCGTCGGTCGAACGCCCGATCAAACTGATCGTCGCGAACGAGGCGGCGCTGGACGCCGGGGAGCGCTACCTCGACGTCGACCTCAACCGAGCGTTTCCCGGCGACCCCGACGCCGACACGCGGGAGGAACGGCTCGCACACCGACTCCGGTCCGAGCTCGTCGGCTGCACCACCCTCGCGATCCACTCCACGCAGTCGTACGCCGCGCCGTTCGTCGTGATCCACTCGATGGACGAGGTCGCGCGCGGCGTCGCCCCGCACCTCCCCGTCGATGCGGTCGTCCAGACCGACGGGTTCACCGAGGGACGACTGATCGAACACCCCCACACGCTCGAAGTCGAAGCCGGGCTCCAAGGCACCGAGTCGGCGGCCGACAACGCCTACTGGCTGTCGCGGGCGTTCCTCGCGGCGACGGGGGCGCTGTCGGCACCGACCTCGGACGACGCCCTCGACGCCGGCGGCCGGCGGGAGGTCCCCGTGTTTCGGCTTCGCGAGCGGATCCCGAAACCCCCGGCGACGAAGTACGAGGTGTTCGCGCACAACTTCGAGCGCGTCGACGTCGATAGCCGGTTCGCGACCGCGGACGGCGAGCCGCTGCACGCCGACGAGCCGTTCTACCCGGTGTTGCTGTCGGCGTACGGCTACCGCGACCAGTTCGGGTACGCCGCCGAGCGGGTCGGCACGGTCGAGTGAGTCCCGATAACGGGACACGAGGTCGAACCGAGTCCGACACGCCCACTCTTATCCACCGGGTGTCCTCGGTTCGGAGCTGTTCGTCCGTGCGAGGCGATACCGGTGAGCGGGATCAGATGCAACAGGCGTAGCCACACGCACAGTCGAGGTAACAGCACGCACACGGCGAGCAGGGGAGCGGCGCACAGACCCCACAGCCGACCCCGCAGCCACAACACCAGCCGATCCCGCATCCACAGTCCCAGTCACAACTGCTCCCAGTGACGTCGTCGGGACGGGAGTTCGCCGGCGGTTCGGCGAATCCCTCGTGACCGGCGAGCCCGGACACCGCGACGTGGTTGGTCGCGGGACGCAGACGGTCCCCGAGCACGTCCGGGTCGAGCCCCGTCGCGAGCTCGTCGACGCTCTCGGGTGCTCGCGGTCCACCGTAGAGCGAGCGCTCCGGTCGCTCGAGAACGGCGGTGTCGCGACGTATCGCAACGGTGAGTGGCATGCGACGTTCCTGGGTCGGTTCCTCGACCGTCGGTTCCGGGCGTATCGATCGGAGGTGGCCGACGCCGCGAGCGCCGCACCGGTGTTGGAGTCGCTGCCGCGAGACTCGGAGATGCCGCCCGCGTACGTGTCGGGAGCTGACGCTTGGACCGGGACGCCGGCGGTACCCGACCGGCCGCTCACCCCCGTGTTCGAGTCGCTTCGTCGTGCGGAACGGATCCGAGCGGTCGTGCCACGGGCTCTGGCGGGGGCGATCGATCGGTTCCACGAACACGCGACGGACGGCGAGACGTACGACGTTTCGGTCGTCGTGTCGCCCGCAGTGTGGGGCGAACTCGACTGTCTCGACGCGTTCGATCGAGCGCCGGTGCTCACGGACCCGGACCTCGACCTGTATCGTGGTCCGGTCTCGACGACGTACACCCTCTGGATCGCCGACGAGACCGAGATGGGCGTCATCGTCCACACGTCGACCGGTGTCTCCGGGGTGTTACGCAACGAGCACGAGGACGCGGTTCGCGCCGCCCTCAACGAGTTTCAGTCGGTGAAGTGTGAGGCGGATCGCATCGACGCTTCGGCCACGTCAACCGGCTCGATGAACGACGACCGGTAACCGGTCTCAGCTACGAGGGGTCCACAGTCCGTACAGGATACAGCACAATCCAACGATTTGGACGCCCTGGAGCGCGTATCCGGCCGCCATCATCGATCTAGCGGGCAGGACGGCGGTTCCAACGAGGCTCAAAAGCGGGGTCCAAAACACCAGCACGAACCCGGTTCCGACGTACAGCATCGGCCGTTCACCGGACCGACGATAGGCGATGAGCCCGAGGATCCCGATCGCGACGCCGAGTACGGTCGAGGTGGCTGTCAGCCCGAACGCGAGGAGACCGCCACCGAGCGCAGCGTCGATCACTCCTCACGCACCTCGTTGACGAACTCGGTGAACCGGTCAGCCATCCGCCCCCGTCGGGCGACGGTCGCCTCGAACTCGCCGTCGGAGAACTCGATCAGGACGCGGTCGAACGTCGACCGATACACGTGGTAGTGGTGACCGTCCGGCTCCATCTCGACCCGTTCGGTGACGAGCCCACACTCGGAGAGCGTGTCGAGACGCCGATATACGGTCTGTTCCGAGACACCGCAACAGTCGCTCAGCTCCGTCGCGGATCGGGCCTCCGCGTGGGTTTCGGCGAGGATCCGGCGTGCGCGCTCGTCGCTGAGCACGCTGGTTATCACGTGCACGTCGGCGTCATCTCCCTGCATCGATGCGGGGCACGCGGTTATTTAATTCGGATCCACGATTCCAACAGTTGGAGTTACGACTAGAGACATTTAAATCATTGTACGGTGGATTGAGGTATGAACCCCACCACGCCACACGAAGCGGCCCCGTTCGTCACCTCGCTCGACCACGATCCGGTTCGACCGGCCGGTCGACGATGACGGGATCAGGAACGCGCACCCGCTGGGTGTACGCCATCGCCGCCGTGCCGGTCACGTTCGCCCTCCTCGCGGTCGCGGGAACGGCGGTCGCGGCCACGGTCCTGTCCGGGACGACCGCTTTCGGAACGGCTGCGCTCGACGATCCGGTCGTTGGGACGGCCGTAGCCCTCGCGATCGTTCCGAACCTGGTCGCGGTGGTGGTGTTGCCGTATGCGGTGTATCGTGACCTCGGCTCGGTGCGGGACGTTACCGGCGACTGGAGCCCCGACCGGTCGCTCCACACGCTGATCGCCGTCGTGGGACTATTCGTCCCGTTCGTGATCCCGGGGTACGCGACGTACTACCTCGTGAAAC
Source organism: Halorubrum tibetense (assembly GCF_042661865.1). Taxonomy (GTDB): domain Archaea; phylum Halobacteriota; class Halobacteria; order Halobacteriales; family Haloferacaceae; genus Halorubrum; species Halorubrum tibetense. The sequence continues at coordinate 8,932 of NZ_JBHSWW010000038.1, forward strand.
GTCGCCGTCACGTGGGGGTGTGACCGTGGCCGAACCGGCGCTCGCGTTTCGTGGCGTAGACAAGCGATACGGCGAGACGGTCGCGGTGGAGGAGCTCTCGCTCGTCGTCGATCCGGGCGAAACGTTCGGCTTCCTCGGGCCGAACGGCGCGGGTAAGACGACCGCGATCCACCTCGCGTTGGGGTTCGTCCGGCCGGATCGTGGACGCGTCGAGGTGTTCGGTCACGACGTGATGGCGACGCCGCGGCAAGTCCGCCGACGCGTCGGTGTGCTTCCCGAGGGGTTCGACGGCTACGACCGTCTCACCGGGCGTGAACACGTCGAGTTCGCCGCCGCCTCGAAGGGTGTCGAGGCGGAGTCATCAACGCTGCTCGACCGCGTCGGGCTCCGAGGGGACGCGGATCGCAGGGTCGCCTCCTACTCGAAGGGGATGCGCCAGCGCCTGTTGCTCGCGATGGCGCTCGTCGGCGAACCGGAGCTGCTCGTCCTCGACGAGCCCGCAACGGGGCTCGATCCCGCCGGGACGGCCCGCCTCAGGGAGGTCATCGGAGCAGCGGTCGAGGACGGCGCAACCGTGTTCTTTTCGAGTCACGACCTCACACAGGTGGAGGCGGTGTGTGACCGCGTCGGGATCCTCCGTGACGGGCGGCTCGTCGCCGACGAAACGGTCGAGACGCTCCGCGACTCCGCCAGTGCACGGGCCGTCGTCGACATCCGGACCGGGGACGCGCCGACACCGCTCGTGGACCGCTTATGCCGTCTCGACGGGGTGGAAACCGTCGACGTCGACGGTCGCTCGGTCAGCGTATCGTGCAGCCGGGACAGGATATCGACGGTGATCGACGCGATAGGAGAGAGTCCCGTGCCGATAGAGGGGATCACGACGGAGACCTCGTCGCTCGAGGAGGCGTTCCTCGATCGAACGACCGGTACCGAGGTGGTCGAATGAGCGCCCTCGTCATCGCACGAAAGGAGTTCGTCGACGCGATCCGGTCACGGACGCTTCAGGGACTCGTCGTGCTGTTCGCCACGTTCATCTGTGGTGGTATCGTGGTCGCAACGAACGTCCCGACCCTCATAGACGCCGACGTGGATCCCGCGACGTTCGGTATCCTGTTCGGGCTGCTCTCGCCCGCGGCGCTTGTCGTGCCGGTGATCAGTGTACTGGTCGGATACCGCGCTATCGCCGGCGAAGTGGCCGACGGCGGCATCTACTGTCTACTCGGGCTGCCACACACCCGTCGGGACGTGTTGGTGGGAAAGTTTCTCGGACGCTTCGGCGTCGTCACCGCCGCCATCCTCGTCGGGTTCACCGTCGGCGCGGCGACGCTGTATCTGACGGTTACGTCGTTCGCCGTGGGGCCGTACCTCACGTTCGTCGCCGCGACCCTCCTGTTGGGGGGTGTGTATCTCGCGTTCACCACGTCGATATCGGCGGCGACCGCCTCCCCGTCCCGTGCAGCCTGGGGCGGGTTCGGCGTTTTCGTGGTGTTCCAGTTCCTCTGGGAGCTCGCCGGGTTCCTCGCCAGATACGCCGTGACCGGAACGGCCTCGCCGGAGCCGCCGCTCCCAGCGTGGTACACTACCTTTGTTCGGTTGAGTCCACAGAACGCGTATCAGGCGGCGGCGACGGTCGGGCTACCGAGCGACGACCCGTTCGTCGCTGGGATCGTCGCCGGGGAAGAGGCCTCGTTACTGACGTCGCGACCGTTCGCGTTCGTGATACTGATCGGATGGCTGTCGATCCCGCTCGCAGTGAGTTACTGGCAGGTGACGACGATGGAGTTCTGATCCGCCCGACGATGGAGTTCCGATCTCGCGACTGACACTCCGTTCCGACCGTGTTCGTTTCGGTAACTTATCAAAACCCATATATCCGAATACATATCAGTAATGTATACATGAACCGACGACAGTTCCTGTTGGCTGGAAGTTCCGCTGCGGCGACGGCCGGGCTCGCCGGGTGTACCGATTTTATCGGCGGCGACGGCGGCGATATCAGCGATGTCGGCACGTGGCTTCCCGATCCGCGCGATATCGACTCGGATCTCGATCATTACTCGTTCGAGGCCAGATCCCCGGCGGCGCAGGCCGAAGCGGTCGACGACCTCGTCTTGGAGACGACGTTCAGGCCGAGCCTCGATTTCGGGTCGGTGAGCGTCACGGACGTCGATAACACGGTCAGCGCGAGCATGAGCACGGGGAGTGCGAACTACTCGTTCGACCTGTACTTCGGCTCGTTCGACGCCGACTGGATCGAGACCAACGTGAGAAACGGCGGATACGGGCGGGACCGGAGCGAGGGCGACCTGACGATCTACGAGGACGGCGACGACTTCGGGAGCCGCGCGATCGCGGTCTCCGGGGACACCGTCATCGAGGCGAGCCACGACGGGGAGGACGCGGACGCGACACGTCTCGTCACGACGCTCCTCGATACGGAAGCCGGCGAGGTGTCCCGGTACACCGACGCGCTCTCGGATATGAGTGACCTCCTCGACCGCCTGCCGGGGGGCCATCAGGTGACCGGTGAGACGTTCGAACGGACGGAGAACAACGACCCCGAGTTCGGCGAGTTCCGGAACCAGGTCGCGTCGGGTCGCTCGGAGACGATCACCGGCCGTGAGATCGACCGCTCCGAGGTGTTGGTGTTCCTCGACGAGGCCGATGTCGTCGAGCGCGACATCGATCGCTACATCGAGGAGAGCGGGCAGTTCGCCGACTTCCTCGGTCAGCCGTCCTACGAGATAGCCGGTCGAACCGTCACGATCAGCGGCACGACGCCGTACTCGTTCTGATCCCCCCTCGACGGTCCGCGAACCGTCACTCGACGAGTTCGATCGTGTCGTCGCCGTTCGGCACCGCACAGAGGAACGCGCCAACGTCGTCGCCCTCGTTGCGGTACCAGTGTTCGACGCCGGCAGGGATGAGAAGGGCGTCGCCGGCCGAGACGACGTGTTCCGCGTCGCCGACTCCGACCACGTACTCGCCCGAGAGGACGTACTGTTCGTGTTCGACCGCGTTGGTGTGACGAGGGACCTCGGCGCCCGGGGCGAGTTCGAATCGTCGAAGCGCGAACGTCGGTGCCCCGTCCGACTCGTCGATCAGTACCCCTTTTCGTAGCCCCTCGGCGGCGGCAACCGCTTCGTACGTGACATCGGTGCCACGCGTGATGACGGCGGACGCGTCGGTGGCGGTAGCAGTATCGGCGGCGATATCCGTGGTATCGGTCGGTTCACGCTCGGCAGAGTCGGTCGGCTCGTCCATATTCGACATGTGTGACCGACGCGACTTATATACAGACGGCGGGGCAATCGGGACGACCGCCCGTTACTGACCACCGGACGTTTAAGCGGGGGCCAGCCGAACGGAAAGGTATGCGTGGACTCCGTATCGGGACCGTCGTCGGCATCCCGGTGAGGCTCAACTGGACGTTCCTGATCGTGTTGCCGCTGTTCGCGTACCTCATCGGCGCCGAGGTGGCGACGATCGCGGAAGTGATGAACGAGACGATGGGCGCGGGCATCGACGCGACGGCGATCACCGGCGGGCTCACGCCGTGGGCGCTCGGGCTCGCCGCCGGCCTCGGGCTGTTCGGCGGCGTGCTCCTCCACGAGTTCGGCCACTCGCTGGTCGCGATGCGGTACGGCTACGAGATCGACTCGATCACGCTCTGGCTGCTCGGCGGCCTCGCCAGCTTCACGGAGTTCCCCGAGGACTGGAAACACGAGTTCTGGATCGCGGTCGCGGGGCCGATAGTCAGTCTCGGCGTCGGTGCCGCCTGTTACGGCGTGTTCCTCCTCGCGCCCACGGGATCGAACGCCGTCCTGTTCGTCTTCGGCTACCTCGCGCTGTTGAACGTGGTGTTGGCCGTCTTCAACATGCTCCCCGCGTTCCCGATGGACGGGGGACGGGTGTTGCGGGCGCTCATGGCGCGGACCCGGCCGCACGCGCAGGCGACCCAGCAGGCCGCCGCGGTCGGCAAGGTGTTCGCGTTCCTGATGGGGCTCGTCGGGCTGTTCACCTTCCAGCTGCTGTTGATCCTCCTCGCCTTCTTCGTCTACATCGCCGCCTCCGGGGAGGCCCAACAGACCACGTTGAAGGCCGCATTCGAAGACGTCACCGTCGCCGACGTGATGACTCGACGCGAGGCGCTCCACACGGTGACCGAGGACACCTCGGTCGCCGAGCTGATGAGTCGGATGTTCGAGGAGCGACACACCGGCTACCCGGTGATGGACCGCGCCGGGCTCGTCGGGATGGTGACGCTGGAAGACGCCCGGGGCATCCGAGAGGTGGAACGCGACGCCTACCGGGTCGAGGACGTGATGGTCACCGACGTCGCGACCGTGGCCGCCGATACTGATGCCATGACCGCGCTGCGCGTGATGCAGGAACACGACGTCGGGCGACTCCCGGTGACGAACGAGGAGGGGGAGCTCGTCGGGCTCATCTCGCGGTCGGACCTGATGACCGCGTTCAACATCATTCAGACGAGCGGGACTCCGAGCGTGATCGCTGGACGGCGGATGGGCGAGGACGGCGGCGTACTGTAGCGGTTACTCGGAAGGGCGTGTGACGCCGGCGTCTTTGTCCGCATCGTTCGCCTCCAGCGCCGAGAGTCGGTCGAGAGCGTCGACCATCGCGACGACGCTAGCTCGCGTGATGTCGGCATCGGCGGCGGACACGGAGACGGAGCGGTCCCCGCGGGAGAGGTCGACCGCGACGGTGACGACGGCGTCCGTCCCGCCGGTGATGGCGTCGACGTGATACGAGTCGAGCTCGAAGGCGGCGTCGTCGACGTGGGAGCCGTCCGACCCAGCGGAGCCGTCCGCTCCGTCCGCCCCGTTCCCTTGCTGGAGCGCCGTTCGCACCGCTTCCAATCCGGCGTCGACCGGTCCGGACCCGGTTCCGGAGGCGACGTGCTCCTCGTCGCCGACGCGGAGCCGGACGGACGCGGTGGGGAGGTTCCCACCCGAAGTCGCGGAGAGGTCGACGAGCTCGACGTTGCGGTCGCGCTCGCGACCCTGGACATCCTCGGCCATCGCGAGCAGATCGGCGTCCGTGACGCGTTTTCCCCGGTCGCCGAGCTCTTTCACCCGCGAGACGACCTCGCGGAGGTCCGTCTCCGTGACGTCGATCTCGTGTTCGGCGAGCGCGGCGGCGACGCCCGCGCGTCCGGCGTGTTTCCCCAACACGAGCCGCCGCTCGCGACCGACCGTCTCCGGCGGGTACGGTTCGTACATCGCCCCGTCCTTCAGCGTCCCGTCAGTGTGGATCCCGGACTCGTGCGCGAAGGCGTTGGCGCCACAGACCGCCTTGTTGGGGGGGATCGCCACCCCCGTGACGTCGGCGACCCGGCGGCAGAGCCGGTAGAGGCGGTCGAGCGCGACCGTATCGACGTCGTAACACCGGTCCAGGGCGATTGCGACCTCCTCGAGCGCGACGTTGCCGGCGCGCTCGCCGACGCCGGTTACCGTGCCGTGGACGGTGTCCGCGCCCGCCTCCAGCCCTGCGTGGACGTTCGCCAGCCCGAAGCCGAGGTCGTCGTGCGTGTGGAGGCTCGTCGGCCCGAGCTCGACGAGCCGCGAGACGACCTCGGCGGTTCGCTCGGGGCCGGCCGCACCCACCGTGTCACAGTAACAGACGCGGTCCGCGCCAGCGTCGAGTCCCGCACCCATGAGCCGTTCGAGATAGTCGAGATCCGCCCGCGAGCCGTCCTCGCCGAGGACCTCGACCCAGAGGCCGTGGTCCGTGGCGTACTCGACGAGCTCGACGGTCGTCTCCACGACCGCGTCGCGGCTCGATCCGACCTTCGTCTCGACGTGTCTGTCGGATGCGGGGACGACGAGATTGATCCCGTCGACGTCGCAGTCGAGCGCCGCGTCGACGTCGGCTTGTACCCCGCGCGCGAAGCTCGTGACCGTCGCGTCGAGGCCCTCGCGGGCGACCCGACGGATCGCCTCGCGCTCGCCCGCCGAGGTGCACGCCGATCCGGCTTCGATGACGTGGACCCCCGCGGCGTCGAGCTCGCGAGCGATGTCGACCTTGTCAGCCGGCGTGAGCGAGACGCCGGGCATCTGCTCGCCGTCGCGCAGCGTCGTGTCCAGTAGCTGTACCTCCTCGAGGTGTGTGAATGGGTTCAAAAGGGTCTCCGTATCGGTGTCGGTGGGGGCCACGCCGTCGTGAGACGAGCGGTCCCGGCTGTCTGATCGGTCGTTACGTTCGGCGGATTTCGCGGCCAGCCGCCGCGAGGCGACTTCCTCTATCCTCCGAACGAGCACGATCGTGTCGTGTCATTCGTACCCGTGCCGACGGGTCACACCCGTATAAGCTGCCGGGTCGTGTCAGGTTTTGTCCGACGGAGTACTCCTCGTCGTCTCCCGACTCCACCTCCCGTCAGCCCCGGTGATTATTCCGACGCCCCGAGAGGAAACACCTATGCGGAAAGTCGCTATCGACGACGTCGACGTCGTCACCAACCCGATGGGCGTTCACGACCTGCGAAAGCCGGTGTCGCGGGCGCTCGGTACCGACCACGTCGCGATGAACTACTTCGAGCTCGCGCCGGGCGACGCGTTCGCCGGCGGGCTCCACACTCACGAGGACCAAGAGGAGGTGTTTTACGTGCTCTCCGGAACCGCCACGTTCGAGGTCGGCCGCGAGCGCGAGCACGTCGACGTGACCGCCGGCGAGCTGATCCGGTTCGCGCCGGGGGAGTTCCAGTCGGGGTTCGTCCGTGAGGACGCCACGAGCGACGTGACCGCGTGGGCGTTCGGGGCCCCCGGGGCACGTCACGACTGGGACGCGATCCGCACTATCGCGACCTGTCGCGACTGCGGCGGGGAGCGTGTCCACGGAGCCGCGCTCACCGACGAGGGGCGGTTCCGGTTCACCTGTACCGAGTGTGGGACGTCGTTCTCGCCGTAGGGGGCGGGCCCACGACCGTCAGCCGAGCAGCGACCGGAGCGAGCGGCGGCCGGTGCCACACGTCTCGCGGTACGTACACCCCGAACATCGGGCGTCGTCGACACGGGCGGGCGGCCCGTCGATCGC